>JASGFO010000123.1:0-11431 GCA_047605505.1 Gordonia sp. (in: high G+C Gram-positive bacteria) | reverse complement strand
ATCGCCTGAGTCGATGCGCACGGCGCCCAGCTCGGGGCCCGCGACCTCGATCGCGTTGCGCACGCCCTGGGTGATGTCGTAGGTGTCGACGAGCAGCGTCGTCCCGATGCCGAGCGCCGCGATTTGCGCGGCGAAGGCCGCTTTCTCGTCGGTGCCGTCCGGTCCGGTGAAACCGAGGGTGAAGGCGTGCGCGGCGGTGCCGGCGCTCGGGACGCCGTACGTGCGGTTGGCCTCCAGATTCGACGTCGCGCTCACTCCGGCGATGTACGCGGCGCGGGCGGCGGCGACGGCGGCCCGCTCGTGTGTCCGGCGCGATCCCATCTCGATGACCGGCCGCGATCCGGCGGCCGCGACCATCCGTGCCGCGGCCGACGCGATCGCGCTGTCGTGGTTGAGGATCGAGAGCACCATCGTCTCCAGCAGCACCGCCTCGGCGAAGGTGCCGCGCACGGTCAGGATGGGGGAGCCGGGAAAGTACAGCTCACCCTCCCGGTAGCCGTCGATGTCACCGCTGAACCGATAGTCGCGCAGCCAGGCCAGGGTGTCGGCGTCGCAGAATCGCTCGACGACGGCGAGTTCCTCGGGGCCGAAGCGAAAGTGCGCGAGCTCGTCGATGACCCGCCCGGTTCCCGCGACGACGCCGTAGCGGCGGCCGTCGGGCAGCCGACGGGCGAACACCTCAAACACACACTGCCGCTGCGCGAGCGGCTGCCGCAGCGCCGCGGCCACCATGGTCACCTCGTAGTGATCGGTCAGCAGCGCGGTGTTGTGCACGGTGGATCCCTTACCCTTGAGCGTATGGCGCCAGACGTAATGCGTGCGCACGAGGCTACCCCCGGCGGGGCGACGGTGGCCGAGCCCGTCGTCGATGCCGAGGTGGGGCAGGACCGGCCGTGGATGACGATCGTGTGGGATGACCCTGTCAATCTCATGCGGTATGTCACCTTCGTCTTCCAGAAGATCTTCGGCTACTCCGAGGCCCGTGCCAACGAGCTGATGATGCAGGTTCATACCGAGGGCAAGGCCGTGGTCTCCTCCGGCGATCGGGACAAGGTCGAGTCCGACGTGCGCAAACTGCACGCCGCCGGACTGTGGGCGACGATGCAGCACGATTGCTGACCCGTGCGGACCTGGAAGCGACGCGGCCGCGGGGCGACGATGCGGATTTGCTCCAACCTCGATCGGCACGAGGTCGAGCTGCTGGTGGCGATGGTGACCTCGATGTCGGATCTGCTGGCCGAACGTGACGCGGCCGCGCCCCGCGATGAATTGGCCGAACTGACCGGCATCCGGACCGGGCACACCACCGCGCCTGCCGATCTCACCCTCGGCCGGTTGTTGCCCGACTTCCACCGCCCGGACCAGGACCGTGACCTCTCCGCAGCGACCGTCGCGGCCGACCTCAACGCGGCCCTGCGCAGTGTCAACGAGCCGCAGATCATCGAGGCGAAGCTCGCCGCTGCGGGCACCCTGCTCGATTCGCTGCCGCCCACCGGCGGCGACATCGCACTCACCGAGGACCAGGCGCTGGCCTGGCTGACCGCCCTCAACGACGTGCGGCTCGCGCTCGGAGCGATGCTCGGGATCTCCGAGGACACCCCCGACCGCTATCCCGACGATCACCCACATGCCGGCCACCTCGACGTCTACCACTGGCTCACCGTCATGCAGGAACTGCTGGTCGAGTCGCTGATGTGACTCTCGGCCGCTGCCGCGATGAGCGGGTGGTATCACGACTCCGGGGGGTCTGGTTCAGGGGCCCGGACACGCGTGGGCCGGTCTCGGTTGAATGTGGTGCCGTCGCCGATCTGTCCGCTCTTGTTGTAACCCCAGCAGAACGCGTCCCCGGAGGCAATCGCGCACGTCACCGAATCGTGATGGATGGCGGTGACGTTGGTCAGACCTTCGACGCGTGTCGGGGTGGTGCGGTCGGTGGTGGTGCGGTCGCCGAGTTGGCCGCCCGTGTTGTTGCCCCAGCAGTAGGCGTTGCCGTCGGCGATGGCGCACGATGTCGGGCCGCCCGAGGGGACCGTGGTGTCGGTGAGGCCGTGGACGCGGGTCGGGGTGGTGCGGTTGGTGGTGGTGCCGTCGCCGATCTGGCCGTCCGTGTTGTCGCCCCAGCAATAGGGTTGTCGATGGGCGACGGCGCACGTCGTCGAGCCCGAGCTGAGCGTCGTGACGCTGGTGAGCCCGTGGACGCGGGTCGGGGTGGTGCGGTTGGTGGTGGTGCCGTCGCCGATCTGGCCGTCCGTGTTGTTGCCCCAGCAGTAGGCGTCGCCGTGGGCGGCGACGCACATGGTTTCGCCAGCTGAGATGGCGGTGACGTCGGTCAGGTTGCCGATGCGGGTGGGTGCGCTGCGGTCGGTGGTGGTGCCGTCGCCGAGTAGGTGGTCCCTGTTCCACCCCCAGCAGTACGCGTTGCCGCCGTTGGCGATGGCGCACGTCGTGAAGCCGGTCGTGATGGCGGTGACATCGGTGATGCCGTGGACCCGGGTGGGCGTCGGGCGATAGAGGGCCGCGGCGCCGTCACCGAGCTGACCGTATTCGCCATAGCCCCAGCAGTAGGCGTCGCCGTTGGCGATGGCGCAGGTCGTCAGTGGGGCGGTGGCGATGGCAGTGACGCCGGTGAGGCCGTGGACGCGGGTCGGGGTGGTGCGGTCGGTGGTGGTGCCGTCGCCGAGTTGGCCGTGGAGGTTCTCGCCCCAGCAATACGCCGTGCCGCCGTTGGCGATGGCGCATGTTGACGATCCCGTGGTGGCCACCGAGGTTGGGTTGGTGAGACCGTCGATGCGGGTGGGCGTGGTGCGATCGGAGGTGGTGCCGTCGCCGATTTGGCCGTACTGGTTGTCACCCCAGCAGTAGACCTTGCCGTCGGCGAGAGCACAGCTGGTGCCCAGGTCCACACTGATCGCGGTGACACCGCGCAGGTACGGGCCTGGGTCGTTGACCTGACAGGCCGTGGTTCCGACGGTGACGATCACCACGGTCACGATTGCGGCGACGATAGGGGGGAGGCCCATGTTTGGCGTCCTCACGTTCGGTGTCTGGGAACGGGCGGATCGTAGCGTGCGTGGTGAGCGGGTGCGCACCGTTGCGACCACGGGCTCGCCCGGTCTCCCCCGGTTCTGGCCGGTGATGACGGCGCATCTCGGGCCGCTCCGCGGAATAGGTTCCGCCCGGCCCACGTTGACCCCTACCGTGCTCAGGATCAGCCACGAACTGGTGGATGCGATGATCGCGCATGCGCGCGCCGATCACCCCGACGAGGCCTGCGGTGTGATCGCCGGACCGGAGGCCTCCGACGAACCCCGACGGTTCATCCCGATGCTCAACGCCGAACGCTCGCCGACGTTCTACCGCTTCGACTCCGCCGAGCAGCTCGCGGTCTGGCGGGAGATGGACCGCAACGACGAGGAACCCGTCGTCATCTATCACTCGCACACCGCGACCGAGGCCTACCCGAGCCGCACCGACATCTCCTATGCCGGGGAGCCCGGCGCCCACTACGTCCTGGTGTCCACCCGTGATCCGGAGACCGCGGACGTCCGCAGCTACCGCATCGTCGACGGTGCGGTCACCGAAGAACCGATCGAGATCAGGAGCTGATCACCATGGCGGTAACCGTGTCCATCCCGACCATCCTGCGGACCCACACCGGCGGTGCCAAGCGCGTCGACGCCAGTGGGTCGACGCTGGCCGAGCTCGTCGCCGACCTCGACGCCCACCACGCCGGCATCGGCGAGCGCCTCGTCGCCGACGGCAAGCTGCACCGATTCGTCAACATCTACGTCAACGACGAGGACGTCCGCTTCTCCGGTGGCCTGCAAACCCCGATCGGCGACGGCGACGAGGTCACCATCCTGCCGGCCGTCGCGGGCGGCTAGGGGTGCGCCACGACTCGCTGATCGCGTCGGTCGGCAACACGCCGCTGATCGGTCTGCGGCGGCTCTCGCCGCGGTGGGACGACACCGCCGACGGCCCGCACGTGCGGCTGTGGGCCAAACTCGAGGACCGTAACCCGACCGGCTCGATCAAGGATCGCCCCGCATTGCGGATGATCGAACAGGCCGAGGCCGACGGGCTGCTGCACCCGGGGGCGACGATCCTCGAACCCACCAGCGGCAACACCGGGATCTCACTGGCCATGGCGGCCAAACTCAAGGGCTACCACCTGATCTGCGTGATGCCCGAGAACACCTCGGCGGAGCGCCGCGCACTGCTGCGGATGTACGGCGCCGAGGTCATCTCGTCGCCGGCCGCGGGTGGCTCCAACACGGCGGTGGCCGTGGCCAAGGAACTCGCCGCGGCGCACCCCGACTGGGTGATGCTCTACCAGTACGGCAACGTCGCCAACGTGGCCGCGCACTACGAGGGCACCGGCCCCGAGCTCTACGCCGACCTTCCCGAGATCACGCATTTCGTCGCCGGCCTCGGCACCACCGGGACGCTGATGGGCGTCGGGCGTTACCTCACCGAACAGAACCCCGACGTCGTCATCGTCGCAGCCGAACCCCGCTACGGCGACGAGGTGTACGGGCTGCGCAACATCGACGAGGGCTTCGTGCCCGAACTCTACGACGAGACGGTGCTCTCCCGGCGGTTCTCGGTGACCGGCGTCGACGCGATCGCGCGCGTCCGCGAGCTCATCGACACCGAGGGCATCTTCGCGGGGATCTCCTCCGGCGCCATCCTGCAGGCCGCGCGCGGCGTGGCGCGCGGCGAGATCCGGGCCGGTCGCCGCGCCGACATCGGCTTCGTCGTCCCCGACGCGGGGTGGAAGTATCTGTCGACCGGGGCCTACGACGGTAGCCTGGAGGACGCGGGTGCGGCGCTGGAAGGCCAGCTCTGGGCCTGAGGCCCGGCCCGCTCGCCGACCGAGAGAACCACACACCGAGCGAACCACACACCGAGAACCACACACCGAGAGAACCGTTGACCCAGCCCATGACTGTCACGCCGCAGCCCCCGTATGCGTCGCCGCCCGCCGCGCCGACGCCGCGTCGTCGGGCCGGCTGGGTGCGGTCGGCGATCACGATGGCCGTCATCGTCATCGTGCTCGTGCTGGTCGAGGCCATCGACGCGGCGACCAACTATGACCTCGACGCCGCCGGGATCGAGCCCCGACAGGTCGACGGGCTCGACGGCATCGTCTGGGCGCCGCTGCTGCACGCCGGCTGGGGACATCTGTGGGCCAACCTGGTCCCGGGCGTGGTGCTCGGCTACCTGGTGCTGTTGGCACGCCGCTTCGTGGCCGTGACCGCGATCGTCTGGGTGATCTCCGGGCTCGGGGTGTGGCTGTTTGCGCCGCCCTACTCGGTGACCGTCGGCGCGTCGGGCGTCATCTTCGGCTGGCTCACCTATCTGCTGGTCCGGGGGATCTTCAACCGCAATCTGTGGCAGGCGCTGCTGGGGGTGGTGCTGTTCTTCATCTACGGCTCCGTGCTGTGGGGTGTCTTCCCCGGCGAGGTCGGGGTGTCCTGGCAGGGCCACCTGTTCGGTGCGATCGGCGGTGTCGGGGCCGCGTGGTTCCTGGCGCGCCGGGATCGTCGCAGGCGGGCGCCGCGGCCGGCCCCGACCGGACCCTACTCGCCGGGGGTGACCCCATAGCCGCATCCGATTCGCCCATCGGGATCTTCGATTCCGGCGTGGGCGGCCTCACCGTCGCGCGGGCGATCATCGACCTGCTGCCCGACGAGGACATCGTCTACATCGGCGACACCGGCAACGGCCCCTACGGGCCGCTGACGATTCCGCAGATCCGCAAGCACGCCCTGTCCATCGGCGACGATCTCGCCGAGCGTGACGTCAAGGCAATCGTGATCGCCTGCAACACCGCGTCGGCGGCCTGCCTGCGGGACGCCCGCGAACGCTACGCGCCGATTCCGGTGATCGAGGTGATCCTGCCCGCGGTGCGGCGGGCCGTGGTGGCCACCAAGACCGGTCGGATCGGGGTGATCGGCACCGCCGCCACCATCGCCTCACGCGCCTACCAGGATTCCTTCGCTGCGGCCCGTGACGCCGAGATCACCGCGGTCGCGTGTCCGCGGTTCGTCGACTTCGTCGAACGCGGCATCACCAGCGGCCGGCAGATCCTGGGCCTGGCCCAGGGCTATCTCGAGCCGCTGCAGGAGGCCGGGGTGGACACCGTGGTCCTCGGCTGCACCCACTACCCGTTGCTGTCGGGGGTCATCCAGCTCGCAATGGGCGACGAGGTGACGCTGGTGTCCAGCGCCGAGGAGACCGCCAAGGACGTCTTCCGGGTGCTCACCCAGTCCGACATGCTGCACCCGCACACCGGCCGCGAGGCCGTGCGGATGTTTGAGTCGACGGGTGACCCGGAGTTGTTCGGGAAGCTCTCCCACCGGTTCCTCGGCCCGAGCATCGGCAGGGTCGGACACGTCAGGTGACCCATACGTGGTTTGCTGGTTGCGGCCGCATGGCAAGGTAGGGCTATGCGTGTCACGGTGCTCGGCTGTTCGGGAAGTGTGGGTGGGCCCGGCGCGGCGTGCTCGGGTTACCTGCTCACCGTGCCCGGCGAGCAGCCTGTGCTGATGGATTGTGGACCCGGCGTCTTCGGTGAGCTGCTGCGCGTCGCCGACCCGGACAATGTTGCCGTCGTCCTGAGTCACCTGCACGCCGACCACTGCCTCGATCTGCCCGCGATGCTCGTGTGGCGGCGCTGGGCGCCGCCCGCACCGGCCCCGGAGAAGGCGCCCCTCTACGGCCCGGCCGGGACCGCGATGCGCATCGGGTTCGCGTCGTCGGAGTTCCCCGGCGAGGTCGACGACATCACCGACACCTTTGATCCGCACGAGTGGAGCGACCGCATGGAGGTGACCCTTGGCGGCATGCAGATCCAATCGTTCCTGCTCGACCATCCGCCGCAGACCTTCGGGATGCGGGTGACCGGGCCCGCCGGGCAGGTCGTCGCCTACAGCGGCGATACCGCTCCCTGCGATGCACTGATCGAGCTGGCCCACGACGCCGACCTCTTTGTGTGTGAGGCGTCGTGGACCCATGATCCCGGCAACCGGCCCGAGCACCTGCACCTGTCGGGGATCGAGGCAGGCGAGGCCGCCACCAAGGCGAACGTGAAGACCCTCGCGATCACCCACGTGACGCCGTGGATGGACGCGCAGGCAGTGCTCGCCGAGGCCCGCAGCCGGTTCGCCGGTCCCGTCGAACTCGTCCGTCAGGGGCAGGTCTTCGAGGTGTGAGACCGCGGTTAGAGTGGATCGGTGACCACACGTGCTGACGGCAGGGCCGACGACGAACTGCGGCCGATCTCTTTCACCCGTGGCTTCACCAGCCACCCGGCGGGTTCGGTGCTGGTGGAGTTCGGTCAGACCCGGGTGCTGTGCACCGCGAGCGTGACCGTCGGTGTCCCACCGTGGCGGCGCGGTTCCGGGTTGGGCTGGCTCACCGCCGAATACTCGATGCTGCCCGCCGCCACCCACGAACGTTCCCGGCGCGAGTCGGTCAGGGGCAAGATCGGCGGCCGCACCCACGAGATCAGCCGGCTCATCGGCCGCTCGTTGCGCGCGTGCATCGATCTCGGCGCACTCGGTGAGAACACCATCGCCGTCGACTGCGACGTGCTGCAGGCCGACGGTGGCACCCGCACCGCCGCCATCACCGGCGCGTACGTGGCCCTCGCCGACGCGGTGACCTGGCTCAAGGCCGCCGACAAGCTCGGTGACCCGCAGCCGCTGTCGTGCATGATCGCGGCGGTCAGCGTCGGCGTCGTCGACGGCCGCGTGCGCCTGGATCTGCCCTATGAGGAGGATTCGCGTGCCGAGGTGGACATGAACGTCGTCGCCACCGATGCCGGCACGCTGGTCGAGGTGCAGGGCACCGGGGAGGGCGCGACCTTCCCGCGCGCCACCCTGGAGAAGCTGCTCGACATTGCCGAGATCGGCACCGCCACACTGTTCGACGCCCAGCGCGAGGTGCTCGCCCAGCCCTATCCGGGCGAGCTGCCCGGCAGTGCCCGATGACCGCACGGGTGCTCCTCGCCAGCCGCAACGCCAAGAAGCTCACCGAGTTGCGGCGCGTGGTCGAGCGGGCCGGGATCACCGGCCTTGACGTGATCGGACTCGACGACGTTCCCGCCTATCCCGAGGAGCCCGAGACCGGCGCGACCTTCGAGGAGAACGCCCTGATCAAGGCCCGCTCGGGGGCTGTGGCGACCGGACTGCCCTGTCTTGCCGACGATTCCGGGTTGGCCGTCGACGCCCTCAACGGGATGCCCGGGGTGCTGTCGGCGCGTTGGAGTGGCCGGCACGGCGACGACGCGGCCAACAACGCGCTGCTGCTGGCGCAACTCGGCGATATCCCCGACGAGCGGCGCGGCGCGGCCTTCGTCTCGGCCTGCGCGCTCGTCGGACCCGACGGGGACGAGACCGTCGTCCGGGGTGAATGGCGCGGGCGGCTCCTCCGTGAACCACGGGGCATCAACGGCTTCGGCTACGATCCGCTGTTCGTGCCCGACGACGCCGCGGCCGCGGGCCGCTCGTCGGCGGAGCTGTCGGCGGCCGAGAAGGACGCGTTGAGTCACCGCGGCAAGGCATTGACCCAGTTGGTCCCGGCATTGCGGGAGTTGGCGGGCGGGTAGGGACACGGGCGGGTATCCGCCGGATCGAGCCCGTCGAGATCGAGACCCCCGAGACCCTACAGTCCGAACTGCGCCTTCACCTCGCGGGTACGGATGTGCTCGAACCAGAACGACAGGAACGGGATGGTGCCGGCGATCGCGGTGACGATGATCCTGCCCGCCGGCCAGCGCACCTTGATACCCAGATCCACGGTGAGGATGAGGTACACGAAGTAGATCCAGCCGTGCGCGATCGGCACGAAGTCGAGGACGCCGTTGTCGAAGCCGTACTTGAGGATCAGCTCGACCACCAGCAGGAGAAGCCAGATACCGGTGATCCACGCGAGCACGCGGTAGCGGAGCAGTGCTCCGCGAACCTTCCCGGCCGGTGTCGTGGCGGGCTTGGCGAACTGGGTCACGAGCGGTCCTTACGGTTGAGTTCGGCCAGGTACTGGTTGTATTCGGCGAGGGTACGATCGCCGTCGGCGTCGGGTGTGTTCCCGAACGACGAGGCGCTCGGGGTGGCGGCCCGCTCCGGCAGGAGGCCGGCGGGGACCTCGGTGGCGGTGATGGTCGCGCGCCGGGCCTCGTCGGGGTCGCTTTCCAGCACGACGAAGCGGCGGTACGCCCAGATGACGGCGACGGCGAAGGCCGGCCACTGCAGGGCGTAGCCGAGGTTCTGGAAACTCCCGCTGGTGGATTCGAAGCGACTCCACTGCCACCAGGCGAGCGCCAGGCATGCGGCCGCCGCCACGACGACGAGCACCGCGAGAGCCGGGCGGTGGCGGCGACGCGCGGGCATGGAGGACATACCGTCGACGGTACCGGGCCGCCGACTCCGTGCTGGTCACGGGGCTGGTGATCTGCGTCAACCACCGCGACCGCCGCGTGGCCGTAACCCGTTTCGGTCTGTGCGTGTGCGACGGTAGGGTGGTGCGCGCACGCGCGAGTGGCGGAATTGGCAGACGCGCTGGATTTAGGTTCCAGTGTCCGGCGGACGTGGGGGTTCAAGTCCCCCCTCGCGCACGATTGGAAAGTGTCCTTTGACCTGGGGTTAAGATGATATTCCGCCGATTCGGTGTGTCGGCGTTGAGGTCGTGCTGCCCGATCAGCTCGGTGTTCCGGACCACCTCAGCGATATCGGTGGGTGAGCTGAGAGATTGAGTTGGATGGACGATTCGCTGCGCTTCGTGAGAGCGGCCCTTCAGGATGTGCCCGACATCGAGGCCCTGGTGCGCGCCGCTTATTCGCCCTACATCGAACGCATCGGCAGAGAGCCCGCTCCGCTGAATGCCGACTACCGGGCCGCGGTCGCCGAAGGCCGGGTGATCCTGGCTCGTGCGGAGAACGAACTCGGGGGAGTCCTCGTCATCGAGCCACATACCGACCATCTGTTGATCGAGAACGTGGCGGTCGACCCCTCTCGGCAGGGCTACGGCGTGGGCGGCGAGCTGATCGAGCGAGCCGAGTCGGAAGCACGGAGGCTCCGGCTCCCGGAGCTGAGGCTTTACACCAATGCGCAGATGACGGAAAACCTCGGCTACTACCCGCGGCGGGGGTTTCGCGAGATCGCACGCCGCACGCAGGACGGCTTCGATCGCGTCTATTTTTCCCGCGCTCTCGATTAGCAGTCGCCTTACGTGAAGGATTACCTCGGTGGCGGACGATGGCACCTGGACGCGGATGCACGAACCCACGGACAGATGCCCTCCGACACGGTTCACGGCGGCAGGTCCGGCTTGTCGCGGTTGATCAGCTTCCGGATTCTTCCGGTGCGCTCGAGCTCGGCTTTGAGCTGTCGGATCTTCAGTACATTCGTCGTCGCGCACGGGAGGAGAACCTCGGTGACAGTAGTGCAGCTCGGGAAGAATGGCTGCATGGTTGGTCGCGACGATGATGAGGTGCTGCTCTGCTGTCTGCTATGGGCGCACGACGGCGAGGTTGCGGGTCTGTCCGCATATGAGGACACTGTGTTGGCGTTGATCGAGGAACATGGCGGTCAGGTGGTTCAACGCGCCCAGCATGACGGTGACGACGGTAATCCCCATGAGGTGCAGCTGTATCGCTTCGAATCGCCTACGGCACTGACGTCCTACCTCAACGATTCACGGAGAACCCGGCTCGGCCCAGAACGGGATCGTGTGATCAAGAGAACAGAGCTCTTCCCGGTTCGCTTTCGATAGTCCGGTTTCTTCCGTGCGGCGCCGTCGTGCCCGGGCGCGTACGTCGAGGCGGGTGCGCGCTGCGCGGCCGCTGCTGGCCGGCACCAGGTCCGTCGGGCCGCATCCCGGTGGACGCTACGGACCTCGTGGTGGTGCTGGTCAGGGGCGTATCTCGCCAGCCCCGGCCGCCGGCCGAACAAAAAGCCGAACTGGAGGGTGGCGAATCCTACTATTGTCGTGTACTATCGAAGATAGAAGCGACGAACAGAAGTACCTGTTATCGCGAGGGGGATTCACATGTCGATGGATACGCCATCATTGGACGGGTCGGTGGCGGTGCTGCCCAGGCTTGTCGCCGAACTGCACGACGTGCTGGATCAGATCACCGCCGCCATCGGCGACGGTGATCTGTCCCGGAACTCCGACGCCGAGGTGATTGCGCTGACCCAGTCGATCGAGCGGGCGAATCGTCGAGTGGAAGCGGTAGCGACGCAACCCATCGTCGAAGTGTCGGATCGAGGACTGTTCCGCAAGGCCGGGTATCGGTCACTGCACTGGTTCCTGGTCAAGCATCTGCGGGTCACCGACCCCAAGTTGCGGCAACGACGCATCGCCGCGTTGGGGGAGTTCACGTCGATGACCGGGGAACGCAAAGAACCCGACTGCCCCACCCTCG
>JASGFO010000122.1:0-11434 GCA_047605505.1 Gordonia sp. (in: high G+C Gram-positive bacteria) | reverse complement strand
CCTGCCGCTCAAGGTCAACCAGGCCGGCGTCATCCCGGTCATCTTCGCGTCGTCGCTGCTGTATCTACCGCAGCTGATCGTCGAGCTGACGAAGTCGGCCGACGGTTCGGTCTCGAGCTGGCAGCGCTGGGTGGGCACCTACTTGGCCGACCCGAGCAACTACGTCTACATCATCGTGTACTTCCTGATGATCATCTTCTTCACGTACTTCTACGTGGCGGTGACGTTCAACCCGGAGGAACGCGCCGACGACATGCGCAAGTACGGCGGATTCATCCCCGGGATCCGTCCCGGGCAGCCGACCGCCGACTACCTCGGCTATGTGCTCTCGCGGATTACCCTGCCCGGCTCGATCTACCTGGGTATTATCGCGGTGCTGCCCAACCTCTTCCTCGAGATCGGGAACAGCGGTGGCGTCCAGAACCTGCCATTTGGGGGCACGGCCGTGCTGATCATGGTCGGCGTGGGGCTGGACAGCATGAAGCAGGTCAACAGTCAATTGATGCAACGCAAGTATGAAGGATTCCTGAAGTGAGACTCGTTTTTCTCGGTCCCCCCGGTGCGGGCAAAGGCACGCAGGCAGAACTGCTGAGCGAGGCTGCGGGTATCCCCCACATCTCGACCGGTGATCTGTTCCGCGCGAACATCTCGCAGGGCACCCCGGTGGGTCTCGAGGCCAAGAAGTATCTCGACGCCGGCAACCTCGTCCCCTCGCAGATCACCGTCGACATGGTCCGCGCCCGCCTCGCCGAGCCGGACACCGCCAACGGGTTCATCCTCGACGGCTTCCCCCGGTCCACCGAGCAGGCCCACGCCCTCAAGGACATCCTGGCCGCCCTCGGGCAGTCACTCGACGCGGTCCTGTCGCTGGGTGTCGACACCGACGTCGTCGTCGAGCGGATGCTGGCCCGTGGCCGCGCCGACGACACCGAAGAGGTCATCCGCAACCGCATGGACGTCTACGCCTCGGAGACCGCGCCGCTGCTCGAGTACTACGGCGCCGACGTGAAGTCGGTCGACGCGACCGGCGACATCCAGGACGTGCATCAGCGGATCCTCGCCGTCCTCGGCGCCGGCGTCTCCTGATCCGGCCCGCACCGGATAGTCGCCTGCATGGGTTTCCGACGGCGCAAGCGGGTTCCGTTCCGCAGTCCGGGTGAGCTCGACGCGATGGCTGCGGCCGGGGCGATCGTGGGGGCGGCACTCGTCGCCGTCCGCGACGCCTCGGTGCCCGGCGTCTCCACCCGGGAACTCGACGAGATCGCCGAGACCGTCATCCGCGAGGCCGGCGGCATCCCGTCGTTCAAGGGCTACCACGGGTTTCCCGGCTCGATCTGTTCCTCGGTGAACGATGTCGTGGTGCACGGCATCCCGTCGGCGACGGTGGTCCTTGCCGAGGGCGATCTCGTCTCCATCGACTGCGGGGCCATCCTCGACGGCTGGCACGGCGACTCCGCCTGGACCTACGGCGTCGGGGCGCTCTCGCCCGCCGATGCCGATCTCTCCGACGCGACCCGGCTGTCCATGGAGGCCGGGATCGCCGCGATGATCGACGGCGCCCGCCTCACCGACATCTCCCACGCGATCGAGCAGGGCACCCATGCCGCAGCCAAGCGGTTCGGACGCTCCTTCGGGATCGTCGACGGCTATGGCGGCCACGGGATCGGCCGGGAGATGCACATGGATCCCTTCCTGGCCAATGAGGGCGAACCCGGCAAAGGCCCCTACCTGGTGATCGGCTCGACCCTCGCGATCGAGCCGATGTTGACCCTCGGCACCACCGAGACCGATGTGCTCGACGACGATTGGACCGTCGTCACCGTCGACGGATCCCGGGCCGCGCATTGGGAACACACCGTCGCCGTCACCGCGGACGGTCCGCGGATCCTCACCCCGCGCCCCGCACCCGACCCGTCGTTGTAGCCTGCCGGCTTTGCCTCCTGTCAGTTTCTTCGCTACCCGCGCGTAACCTCGAATCCTTGTGATAGGTCTTATGTCACGACGTTCGGTCATGGGACCGACGACAGGATCGAGGTGGCTGGTATGGGCGCAGGGCCCGAATTACAGAAGGCATTGAGTCAGCGTCAGCTGACGATGATCGCTATTGGCGGTGTCATCGGTGCGGGGCTTTTCGTCGGGTCAGGTGTTGTCATCAAGAGCACCGGTCCGGGAACCTTCATCACCTATGGACTTGCGGGTCTGCTGGTCATCATGGTGATGCGGATGCTCGCCGAGATGGCCGTGGCGAATCCATCGACAGGATCGTTCGCCGACTATGCGCGCCAGGCGCTGGGGAATTGGGCCGGCTTCTCCGTCGGCTGGCTGTATTGGTATTTCTGGGTGATCGTCGTCGGATTCGAAGCGATCGCCGGGGCGAAGATCGTCGAATTCTGGTGGGATGGCATTCCGCTGTGGCTGACTGCGCTGGTTCTGCTGGTGGCCATGACGGCCACAAACCTGTTCTCCGTCTCATCGTTCGGTGAGTTCGAGTACTGGTTTGCCGGCATCAAGGTGGCCGCGATCATCGCGTTCCTGGTGCTCGGTTCGCTCTACGTGGTGGGGCTGTGGCCCAAAAAGGATCTCGATTTCTCCAATCTCACTGCACACGGCGGATTCTTTCCGGCCTCCAACGGGGCCCTGGCCATCACCGTTGGCGTGGTCACAGTGATCTTCTCGATGGTCGGCGCCGAGGTCGCCACCATCGCCGCGGCCGAATCCGAGGATCCGGAGAAGGCCGTGACCAAGGCCGCGAACTCGGTGATCGTGCGAATCGCGGTGTTCTTCGTGGGCTCGGCCTTTCTGCTGGTCACGATTCTGCCGTGGAACACCGTCGGCAGCGCCGACGGTCACGGGGCATCCCCATTCGTCGCGGCATTCGAGGAAATGGGCATTCCCGGTGCCGAGCACATCATGAATGCGGTGGTCCTCACCGCCGTGCTGAGCTGTCTCAATTCGGGTATGTACACCGCCTCGCGCATGTTGTTCGTTCTCGCCGCCCGCCGCGAGGCCCCCGCCGCGCTCGTGACGGTGACCGGACGCGGGGTACCGGCGGTCGCCATCCTGAGTTCGGCGGTGATCGGCCTGCTCTGCGTGATCGCTGCGGCCGTCGCCGAGGACACGATCTTCACGTTCCTGTTGAACTCCTCGGGTGCGATCATCCTGTTCGTCTACCTGCTGATCAGCGTCTCCCAGATCGTTTTGCGGTACCGGAACGGCTCTGAGCAGTTGAAGGTCAAGATGTGGGCGTTCCCGGTGCTGTCGATCATCACTGCGCTGGCGATCGTCGCGATCCTCGTGCAGATGGGCGTGAAGTCCGACAGCCGCTCGCAGCTCGTTCTGAGTCTGTTGTCCTGGGCCGTCGTCGTCGTGTTGTTCCTGGTCAACCGTGCCTTCGTGGCGCGCCGGCCGGTGGCCCCGGTGATCGAGGCGACCGCTCCACCCACGCGGGTGCTGGTGCTGGCCAACGAAACCGTGGACTCCGATGCCCTGCTGGCGGAGCTGCGCGAGATCGGTGCGGGCCAGGACACCACGTTCCACGTCGTCGTCCCGGCCAGCCCGGTCGAGACCGGAACCGCGGCCAGCCACGGTCCCCTCGACGTCTGGCCGGCGACCATGGCCGCCGCCCAGGAACGGCTCGATCACACCCTGGAGTCGCTGCGGGAGGCCGGCTTCAGCGCGGCCGGCGAACTCGGTGAATACCGTCCGCTGCGGGCGCTCGCGGTCGGTGTCGAGGCCTTCCATCCTGATCAGATCGTCATCTCGACGAAGCCGCCGGAGGATTCGGTGTGGCTGCGCTTCGACGTCATCGACCGCGCGCGGGAGCAGTTCGGCCTGCCGGTCACCAATGTGGTTTCCCAGCCTGCGACCGCGGGGCCGGCATGACCATCCTGGTGGGATTCTCGGTGAGCCGCCAATCGCAGGCGCCGCTCAACCTCGCCGTGCAGATCGCGGCGGCCTCCGGGCAGCCTCTGGTGGCGGTTGCGGTCATCGAGGATCCCGGTCCACGCCTCGGTGATCCCTTCGAGCAGGAGTTCCTCGATCACCTCGTGACCCGCACCGAGAAGGCACTGCACGAGGTCATCGGGCGTCTGCCGGGCGGCACCGGTATCCCGACCGTGGTGGCGCCCGGCCGCTCGACCGCGGCCGGACTGATGGCCCTGGCCGGCGAGCACGACGCGACGATGGTCGTGGTCGGTTCGTCGTCGTCGGGACTGATGGGCCGACTGGCGCTGGGCAGCGTCACCGACCGGTTGGTGCACACGGCGGCACTGCCGGTCGTGATCGCGCCGCGGGGATATGAGCTGCCACCGGGGCGGATCACCCGGATCACCGCGGGCTACGGGGGCGCCGCGGACGAGAGTGGATTGCTCGCCGCGGCCGCGGAGCTGGCGCGCGCATGGTCGATTCCGCTGCGGGTCGTGTCGTTCACCGTGCGGCCGCAGGCCGCCTTCGGTGGGGCTGCGGTCCCCGGTGCCGAACAGCTGATGATCGAGCGCTGGGTGACGCAGACCCGCGACCAGGTGGCTGCCGAGCTTGCCCGGGTGCGTGAGCGATTCCCGGTGCCGGACGTCGAGATGGTCGTCGGCACCGGACCGGACTGGTCGAGTGCCCTCACCGATGTGTCGTGGCAGCCCGGTGAATTGCTGGCGCTCGGCTCCGGTGCGGCCGCCCAGCGCTCGCAAGTGTTCCTGGGTACCGCCGCCGGCCGTATCCTGCGCAACAGCCCGGTGCCGGTTGCGTTGATGCCCCGGCGCGGATGAGCGGGTCGTCGCTGGCCGACTGTCGTCTGATCGGCTGAAATTCTTCCCTGAGCAGGGGAAACGATCACCCTGACAGTGGCGCTCGGCTGCGTCCACGGGTCCGGCACCCTACCCTTGATTGGTGACGTTCCGGACAAAACCCGTGAATCGGGGCACGCCGACGGACAAGGCTGATCGATGACCCAATCACCCTGGGGCCCAGGGCAAGCCGGTGGCTCCTGGCAGCAGCCGGCCGCCCGGCCGCCGAGTGCGCCCCCGACTATCGTCGGTGGGCCACCCCCGGGCGGGCCGCCGGGATCATCCGGACCCCGCTACGGTGGGCCGCCCGGCACGCGGCCGTTTCCACCCGGCCCACCTACCGGCGGGCTCCCGCCCGGCGCGTTCCCGCCGGCTCCACGTGGCGGTCCCGCGCCGGGCGGCGGCTACTCTTCGCCACCCGGCCCGGGCCGGTCGGGTCCGCAGCCGGCATTCGGACCCGGGCCGGTCGGTCCACCGCCGGCCGCCGGTCCGCGGCGGTCGCGCGCGGTGTGGCTGATCCCGGTCATCGCGATCGTGGTGCTCCTGGCCGTCGGCGGTGGTGCGTGGGCCGTGATCGCGGCGTCCTCGGGCAGCGGCTCCACCGGCGGTGTGCTGGGGATCGGGGGTGGGGGTGACGGTGAGGGCGGCGACGAGGCGCAGATCCGGGCCGCACTCGACGGGTACGTCGCCGAGCTCAATGACTACGACTTCCGGGGCGGCAAGCAGTACCTCTGCGAGGAGGCGCGCGCATTGCGCACGCTGCTCGATGTGCTCGCCGCGATCCCGGGGGACCGCGATGGTCAGGGGGATGTCGGCTACACCGTGGTCGACATGAACGTCACCGGGGACACGGCAACCTATTCCGCGGATATCCTGTCCGCCGACGTGCGGATTGCCGACGCCGCCCCCGGATCCGCGCGCCGCGACGGGAGTCGGTGGTGTCTGCTCAGCTAATAGGGCGTGTCTCCCCATTCCCTTTGCGGGTCTTGGCGGCCCCGCTGCACGCCTGGCTGCGTTGTCGTCGGTCGCCATAGCTCCGCTATGGCTCCCGTCCTCCGCCTTGCCGGCCGCACAGCGGAACCACCAATCCCTCGCAGAAGAATGGGGAGACACGCCCTGAGCGCAGACCGCATGCCGTCGTCCTGCGATCAGTAGAAAACAGAGGAATTTCCGGGGTTTCGGGCCGGGCCGGCCATACGGTGAAGAATATTTCGACACCGCCGCACGGCCCGAGGTACGGGAGAATCCGATGACATTCCGCGACCGTCGTGATGATCAGGCAACCGACAACGTCGGTCGGGCACAACCCCGGCCGCCATCGGCCGCTCCCGGTGCTGCGGGCGGTCAACGACCCGGCGAGCCGCAGGGTCCGACGAAATATCATCGCACCGGCCCGGCCCATCCGGAAATGCCGCCGGGTTCTCCGCCGCTGCACAGTGGTCCGCACGGTTATCAGGTCGGCAAAGCCTTCGGGCCACCCCCGGCCATCGATGCCGGGGCACCGACACCGGCGACCGGCCCCGCGCCGCGGCGTTCCGGCGGCAAGGGGCTGCTGTTGCTGGTGGCGGCGCTGTGCGCGGTGGTTGTCCTGGCGGTGCTGGGAGTGGGGGCGTGGTGGTTGTTCCTGCGTTCGGACCCGGACCCGGATTCGCGCGCTTCGGCGGCGCGGGAGCAGGCGAATGCGTCGGCGCCCGCCTCGGCCGGTGCTTCCTCGGCAGCGCGCGCCGACCAGGAGGGCGTCGAGGCTGCGGTCGACGGCTTCTTCACCGCAATCGGCAGATTCGATTTCGCGGGTGCCCGACGATATGCCTGCCCGGAGTCCGGCCTGCAGGACCAGCTCGACGATTTCGAGACGCAATTCGGTGACGCCGGTGCCGGCGCATCGGGAATCCCCGAAATCCAATTCCAGGTCACCGATCTCGTCGTGACCGGCGATGAGGCCACGTTCTCCCTCGACGGTGGTGCCCTGGCCGGGCTTCCCGACATGGCAAGTCCGGGGAAGGCCAAGCGGACCGGCGACGGGTGGTGCCTGCTCGAGTAACTGCGGGCCGGCGGGGACCGGACGTGCCGCAGTCACGTCAGGACGCGACCTCCGGTCGCACGCGATCAGCGCGGGAATACAGCACCATCGACTGGCCGCGGACGAATCCGGCGAGCGTGATCCCTTGTGCCACAGCAAGCTCCACTGCCAGCGACGACGGTGCCGAGACGGCCGACAACATCGGGACACCCGCGGCTGCGGCCTTCTGGACGAGCTCGAATCCGGCCCGGCCGGACACTTGCAACACGGTGCCGCACAAGGGCAGGCGATCGTGAAGCACAGCCCAGCCGATCACCTTGTCGACGGCGTTGTGGCGTCCCACGTCCTCGCGCACCACGAGGATCTCGTCGGCTGCCGGATCGTAGAGCGCGGCGGCGTGCAGACCGCCGGTCCGGTCGAAGACGGTTTGCGCGGCGCGCAGCCGGTCGGGCAGGTCGAGCACGGTGGCGGCGTCGACGACCAGCGGATCCGATGCCGCGGAGAAGGCGGGGGGCACCGAGACGGCGTCGATGCTGTCCTTTCCGCACACGCCGCAGGCGCTCGTGGTCAACCGCGCCCGGGGTCGGGGCGGCTCGACGTCCTCAGCGATCGTGACATCGAGGATGTTGTAGGTGTTGACGCCACCCTCGGTGGCCCCGGCGCAGTACCGCGCGGTGATCAGATCGGCGGTCCGACGCAGCACGCCCTCCGACACCAGGAGACCCGCGGCGAGCTCGACGTCGTGTCCGGGGGTCCGCATGGTCACCGTGTAGGGCTGTCCGGTGACCCGGATCTCGAGGGGCTCCTCGACGGCCAGGGTGTCCGGCCGGGTGACGGCGGCCTCGCCGCGGCGAACCCTGGTGACCCGTTTTCGGGCGGTGACGCGTCCCACCTCTGACACGGTAGGCCACCGACGTCGCCGCGGGCCGGATCCCGCGCCAGGGGCGAGATTCCACTGATCAGCAGACGCGCGTCGGGAGACATTGTGGGTAGCCTCGGCCGCACATCCGGCTTGTCCGGGGAGGAGATGTGCCATGACAGACATCCCGAAGACGCCGGATGCCGGTCAACCGGGTCCGCGCGGGCGCCCCCTGCCGCCGGGACCGCGTCGGCCCGGCCTGCCACGGGCACCGGATCGGCCGTCCGCGGCGCTGCCCCGTCGTCCCGGCCCGGTCCGTCGTCCCGGCGCGGTCCATCATCCCGGTGCGCCCCGCCTCGGCCGCCCCGTCGTCGGATCTCCGTCGGCGGCCGTCCCGACGCCGCCCGAGCCGCCCCCCACCGGTCCCAAACCGTTCACGGTGGTCGTGGTGGACCGCCGCGCCGAGGGGGCGGCCGATGGCGGCTCGGCGCCGCCCTGGCAGATCGGCGCGGCCGTGCGCGTGCGGACGATCGGCATCGCGGTGGTCATCGCCGCCCAGCTCGCCTGGATCGGCTGGCTGCTGGTGCTCGGGTCGCGCGACACCATCGTCCGGGTGTCGGAGAAGCTCGCGATCACGCCGACGGCGCAGCTGGTCGTGAGCAGTGTCGTGATCGTCGTCGCGATCGGCGACGGCCTGCTGACCCTCCGCTTTCGGCGCGGATCCCGGGCAGCGCACCGCTATTTGGTGGTGACGCAATTTCTGGCGCTCGTGGCCGGCGTCCCGATCCTCGGTCTGGTCGGTCTTGCGCTCATCACCGCGATCCACGAGGCCGAGCTCGCCCGTGGGAACATCGCGATCCTGTTGGTCCTCGGGCTGCTGGTCACGGTGTTCGGCGCGGTGGTCTTCGGCGTGTACCTGCTGGGCAACCGGGCGACCCGGCAGTACGTCGCTGACGACGCGCGGCGTCGACGGGCGGACGACGAGGGGTCGGCCGAGACCGCGAAACCCGAGTTGCCGTCGCAGTGACCCGCCCAGCATGCTGATCGGCATGCGTGCGGTGATCCAGCGGGTGACGTCGGCGGCGGTGGCCGTCGACGGCACGACGATCGGCGAGCTCGACCTCCACGACGGCGCCCAGGGGCTGGTGGCCCTCATCGGGGTGACCCACGACGACACGCAGGCACAGGCCCGTGCCCTCGCCGAGAAGATCTGGCGGTTGCGCATCCTGACCGGCCCCGGCGACACCCGGGAGTGCTCGGCGGCCGATCTCGCCGCCCCGATCCTCGTGATCAGTCAGTTCACGCTGTACGCCAACACCGCCAAGGGACGGCGTCCGTCGTGGCATGCGGCGGCACCGGGGGCGGTCGCCGAGCCACTGGTCGCCGCCGTTGTCGCCGCCTTGCGCGATGCCGGGGCGCCGGTCGCGACCGGCCGATTCGGCGCAGACATGTCGGTGTCGCTGGTCAACGACGGACCGGTCACGATCATGCTGGAGGTCTGAGGACCCGAGGGGGCCGTTGGGATTCCGAGATTCGGGCTCAGCGCAGGGTGAAGGTGACCGTCACGGTGACGTTCACCGTCTGCCGGCCGGGTTCCACGGGCACCGACGACACGGCATCGCGTTCGTAGGTTCCGGGAGTGGTCGCCTGCGGCGCTCTCGCGGACGGTCACAACCGAGCCAAGATCGTCACCGGCCAGCGCTGCGTACTGTTCGGCGCGTGAGCGGGCATCGGCGAATGCGGCGGCACGCGCCTGCGACAGGAGCCCGGAGTTGTCGTCGATCGCGAAGCCGACGTCGGAGATGCGGGTGTCGTCGCCGCCGGCGCCGGCCGCGGCCGCGAGGACCGCCGAGGCCTTCGGGAGATCACGGATGATGATGCGGATCGAGTTGGTGGCCTGGTAGCCGGTGATCGCGGTGGTGTCCGGGCCCGAGGCGTATCTCGGCCCGAGGGACACCTGCTGGGTCTGCACATCCTCGCGCCGGACACCGGCCGCGACCACAGCATCGGTCAGTGCACGAATCCGCTCATTGGCCGTGGTGAGCGCCGACGACACATCTGGGCCCGACGAGGACACCCCGACCTCGGCCCGCAGCGTGTCCGGGGCGCCGGTGCTCGTGCCGGAGCCGACGACGGTCACCGTGCGCGGATCGTCGGTCCCGTCGTCGACGACGAGCACCAGCGCCACGAGCGCCAGGATCACCGCGACGGCGGCCAGGACCAGCGCACCCCGGCGTCGCAGCAGCGTGGACAGGGTGTCTCGCATGGATGCCATCCTCGCCCGCTACTCCACCGGTTCCCGCATGACCATCGCGATCAGCCAGCCGACGACCGACACCACGATCGCGCCCCAGATCGCCTGCCACCAGAACTCGGTCAACTGCAGGCCCCACCCCGTGGTGTTGCGGGTGAACCACGACGTCAGCCAGATCATCACGGCGTTGATCACGATGTGGACGAGGCCGAGGGTCAGGATGTAGAAGGGGATCGAGAACAGCTGAACCACGGGTTTGATGACGGCGTTCACCACCCCGAAGACGAGCGCCACGAAGAACACGATGCCCACCTTCTGCCACCAGCTGTCCCCGGGATCCCACGAGAAGTAGAGCCCGGGCACAAAGAATGTGGCGATCCACAGGGTGGCCCCGGTCGAGCCGGTTCGGATCAGAAAGGCGCGCATGGGCCCAGTCTGCCAAAGCGGACGTGCCGGAACCCGGGTCTTTGGGGTCGCAGCCCGGTGGCGGTGTGGATCGGCCCGGCGTCGGTTTGGCGTGACACCGCGCGGCGCGTAGCATGGACCCTCGGTGCGTGAGGTGCCGGTCTGCTCATGTCTTCATCCCGGGACACCGGGAGCGAAGGCGCGGCCGGCGCCGATCGTGACGGCACCGGCAACCCACGGCCACATGGACCGCGGACAGCGGTGCCCACACAGTAACGGATTGACCAGGGTTATCCCGGGTAGGCGCCCGATGGGGCGTCCAACCGGAGGATCGCGGAGGACATGGCGAAGAAGGACGGGGCCATCGAGGTTGAGGGCCGGGTGGTCGAACCCCTGCCGAATGCGATGTTTCGCATCGAGCTGGAGAACGGACACAAGGTACTCGCCCACATCAGCGGGAAGATGCGGCAGCACTACATCCGCATCCTCCCTGAGGACCGGGTCGTCGTGGAACTCTCGCCCTACGACCTCGGTCGTGGGCGCATCGTCTACCGCTACAAGTAGGGACGTCCCGAACCGAATCCGGTCGGGAGAATCGCACCCGTGCGGTACGGCGCTGAGTCGTGCCCGCGGGCGAGAACACAGGAGATCGACGTGAAGGTTCAGCCGAGCGTCAAGCCGATCTGCGAGAAGTGCAAAGTGATCCGCCGCAACGGCAAGGTCATGGTGATCTGCGAGAACCTGCGCCACAAGCAGCGTCAGGGCTGACACCCGCTTCACCAGAGTGCTTGGTGAACACCACAATTGAATAGCAAGAAGAGCTGAACAAGACAGTGAAGCCCTCCTGGCACCAGCGGTGGCGGACGAGCCGCCGCCCACCTCCGGTTTTCAGAGGCCGGAGCCCGACAGCGTTCGGGACGGACCAGGAGCAGACCTCTGGAACGCACGAAGGAACTGCCACATGGCACGTGTTGCTGGTGTGGATCTCCCCCGCGAGAAGCGGCTGGAGATCGCACTGACCTACATCTACGGGGTGGGTCGTACCACCTCCAAGGAGATCCTGGCCGCCACCGGTCTGTCCGCAGACCTGCGCGCCAAGGACCTCACCGACGCAGACG
>JASGFO010000121.1:0-11587 GCA_047605505.1 Gordonia sp. (in: high G+C Gram-positive bacteria) | reverse complement strand
GGCGCCCGGCAGGCGGCCGCGGCCCGCGCGTCCCGGCCGCTGCCCGCGGCCAAGGCCGATGCGTGGGCGCAGGCGATCGACGACGACTCGCTGTCCAACGTCTACGTCCGCACGATGATCGAAGGTTTCGCGCGACCGGGCCAGGATGAGCTCGTCGAGTCCTACCTGCAGCAGTACTTCGCTGCGGTGCCCGGTGTGTGGGCCCGCCGTTCCAGCGAGGTCGCGCAGACCGTGGTGCTGGGACTCTACCCGACGTGGGCGGTCTCGGAGGCGGGTCTCGCGGCCGCCGACGGATTCCTCGCCGCCGACCATCCACCCGCCCTCAAGCGGCTGATCTCGGAAGGACGCGACGGCGTCGCGCGGTCGCTGCGTAACCGCGCCTTCGACGCCGGCTGAGCACCCGGGCGACTCCGCGCAGAAAGATCGACACGAGACCCGGGACGGTGCGGCCCGCCAGTGCGGCGGGCCGCACCGTCAGTCCGTCGGGCGGGCCGCCTCGTTCCACAACTTCTCGTCGTCGTCGCGCCATTGCGGACCGGAACTGTCCGCGATCGTTCGTAGTGTCCTCGGTATCAGCACCACGACACCCACCACGAAGAGGTTCGCATCATGTCCGGTCTGTACACCCCCGTCACCGTTCCCGCCGACGTCACCGGGGAGAAGGCGGATCTGCTCGCCGTTCTCGCCGACCAGCGCAACCTGTTCCGCGTCACGCTGCGCGACATCACCGATGATCAGGCCCGCAGTCGCACCACGGTCAGCGAGCTGACCCTGGGCGGCCTGCTCAAGCATCTCGCCTGGGGTGAGCGGCACTCGGCGACGATCATCTCCGAATGCGACGAGCACGCCGAGCTGGACATGGCTGCGCTCGCGCACGCCTACGACCTGTTGCCGGCGGAGTCACTCGCGTACTGGCTGACCGAGTTCGACGAGGGCGCGGCTGCCTTCGACGCGATGATCGCCGGCATCGACGATCTCGACGCCCGCATTCCGCAGCCGACGGCGCCGTGGGCGCCCGAGCGTTCCTGGCTGACGGTTCGCGGCATGGTCCTGAACAAGATCCGCGAGACCGCGCATCACTGCGGGCACGCAGACATCATCCGTGAGGCCCTCGACGGGCAGACCACGATGGCCGCGCTCGCCGAAGGCCAGGACTGGGAGTTCTGACCCGGCGGGGTTATTTCCCGTCGCTACGCTCGCCCCGGCGATTTCCCGTCGCTACGCTCGCCCCGGCGATTCAGGACGGCGCCGCGGCGGTGGCGACGACGTGCAGCGCGGCGATGAGCCCGTCGATCAGCTGGCCCGCGCGGAAGCTGCCGATCGCAGCGGTCACACCGAGCTGGGCCACCCGATCGTTGACGCGGTCGACGACCTTCGCCCCCGACACCACGACGACGTCGTGGGTGTTCGGCGAGACCGCGATGAGCGTCCCGTAGGCGGGTTCGGGAGCCTTCGCCAGCACCGCGCGCGCATCGCCCACCGGGTCCGGACCGAGGTCACCGATGAACACCGAAAACCGGATGAGCGCCTTCTCGCTGGCCGCCTTGAGTGCCTCGTCGAGCGCGATGAGATCGGCTTGCGAAAACGGCGGGGTCGTCGGCGCCTGCCCCGGGAACCGGGCAGCCGAGACCCGGCCGCTGTTGGTGATCACGGTGCCGACCGGCAACGCACTCGCCGGGACGACGTCGACCGCCGCGGTCACTTCACCACTTGCCACTGGCCGAGCCTCCATCCACATCGGTCGGATCCGCATGGTGCGGGAGCGCCATCGGCTCGATCTCGGTGGCACTGAACAGCAACGGCTTGTGCGTCCACGGCCGATCGAGTGTGTACTCCGGCACCTTCGGGTATTTCAGTCCAAACGAATACGCCATCGACGCGACGCACAGGATGACGAACACGATGCAGATGACCGTGACGACAATCCCGATGCCGACCATCAAGCTATCCATTGACTTCCCTTCGATCTCCAGCCCGCCTGGCGGGCGAGCTGCACCCGTAGGTCGTGTGATCAATCTAGCTCACCAACGGGTCCCTGGCCCACCGGGGCCTACCGTGCGTCGTAGAGCCACCGGGACCGCGAAAGAGATCGTCGTGGCACGCCCGTGGGGCCGTTCACGGCAGACTGGAGGGTGTGAGCGCACAGATCCCCGGCGGCGCGCAGCCCGCCCCCGCATCGTCGCCGTCGACGTTCTATGACGAGATCGGCGGCGCGGACACCTTCGCCCGACTGACCCAGGTCTTCTACACCGAGGTCGCCAAGGACGAGATCCTGCGGCCACTGTATCCCGAGTCCGATCTCGGGCCGGCCGAGCGGCGCCTGCGCATGTTCCTCGAACAGTACTGGGGCGGACCGCGCACCTACTCCGACGAGCGCGGCCATCCACGGCTGCGGATGCGGCATCACCCGTACCGGATCGGCCCGCTCGAACGCGACGCGTGGTTGCGGTGCATGCACATCGCGATCGCCGCGATCGACGCCGACACCCTCGACGACGCCCATCGGCGCGCCCTCGTCGACTACATGGAGATGGCGGCGCAATCCATGGTCAACGCGCCGTTCTGACCTTGCCGACGGCCGACGCGCCCGAGACGCCCGCTTTCCTCATCGAAAACACAGGTGAGGCACAATTGCCGGGTGAACGAAGTGGCTTCGCAACTCGACCCCGCCGACGACATCTGGTGGCGCTCGGCGGTGTTCTACCAGATCTACCCGCGATCCTTCGCCGACAGCAACGGCGACGGCGTGGGTGATCTGCGCGGGGTCATCGACCGGCTCGGCTACCTCGAGTTGCTCGGCGTCGACGCGATCTGGCTGAGTCCGATCATGCGCTCCCCGATGGCCGATCACGGCTACGACGTCGCAGATCCGCGTGACATCGACCCGACCTTCGGCACCCTCGCCGATTTCGATCGGCTCGTCGCCGAAGCGCATGACCGGGGCATCCGTATCACCATGGACCTGGTCCCCAACCACACCAGCGACCAGCACGAGTGGTTCCAGCAGGCGCTGCGGGCCGGGCCCGGCAGCCCCGAACGCGCCCGCTACCTCTTCCGCGACGGCGTCGGCGAGAATGGCGACGAGCCACCCAACAACTGGCACAGCGTCTTCGGCGGTCCGGCCTGGTCGCGGGTCACCGAACCCGATGGCACGCCGGGACAGTGGTATCTGCACATCTTCGCCCCCGAGCAACCGGATCTGAACTGGGAGAATCCCGAGGTCTTCGACGATCTCGAGACAACCCTGCGGTTCTGGCTGGACCGCGGCATCGACGGCTTCCGCATCGACGTCGCCCACGGGATGGCCAAGCCCGCGGACCTCCCGGATATCGATCCCGAGCTGTTGACGGTGCTCACACCGACGGTCACTCACGACCGGGACCCGCGATTCAACAACTCTGCGGTGCACGAGATCCACCGCAAGATCCGCAAGGTCATCGATGAATACCCGGGCGCGGCCAATGTCGGCGAGATCTGGGTCGACGACAACGAACGCTTCGCCGAATACCTGCGGCCAGACGAGCTGCACCTCGGTTTCAACTTCCGTCTCGCCAAGGCACGCTTCGACGCCGCCGAGATCCATGACGCCATCGCGAACTCGCTGGCGTCGGTCCTGCTGGTCGCGGGCACGCCCACCTGGACGCTGTCCAACCACGACGTGGACCGCGAGGCCACCCGCTACGCCCGCACCGTCCAGGCCGACCCCGGCAGCCCGCTCGACTCGGCGGTGGGCATCGCCCGGGCCCGGGCGATGGCCCTCGTCGAGCTCGCCCTGCCCGGCACCGTGTTCATCTACAACGGCGCCGAGCTGGGCCTGCCCAACGTCGACCTGCCCGACGAGGCACTCCAGGATCCGGTGTGGGAGCGCTCCGGGCACACCGAACGGGGCCGCGACGGCTGCCGGGTCCCGGTGCCGTGGGAAGGCTCGGCGCCGCCATACGGGTTCAGCACGAACGCCGCGACCTGGCTGCCGATGCCGGCCGGCTGGGAGCAGTTCACACCCGAGAAGCAGCTCGAGGACATGTCGTCGACGCTGTCGCTGTATCGACGCGCCATCGAATTGCGTGCCACGCGTCCGGAGTTCACCGGCCCGTCGGTGGACTGGTATGGCGCGCCGGAGCACTGCCTCGCGTTTCGCCGCTCGGGCGGCTCCCTGACCTGTGCGCTCAACGCCGGCAGCGTTGCCGTGCCGCTCCCGCCGGGTGAACTGCTGCTGATCTCGGCCCCGCTGGTCGACGGTCTGCTGCCACCCAACGCGGCGGCGTGGCTGGTGTAGGCGACCTCACCCCACCAGCATCCCGAGGTCGCGGCGGCGTCGCTGGAACACCGAGCCGAACCGCGCGTCGATGCGCACCCACGCCGGCGACACGCGGATCCGGACCGGCTCGGCCGGATCAATCCGGTTGAGATCCGACGTCTCGGTGACCGCCCGGTTGTCGGTGTCCCGGATGAAGCCCATACCGGTCAGCGCGAACAGCGAGCGCATCGTGATCGATGCCCGCGTCTGCTCGTCGGAGTCAACGGTCAGGACCTCCTGATCGAGCAGACCCGTCGCCGGGCCGTGCGCACTGCCCTCCTCCCGGGCCACCCGCGCACCGTCCCGGGAGAGCTCGACGATGCGCCGGGCCGGGACGTCGTCGACGTGCCGGAAACCGGTGGCGCCGGGCAGCGCACCACGCCACGCACTGTCGACGCCGAAACCCGGGTCGACGGCCACCCCGTCGCGGGCCGCGGCAAGTGCGGCCCGCAGACCCGAGGCATCACAGACGAGATCGGCCGGTGCGATGGTCCCGATCACCGCGCGGCCGGCGAGCACGTCGAATCCGGTCCGCGCCCACAACCCGAGCATGCCGTCGGCGCGAGTGGCCAGCCGCACCACCGCGGCGTCGTCGAGCCGGATCGCGCGCGCCAGAAAGGCGAGCGCATCAATCCGGTCGGGCCCGTCGATCGCGACAAACCGCTCGGCCGACATCATGTGCGCGACACCGCCGGATCTCGCAGAAACCGGTCGAGATAGGCGCGTTCGGCCGGGGTGAACCGGCGCAATCGCTGACTCTCGACGTCAAAGGACACCAGCTGGGTGGATGCGACGACGGCAGGCTTTGCCGACGGATCGGCGGCATGCGGACGCACCTCGTAACCGACGGTGAAGTCGACCGCACGTATCTTCGTGATGAACATCGTGACCGCCACCGGGCTCTCGTCGTGCCGGATCTGCTGCTGGTACCGGACATGCAGATCGGTGACGACGCACCCCTTGCGCAGATCGGCGGTCGGCCGTTCGTCATAGAACAGCCAGGGGATACGTGCCTCCTCGAGCAAGGTCACCATCCGGGCATGGTTGATATGGGCAAAGACATCCATATCCGACCACCGCACCGGCACGGTGACCACATACCCGGCCTCGGTCTCGGTTCCGTCATCCCCGTAGCGCACAGATTGCCCTCCTGCCCGTCGTCGAACACTCCGGATGACCCTACTGGTTGTCGCAGACACGCCCCGGAACCCTCCGTGGTCACCGGATCACACTGCGCAGCTGTCGCGCCGCCACCGACAGCGTCGCGAGGTCGAGATTGCCTGCTCCCTCGATCTCGTCGAGCATCGCCCGCAGTCGCGCCAGCCGCGACGAGAAGCCGCCCTCCCATTCGGCGATCTTCTGCGCCGAGGTCTCCTCGGGTTCGCTGTCGTCGAGGATCTTCAATGTCAGGGCGCGCAGCGCACCGTGCATGTCGTCGCGCAGCGCCAACCGTGCCAGCGCGTGCCACCGGTCGCCGTAGTCCAGGCGCGACACCGCCGTCAGCAGCTCCTCCAGCCCGAAATGCTCCATCACCGCGAAGTAGAGGTCGCCGACCTCGACAGGGTCACGGTCGGCGATCTCGGCGACGTCGATGATGTCGAGCAGGCAGAACCGATGCAGGCTGATCGCGACATCGTGCGCGAGGTCGTCGGCCACGCCGAGCGCGCGATAGGCGGCCACCCGCTCATCGACGTCGGCTGCCGAACCCGTGCCGAACCATCCCGCGACGCTCGGGGTGAGGGCCTCGACCCGGCCCGCGTAGCGGGTGATCTCCGCGCCGATCGCAAGCGGCTGCGGTCGAAAGGCCAGAAACCATCGCGACACCCGGAAGAGCAGCCGCCGCGCATAGTGCGTCATCTCGTCGATCGCGGCCACCGCCGCCGCCGACCGTTGGATCCGTGCCAACAACCCGGACAGCCCGAACACCTCCACCGCCACGGCGTAGGCACGCATGGCCTCCTCGGTGCTCGCACCGCTGGCCTCGCACAACCGGAACAGGTGCGTGGTCCCCGCCTCGGCGACCATGTCGTTGACGAGCACGGTGGTGACGATCTCCCGGCGCAGCCGGTGCTCGTGGATGCCCCGGCCGAACCGGCCGCGCAGCGGTTCCGGGAAGTAGCCGGCCAGCCGCCCGTCGAAGACGTCGTTGTCGGGGAGCTCCCCGGCCAACAGATCCTCTTTGGCCGCCAGCTTCACGTGCGCCATCAACGTCGCCAGCTCCGGCGAGGTCAACCCCCCGCCGGTCTCCGAGGTCACCCGCTTGTGCAGGGCCGCCGGACTCGGCAGCGCCTCGAGTTCGAGGTCGACGCCGCGGGCCCGGAGCTCACCGAGCATCCGCACGTGCACGTCGACGCGTTCCCCCGAGTAGGCACGGGCGAACCCGAGTTCGGCGTTCTGCGCGACGTTGTCGGCGAGGACCAGCTCGGCAACCTCGTCGGTCATCGACTCCAGCAGCGGATTGCGTTGTGCGGCAGGTAGCTCTCCCGCCGACACCGCGGTATCGAGGAGAATCTTGATGTTCACCTCGTGATCCGAGCAGTCCACGCCCGCCGAGTTGTCCATCGCGTCGGTGTTGATCCGGCCGCCGGCCAGATCGAATTCGATGCGGCCGCGTTCGGTGACCCCGAGATTGCCGCCCTCGCCGACGACCTTGACGCGCAACTGCTCCCCGGTCACCCGGATCGCGTCGTTGGCCTTGTCACCGACCTGGGCATCGGATTCGCCCGAGGCCCGCACGTAGGTGCCGATGCCGCCGTTCCAGAGCAGATCCACCGGCGCGAGCAGCACCGCGCGGATCAGCTCGGGTGGGGCCAGCGCGGTCACCTCGTCGGCGAGGCCGAGCGCACGCCGCATCGCCGGACTGACCGGAATCGATTTCTGATCGCGCGACCATACCCCGCCGCCGGCGGAGATCAGGGTGCCGTCATAGTCCGCCCATGATGACCTCGCGAGCCCGAACAATCGGGTGCGTTCGGCGAAACCCGTTGCCGCATTGGGATCCGGGTCGACGAAGACGTGGCGGTGATCAAACGCCGCGACCAGCCGGATATGCCGGGACAACAGCATTCCGTTGCCGAAGACGTCGCCGCTCATGTCACCGATCCCGACAACAGTGAAATCGGTGGTCTGGGTGTCGTGGCCGATCTCCCGGAAATGCCGTCGCACCGATTCCCACGCGCCGCGCGCGGTGATCCCCATGGCCTTGTGGTCATAGCCGGCCGATCCCCCCGACGCGAAACCGTCGCCGAGCCAGAACCCATAGGATCGGGCGACCTCGTTGGCGATGTCGGAAAACGATGCCGTTCCCTTGTCCGCGGCGACCACCAGGTAGGGATCATCGCCGTCACGACGGACCACCGACCGCGCGGGGAGCACGGCGCCGCCGGCCCGGTCGATGTTGTCGGTGACGTCGAGCAGACCCGCGATGAACTGGCGGTAGCAGGCAATTCCCTCCGCCCGCAACGCCTCCCGGTCCGCGGCCGCGTCACCGGTGGGCGCGGGCGGCCGGTTCACGACGAAGCCGCCCTTGGCGCCCTGCGGCACGATCACCGCGTTCTTCACCGCCTGTGCCTTCGCCAGACCGAGCACTTCGGTGCGGAAGTCCTCCCGCCGGTCCGACCACCGCAAGCCACCGCGCGCCACCGAGCCGAACCGCAGATGCACACCTTCGACGCGCGGCGAATAGACGAAGATCTCGTGCAGCGGCCGCGGCTCCGGGGCCTGCGGGATATCGCGGGTACGCAGTTTGACACTCAGCACCGGCCGGCCCGGCAGTGATGCCCCGTCGTCGGAGATCTCGCCCGGCACATAGAAATTGGTGCGGTCGGTGGCCGCGATCACGGCGCTGAACGCGGACAGGATGCGGTCGGCGTCGAGGCCGAGGACCGCCGCGAGCTCGGCGGCGAGCGTCTCACTCGCCCGGGCGCGCCGCGCGTCGTCGGCGGTCGCGGGGTTGAACGAGGCGTCGAAGACATCCACCAGACCCCGGGTGACAGCGCGATGACTGCCCAGCGTCGACGCGACCAGTGTCGAGGAGTACGCAAAGCCGCACTGGCGTAGATACCGGCTGTAGGCGCGCAGCATCGCGACCTCCCGCCAGTTGAGGCCGCATCGGATGATCAGCGAGTTGAATGCGTCGACGGCCGCGTTGCGCCGCCAGATCTGGTGGAACGCCTCGGTGAACCGATCGGGCAGGTCTGCGGTCCGTTCCGGATCTGCTGTCAGGCCGGCGGCCAGGGTGACCGCGAACTCATAGGTGTGGCAGGTCAGCCCGTCAGGCCGGACGAATCGGTAGGGGTGCTCGTCGAGCACGTCGAGTCCCAGGCTCGCCAACACCGGGAGCACATCGGTCAGGGTCGCCGATCCGCCGCACAGATAGAGGGTGAAATCCCAGGCGCCGGTGCCGGTCTCGGCGAGCGCAGCGCCGGGGAATGTCTCGGACTGCTCGGCGGATCGCCGCAGGGTGACGGCGAGATCACCGGCCGCGAGACCGGCGATGTGGGCGAGGTCGACGACCGCGTCGGCGGGTGCGCGCCGGTCCTTGTACTCGTCGGGCAGCCCGCCGATCAGCGACAGCACCGCCCCCGCGCCCCCGTCGACCGCGGCGACCTCGGGTGCATGTGCGGCGAACGCCCGTACCCGCTCGTCCCAGCTGCGGATCTCCTCGGCCAGCGCGGCCTGCAGCGCGCGGTGTCGCGCGGTGCCGATGTCGACCGACCCCCAGGAGCGGGCCTCGTCGGGGTCCACGCGCACCAGCACCTGCAGTTGCGCGAGGGGCAGCTCGCTGACCCGCGCCGAATACTCGAGCGCGCTGCCGTGGAGATGTTCGGTGACGACGTCCTGCAGCCGCAGCCGGATCCGGGTGGTGTAGCGGTCGCGCGGCAGATAGATCAGCGCTGTCGCCGCCGCACCGTCGGGGTTGACCCGTAGGAACACCCGCAGCGACCGGGTCGCCACCGCGTCGAGCATCTCGGCAACCCGCCGACCCAGCTCGACCGGGTCGGTCTCGAAGAGCCCGGCCAGCGGATAGTGCTGCAGCAGATCCATCATGGACCGTCCGGCGAACGAGTCCTCGTCGACGCCGGCGGCCCGGATGACCTCGCCCACCGTGGCACGGACCACCGGGACGTCACCGATCGCCTGATGCAGGCCCGCCGAGGTGAACGACCCGACGAACCGGTGCTCGCTCACCCCATCGGCGGCCGGGACCTGCACCAGGATCGGGAAGTTGGAGCGCTGGATACCGGTGACCAGATACACCCGGGACACCCGGGGCCGGCCCGCGACCAGTGGTGGCCAGGCCGGCTCACCACCGGCCCGCCAGATCCCGAGACGGCGATCGTCGGGGCCCCCGACGGAGGCGTAGCCGAGCGGCACGAAGTGGCTGCCCGCCAGCCAGGCCAGGAGTCGGGCGGCCTCCTCCGGCGCGGCCTCGGCGGCGCGGGCGGTCAACTGCGCCCGCATGTCGTCGACGTCCTCGTCCACGTCGGCGACGCGGGCAATCACCGTCCGCAATGCCGTCGCAAGCCCACCCGCGTCGGTAGTCGTCGATCGGATTGTCAGCGCCGACAACGAGATCCATGATTCGGTGAGACCACCACCGGCCTCGTCAATCGCGGTCAGATCGCCGTCGTCGGTGCGGGTGACCGTCATCACCGGGTGATCGATGCGCACCACCGACAGGCCATGGGCCTCGACAGTCGCCAACACCGCCTCCACCAGCAGCGGCATGTCGTCGGTGACGATGGCGATCTCGGTGTCACCGGTGGCGCCCGCGGCCACCTCGACGATCGACGTGCCGGGGCGACGCCGGGCGGCGAGCGTCAGGTGATGGCGGATGCGATCGGTGTCACCGAGGTCGACGGCCGCCGGCTGCGCCTGCGGCCCGGCATCGCCGATGGCACCGACCGGAGCGGATCGGTAGCAGGGAATCGCTTGTGTCAGAAGCGAAGTCATATCAGACAACAGCTATCACCCTCTTGCACGCAACGCCGCCGTCACGTCTTGGGGAACAGCGGCACTGACTCCGAGCCTATCCGTTGCCGGCCGGGGACTTGCGTCGATCGCCCGGTGAGATGACGGTCGATCGGGCAAATGAGCAGGTCCGCGACCGTTCGTGATCGGTCCTATCGTCAACGACATGTTTCACCCCTACGCACAGCTGTCACCGGTCGACGGACATGACGTGCTCGTCAGTGCCATTCCCGGCCCCGACGGCTCGCTGGTGACCCTGTGGACGACGGCCGCCGATCACCCCGAGCTCTACGCCCGCCACGGCAGTTCCGGCGGCGCCTCCTTCGCGCGCACCCGTACCGCTCGCCCGGTGTCCGCGCGGGTTGGGGTGTTCGGCCCGCAACTCCAGCACGTCGTGGCAATCGATGAACTGCCCATCGCGTTCCCCGAGGTACAGGTCTTCTCCGATGGTTCGGTGCTGCTCGTCGGCGCGCGATGCGCGTGGACGCCCGACGACGGCGCCGAGCACAACGCGATCGTCTACGACGCCGACGGCCGGGTCGAGCGCACGGGCGTCCTCGGCGACGGCATCTGCCATCTCGCGGTCACCGCGGCCGACGAGATCTGGGTCGGATACTTCGACGAGGGCGTCCTGGGCAACTTCGGCTGGCACCATCCCGAGGCGCCGCCGCCGGTGGGCGTGGCCGGCCTGGTCCGCTTCGATCGCGGGCTGCGCCCGGTGTGGGAGTTCGACGGGCCCGAGCCGATCGTCGACTGCTACGCCCTCAATCTCGCCGGCCCCGACGCCTGGCTCTGCTACTACGACGCCTTTCCGCTCGCCCGCGTGCGCGACGACACCGTGACCACGTGGGCGACCCCGGAACAGGTCTCCGGGGTCTCGGCCATCGCCGTGGACGGCGATCGGGTTGCCTTCTTCGGCGGGTACAAGGGCGACGGGAGCAATCGGCTGCTCGTGGGACGGCTGCCCGACGACCTCCTGCACGTGACCGCAGCTCGAACCGAATCTCTTCCCGCCCAATCGGATTCGCGAGCCACCAGCATTCATGCGCGGGGGGCGGTGCTGCATATGATCAGCGGCCGGACCTGGTTTGTGGCCCGGCCACTGGATCCACGGTGATCGGCCAGGTCAGTCGCGCGTCAGCTTCCGGTGGGTCACGCGGTGCGGGCGCGCGGCGTCGGCGCCGAGGCGATCGAGCTTGTTGGCCTCGTATGCCTCGAAGTTGCCCTCGAACCAGAACCATTGGCCCTCTGCGACATTGCCTTCCCACGCGAGGATGTGGGTACAGGTGCGGTCGAGGAACCAGCGGTCGTGCGAGA
>JASGFO010000120.1:0-11590 GCA_047605505.1 Gordonia sp. (in: high G+C Gram-positive bacteria) | reverse complement strand
GCCACCATGGCGCTGAGCCGGCAATGGGTCGACGACCCGTGCCCGAGCGAATCGCTTGACGTCTTCATCGGCGCCCGGTTGACGCCCTTCCTGCGCGCGTTCGACGCCATCATCTCGGCCACCGATCCTGGAGCGGTGGGTGAGGGTTAGGCCGGGCGAGGCTGGGACGTCGTCGTGGGGCAAGGGTGCCCGATGGGCGACCAAGCTGCCGGTAATGTCGGGACCGGCTGATATAACGCTGTAATGACTTCCGACTGGGCGCTCGTCGACGTCGAGACATCGGGCCTCCATGCGCGCCGCGACAGAGTTCTCAGCGTGGCGGTCGCCACGCTGGATTCCGCGGGAGGCATCGAGGAGGAATACAGCTCGCTGTTCAATCCCGGGTGCGACCCCGGTCCGACGCACGTCCACGGACTCACCCGGCAACGGTTGCGCGGCGCGCCGGAATTTGGCGCGGGCCTGTCGGAAGTGACCAGACTGCTGGCCGGCCGAACCCTCGTCGCGCACAATGCTGCCTTCGACCATGGCTTTCTCAACGCTGAGGCGGCGCGCCTGGGCCAGAGATTGCCGACCACGCACCGGTTGTGCACCGTCACGCTTGCGCGGCGCCTGCAACTCGGGGTACCCAATGTCAGGCTGGCGACCCTCGCGCAGTACTGGGGTATCCGGCAACTGGCTGCCCACGATGCGCGCGATGATGTGCGGACGCTGCAGCAAGTCTTCGCGCGGGGCCGCGAGCTCGCCGACGGCTTGGGGCTCGCGCTGCCGGTCGTGGCATGCGACGAGACAGCCCGCGCCTACCCCGACAAGGTGGTACGGGTCGACTGCCCGTGGCAAGACCCGGGCCGGTTCCAGCCGGCTGTGGGACTCGTCCAGGGCACCAAGGCGGTCATCACCGGACCGACGTCGCTGGCGCGTCTCGACCTCGCGCGTAAGCTCACCGACGCCGGGCTGGACGTGATGAACGCGATCAGCGGCCGCACCGGCGTTGTCATCGCCAATGCGGGAGCATCCGCGAGCCGGAAGCTGGAGCGGGCCGCGGACCTGGGGATTCCGGTTATTTCCGAGGCGCAGGTCCTCGACCTCGCCACCCGGATCGTGCCGGGCCGGCCCAAGACCGGCCCCGAGGTCGTGGAGATCATCGAGCCGCCGATCCCGCGCCCCGCCGCCCGACCGGTCACCAACCGACCGGTCACCAACCGGTCGGGCCCGTGGTCGGGGCGGCGGATTCTGGTCCTCGGTGGCGCTCATCTGGAAGCGACGCTGATGCGGTCGCGCATCGTGCAATTGGGTGGCATCCCGGCGGTCAACCTGACCGCCACCGTCACCGATGTGCTCGTTCTCGACGGCGGCGACGGCGACCGGCGTATGCCGAAGATCCGGGCGCGGCAACTGTCCATTCTGTCCGCGCTCGACGTCGACACGGCCCTGCACGGCGAACCCGCCCGGCCCGCGGTAACGGCGGCCGCCCCAACTCCGGAGCCGGCAGCATCGGAGCCGGCAGCATCGGAGCCGACCACCACGGCAGTTGTCGCGGCGCCGGTGTTCCTGGTTCCCGGCGAGGTCATCGACCTACCCGCAGGCGGTGGTCTGGCCGACCTGGTCGTGAATGTGGCCTGGCGCGCAGATGGGGCAGCCATACCCGTCGTCGACGTGGTGGCCTTTGAGCTCGGCGAGGATCAGCAGGTGCTCTCCGACGACGAGTTCATCTTCTACAACGCCCCGACCAGCCCGGACGGCGCCGTCACCCTGACCGTCGACGGCGACTGCGAGCAGGGTGTGGGCATCAATCTGGCCGCCATTCCGGCCGATGTATCCCAGGTGATGGTGGGCGCCGCCATCGAAGAGGGGACCTTCGGAGACCTGGGTGCCCTGTCGATCAGCGTCGATACGACAGCGCGCACCGTCGCGACCGGCGTCCTGGATGCGGCGACCACCGAGCGGTCGATGATCATCGCCGAAATCTATCGGCGTCGGGGGTGCTGGCGGCTGCGAATGCTCGGGCAGGGATACGACGACGACCTCGCGGCCTTCGCCGTCCGGTACGGCGTCGACGTCGACGAGTGAGGGGCGCACCGCGCCGGAAGGTCCCGCTGGGTCAGCGAATTCGGTGACCGCGCGACGGGGTGATACGTCCCCTGCCGCCGTCGAATCGGAGTGCCACCGATCTCACGCAGGCGCTAACACGGGCGTCAATATCCGGGAGGCGGGCGTATGGATCGCGTCAAGAGCTCTGGTGGGTGCCCCGGGTCTGAGTGAGTCTCGAAGCCGAGCCATCGCGACTGCGGTGGCGGCACTGCTACGAGGAGTGGGGCAATGGGTGACCTGCTGTACCTGTTGGCGGTGATCGTCGGCTTCGGGCTGTGCGTTGCCGTCGCGGGCGCGTTGGGGCGAGCGGAGCGGCACGAAATGCCGGATCGGCGGACGCAATGAGCACCGGTAACTCGGTGACCGACGTGATCATGCTGGTGCTCGCGGTGCTGCTCGTCGGGTATCTCCTTGCGGCACTGATCTTCCCGGAAAGGTTCTGACAACGATGAGCGACACCCTGGCGGGGATGGCGACAGTGGCGTCGGTGATCGTGGTCCTCGCCGCCGCGTACATCCCGCTCGGCGACTACCTGGCGCGGGTCTTCACCAGCGACAAGGACCTGGCGGTCGAACGATTCTGCTATCGCGCGGTGGGCGTGAACCCGCGACGGTCACAGACCTGGATCGGCTACGCGGTCTCGGTCCTGGCCTTCTCGGTGGTATCGGTCCTCGTGCTGTACGTGCTGCAGCGCATCCAGGGACATCTGCCGTGGTCCGACGGAAAACCCGGCCTGCCCCCCGCGATGGCCTTCAACACGGCGATCTCCTTCGTCTCCAACACGAACTGGCAGTCGTACTCGCCCGAGGCCGTGATGAGCAATCTCACGCAGATGATCGGCCTGGCGGTCCAGAACTTCGTCTCGGCGGCCGTGGGCATCGCCGTGGCCGTCGCCGTGGTCCGCGCCCTGGCCAATCGGCGCGGTGACGGGCAGATCGGCAACTTCTGGGTCGATCTCGTCCGCAGCTGCCTCCGGGTCCTGTTGCCGCTGTCGTTCATCGTGGCGATCGTGCTGATCAGCCAGGGCGCCATCCAGTCGTGGCACACCGGCTTCGACCACACGGCCGTCGACGGCCGAGCGATGAGCAGTGCCGTGGGCCCCTTCGCGTCGCAGGAGGCGATCAAGGAACTGGGCACCAACGGCGGTGGCACCTATCTCGCCAACTCGGCGCATCCGTTCTCCAATCCGACGCCGCTGAGCAATGTCGTCGAGATCATCGCGCTGCTGCTGATCCCGGTCTGCCTGACCCGCACCTACGGCAGGCTCGTCGGCGATCATCGCCAGGGACTGACGCTCGTCGGGGTGATGGCCGTGATCTGGGGAGCGATGCTGACACTCGTGTGGGCCTTCGAGGTGCGCGGCGACGGCGTCGCCGCACACGCGGCCGGAGCACTGATGGAGGGCAAGGAAGTCCGCATCGGCATCCCTGGCTCGGCGCTGTTCGCGGTGTCCACGACGGGCACGTCCACCGGCGCGGTCAATTCGGCGCACGACAGCTTCTCCGCGGGCGGCGGTGGCGCGGTCCTGTGGAACATGCTGCTCGGCGAGGTGGCGCCGGGCGGCGTCGGATCGGGGCTCTACGGGATTCTCATCATGGCTGTGGTCACCGTGTTCGTCGGCGGCCTGCTGGTCGGCCGCACACCGGAGATCCTGGGCAAGAAGATCGGCCAGCGCGAGATCACGATGGCGGCGCTCTACGTGCTGGTCATGCCCGCGCTGGTGCTGGTCGGCACCGGGATCAGCGTGGCACTGGGCTCGACCACCGACTATCAGGGAAACAGTGGCGATCCCGGCACCGCGGGCTCCATCCACGGCTTCAGCGAGGTCCTCTACGCCTACGCCTCGGCCGCCAACAACAACGGCAGCGCCTTCGGCGGTCTGACCGTGACCAGTGACTGGTTCCAGACCTCGCTGGGCTTCGCGATGTTGCTCGGCCGGTTCCTGCCGATCGTCTTCGTGCTCGCGCTCGCGGGTCTGCTGGCACGGCAGCGGGCCCGGGAACCCGGTGTCGCCAGAGGCGGCGGTGTCACACCGGGCGACACGTCGGGCAGTGCCGGGGCCGGCGGCACGGCCGGCGGCGTCGCGACGAAGATCGCGGCCGACGAACTCACCGAGACGTCGACGCTACCCACCCACGGCCTGCTGTTCGGCGCGCTGCTGACCGGTGTCATCCTGCTCGTCGCCGGTCTCACCTTCTTCCCGGCGATGGCGCTGGGACCCATCGCGGAGGCATTGATATGAGTGCATTGGTGTCACCTGGCGCGTTCGACGCCCGAACGCTGATTTCTTCCCTGCCGCAGGCCGCACGCAAGCTCGACCCGACCGAACAGGTCCGCAATCCGGTCATGTTCGTCGTGTTCGTCGGCGCCGTCGCGACCACGGTGCTGGCCTGCGTGGACCCGTCGGTGTTCAGTTGGCTGATCGTGGCGTGGCTCTGGTTTACCGTCGTGTTCGCGAACCTGGCCGAGGCCGTCGCCGAGAGCCGAGGCCAGGCGCAGGCCGACAGCCTACGAAAGGTCAAGCAGGACACCATCGCCCGACGCATGTCCGACGACGGGGCGATCACCGAGGTACCCGGCAGTGCGCTGCGCATCGGTGATCTCGTCGTCGTGGCGGCGGGGGAGACCATCCCCGGCGACGGTGACGTGGTCGACGGGATCGCGACGGTCGACGAATCGGCCATCACCGGGGAATCGGCTCCGGTCGTCCGCGAGTCCGGCGGCGACCGGTGTGCGGTGACCGGCGGCACCGTGGTGCTCTCCGACCGCATCGTCGTCACGATCACGACGGCGCCCGGCGAGACCTTCGTGGATCGGATGATCGCGCTGGTCGAGGGCGCCGCGCGCAAGAAGACCCCCAACGAGATTGCCCTCAACATCCTGCTGGCCAGTCTCACCCTGATCTTCCTGCTCGCCGTGGTCGCGATCGGACCGATGCAGGCTTACGCCGGGCAGGCGCCCGACGCGGTGCGGTTGATCGCGCTGCTGGTGTGCCTGATCCCGACGACGATCGGCGCGCTGCTCAGCTCGATCGGTATCGCGGGGATGGATCGCCTCGTCCAGCACAATGTGCTGGCGATGTCGGGCCGCGCGGTCGAGGCCGCGGGCGACATCGACACGCTGTTGATGGACAAGACGGGCACGATCACCTTCGGCAACCGCCGCGCGACCGCACTGCATCCCGCGACGGGCGTCGCCGTTGACGATCTGGCCCGGATCGCCTACCGCTGCAGCCTTGCCGACGACACCCCCGAAGGCCGCAGCATCGTCGAACTCTGCCTGACCGCGCATGGTGTCGCCCCCGAGTCGCCGGCCGCGGGCACGCGCACTGATGGCGAGGTGGTGCCGTTCACCGCGCAGACCCGGATGAGCGGGCTGGACGTCGGCGGGACCGCCGGTTGCGTGACGCGGTACCGTAAGGGCGCCGCCGACGCCGTGTACCGGTGGGTCGTCGCTGCCGGCGGTGCCGTGGATCCGGCGGTCCGCGACGTCGTCGACGAGGTGTCGGCGCGGGGCGGGACACCCCTCGTGGTCGGTGTCCACGAGACCGGTGACGCTTCCCGGCGCCGCGCGCCCTCCGCACCGCCGGCGCGGATTCTCGGCGTCATCGCGTTGTCCGACGTGGTGAAGCCCGGGATGACCGAACGATTCGCCCAGCTGCGCCGGATGGGTATCCGGACGGTCATGGTGACTGGCGACAACCCGCTGACGGCGCGGGCGATCGCCGAGACCGCCGGCGTCGACGACTTCGTCGCCGAGGCGACCCCCGAGGACAAGCTGGCCCTGATCCGGTCGGAACAGTCGGGGGGACGGCTGGTCGCGATGACCGGTGACGGCACGAACGATGCCCCCGCGCTCGCGCAGGCCGACGTGGGCCTCGCGATGAACACGGGAACCTCGGCGGCCAAGGAGGCCGGGAACATGGTGGATCTCGACTCCGATCCGACCAAGCTCATCGACGTCGTCGCGATCGGGAAGCAACTGCTGATCACGCGCGGCGCGCTGACCACGTTCTCGCTGGCCAACGATCTCGCGAAGTATTTCGCGATTCTGCCTGCCCTGTTCTCGGGAATCTATCCGCAACTCGACACGCTCAACATCATGCGACTGCATTCCGCGCAGTCGGCCATCGTTTCGGCGGTCATCTTCAACGCGCTGATCATCGTCGCGTTGATCCCGCTCTCGCTGCGCGGGGTCGGATATCGGCCGGGTTCGGCGTCGAAGCTGTTGGGCCGCAACCTTCTCGTTTATGGGATCGGTGGTGTGATCACCCCGTTCGTGGGGATCTGGCTCATCGATCTCGTCGTACGCTTCATTCCGGGAATGGGATAACTCGTGACAACAATTCTTTCCGGTCTGGCACGACAGGCCGTTGTCGCGATCGGTGTTCTCGTCGCACTGACGGTGATCCTGGGCGCTGCCTATCCCGCGGTCGTCTGGTCGGTGTCGCGGATCGACGCAGCCCAGGCCGAGGGCTCGGCGATCACCGTCGACGGATGCCGGCTCGGCTCGCCGTTGATCGGCGTCGATCCGCAGCCACGGCCCGGGGAGCCCGACCGGTATCTGCACGCGCGGGTGTCGGCGTCGGCGCCGAGCAATCTCGGACCCAACAACACCGATCTCCGCTTCCGCATCGAGGAGCAACGTGCGCTCGTCGCCCACCGCGACGGTGTCGCTCCTGCGGCGGTGCCGGCCGACGCGGTGACCGGGTCGGCGTCGGGTATCGACCCCGACATCAGCCCCGAGTACGCGGCGCTGCAGATACCGCGGATCGCGCGGGAGAATCACCGCAGCACCGCCGATGTTCGCGCGATCGTCGACGAGCACACGAGCGGTCGGCAGTGGGGCTACCTCGGTGAGCCGCGCGTCAACGTCCTGCGCGTCAACGTGGCCCTGGGTCTGGTGCCGGCGGACTGCCGGTGACCGGCCCCCGGGCGATAGGACACCTCATTAGGATCGGACCATGATGCAGGCGGACCAGGCACGTGGCCGGTTGCAGGTCTTCCTCGGCTGTGCGCCCGGGGTCGGCAAGACGTACGAGATGCTGGCACAGGCCAAGGACGCGGCGGCCGACGGCGTCGACGTCGTGGTCGCGGTGGTCGAATCACACGGACGGATCGCCACCGAAGCCCTGGTGGAAGGCCTCGAGGTGGTTCCGCGTCGCCGGGTGGAGTATCGCGGTGCGACCTTCGAGGAGATGGACCTCGATGCGGTGCTCGCCCGCCGCCCGGCGGTCGCGCTGGTGGACGAGCTCGCGCACACCAACGTGCCCGGCTCACGAAACAGGAAGCGTCGCCAGGACATCGCGGACCTCCTGGCAGCCGGGATCGATGTGTGGACCACCGTCAACATCCAGCATCTCGAAAGCCTCAACGACGTCGTGGCGCAGATCACCGGCATCGTGCAGCGGGAGACCGTGCCGGACGATGTCGTCCGCGCCGCCGACGAGGTGGAGCTCGTCGACATCAGCCCCGAGGCTCTTCGGCAGCGGTTGAGCGCGGGGAAGATCTATCCGCGCGGAGACGCCGCCGCAGCGCTCGGGAACTACTTCCGGCAGGGAAACCTCACCGCGCTGCGGGAGCTGGCGCTGCTGTGGCTCGCCGATCAAGTCGACGACAACCTCGCCGCCTATCGCGGCGCACACGACATCACCGACATCTGGGAGGCGCGTGAGCGGGTGGTGGTCGCGTTGACCGGCGGCGCGGAATCGGCGACCCTGCTGCGCCGCGGCAGCCGGATCGCGTCGCGCTCGAGCGCCGAGCTGATCGCGGTGCACGTGGTCCGCGGTGACGGACTCGTCGAGCGCGGCGTCGTGGACATGGGCGATCTGCACGAGCTCGCGGCGGGATTCGGTGCGCGGATCCACACCGTCGTCGGCGACGACGTCCCCACGGCGCTGCTGGACTTCGCGCGCAGCGTCAATGCGACGCAGTTGGTGCTGGGGACCTCCCGGCGGCGGCGTTGGCAACGGCTCCTCGACGAAGGCGTCGGCGCCACCGTCATCAGCCGGAGCGGACGCATCGACGTGCACATGGTGACGCACAGCGAACGCGGTCCGACCGCGCTGCGCGGCATTCGGATCACCCGTCCGACGAGCTGGGCGGTGGCGGTCGTGGTGCCGTTCGCCATGACCGGGGTGCTCGCACTGCTCGACCGCTGGCTCGGTTTCGCCAGCGAGTCGGCGCTCTTCTTCGGCGCCGTCCTGGCGGTGTCGATGCTCGGGGGTGTGGCGTCGGCGGCGGTGTCGGCGGTGCTGTCGGGGCTGTTGCTGAACTTCTTCTTCACCACTCCGCGGCTGACGTTCACCATCAGCGAGCCGGACAATCTCATCACCATCCTGGTGATGCTGGTGGTCGCAGTCGCGGTTGCGGTGCTGGTGGATTCGGCGACCGTCCGCACGGCACAGGCGCGCCGGGCGAGCCGGGAGGCGGAACTGCTCACGCACTTCTCCGCGACCGTGCTCGGCGGCGCCGATCTCGACGCCCTGCTCGAGCAGGTTCGCGAGACCTACGAGCAGACGGCGGTGGCGTTGGTCCGCACCGAGCCGCCCACGGTGGAGGGGCATGCCGGTGACCGCGTCCTCGACCGCGCCGACGTCGCCGACACGGTCTGCGCGGTCCCCGGCGGCCCCTACGTACTGCTGCTGGCCGGGCGTGCGATCGACGCCCGGGATCGACGCGTGCTCTCGGTGGTCGCGGCGCAGGCCGCGGGCGTGGTGACTCGCCGACGGCTCGAGGCCGAGGCCGCCGACGCCGCCGCGCTCGCACAGACCGACGAGCTCCGACGGGCCCTGCTGTCGGCGGTCAGCCATGATCTGCGGACACCCCTGGCCGCGGCCAAGGCCGCGGTGTCGAGCCTGCGGAGCGACGACGTCACCTTCAGCGCCGACGACACGGCCGAGTTGCTGGCCACCACCGAGGAGTCCCTGGATCAGTTGGCCGATCTGGTCGGCAACCTGCTCGACTCGTCGCGGCTGGCGGCCGATGCGGTGCGCCCGAAGCTGCGCCGCACCTATCTGCCCGAGGTCATCCACCGCGCGCTGGCGGTCACGCTGCGCCGCCATCCCGGCCGTGAGGTCGACATCTCGATCAAGCAGTTCTGGGCCGAGACCGACGGCGGCCTGCTCGAGCGGGTGCTGGCGAATCTCGTCGAGAACGCGTTGCGGCACGGCGGCACCGACGTCGAGCTCCGAGTGGCGCCGCAGCGCCCCGGCGCCCCCGACCGGTGTCTGATCGAGGTGATCGATCACGGCCCGGGCATCCCGGTCGCCGAACGCGACCGGATCTTCACGCCCTTTCACCAGTACGGGGACTCGGGTGCGTCCGAACGCGGTGTGGGGCTGGGGTTGTCGGTGGCGCAAGGATTCACCGCCGCGCTCGGCGGCACCCTGGAGGTCCGCGACACGGACGGCGGTGGTACGACGATGGCCGTGGAACTGCACGCGATGTCCCCGGGTGCGTCGTGACCGCGGCGGGCGCGGGGGCGCGGATACTCGTCGTCGACGACGAACCCCAGATCCTGCGGGCACTGCGGATCAACCTGGTCGCGCGGGGCTACGCGGTGACGACCGCAGCATCAGGCGCCGAGGCGCTGCGCGCGGCCGCGCGCACCAACCCCGAGGTGGTGATCCTGGATCTCGGCCTCCCGGACATGGACGGCCGTACCGTTCTGGATGGGCTGCGGGGGTGGACCGACGCGCCGGTGATCGTGTTGTCGGCCCGCTCCGACGCCGCCGACAAGGTCGGCGCGCTGGATGCCGGCGCCGACGACTACATCACCAAGCCGTTCGGGATGGAGGAGTTCATCGCGCGGCTACGCGCGGCGCTGCGCCGGTCGGCGACGGCAGGCGCGTCGGCTCCCAACCCGGTGGTCGATGCCGGAGACTTCGTGGTGGATCTGGCCCGCAAGTCCGTCACCCGCGACGGCGAGCCCGTCCATCTCACGCCGACCGAGTGGGGCATCCTCGAACTGCTGGTCCGCAACGAGGGCAAACTTGTGGCGCAACGCGAGATCCTGACCCATGTGTGGGGACCGACGTACGTGGGTCAGAGCAACTATCTGCGTGTCTATCTGTCGGCGTTGCGCCGGAAACTCGAGGTGGATCCGGCGGCCCCGCGGCATCTGCTGACCGAATCCGGGATGGGTTACCGGTTTGTCGCGACACCGGCCGAGCCCGGCACCCGAGGATGATCGGATGCCGGGCCCGGATTACCGCAGCGGTTCCTTCGGCGCCGGTCAGGCGTTGGCGCACGCATCGCCGAGGCCGGTGACGATGTCCGAGTGATCACACCGTGATGCGGATAGGCTGACCGCATGGGCGCGAAGTGCTGGTTTCTGCTGCAAAGTGCCGAGATCCCGAGAACGGTGCTGCATGGGGATCTCCGGCTCGACGTCGCCGCCACCGATCGGCTGGCCGCGGCGATCGGTGGTGGCACACCGCGCTACGAGGGCGGGTCGGATCTGATGACGTACAGTGATCCCCGGTTGGGGCGCGGTGCCTTCGCGGTGATCGGTCCCGTGCAGATCCTCGCCACCGAGGCCGTGGCACTGGACCGGCCGTCGGAGCTGGAACAGCGGTACCTCGACGCCGCCGCGGGACGCCAGACCTTCCTGTTCGCGATGCACAGCGTCGTCGACTACGGGGCCTTCGCCTGGTGGGATGCCGCCGGCACGCTGAAACGGTCGATCAGTGCCTCGGCCGAACACGGCATCGTCGAGAACATCGGGACCGCCTTGCCCTTCGAAAGCCAACTCGACGAGATGGCAGAATACCCGGACGGCTATCCGGTGCCGTTTCACCCGCTGGACATGGTCGAGTGTGCGCTCGCCGAATACGCGGGTTTCTGTTATGAGGGAATACCGGCCGCCGACGCCCCCGATCCGGAATATATTCCCGTGCGCATCTACGCCTGAGAGTGCCGGTCGTTGGCGTGCAGGTCAGTCATCTGGGCTCCTCGAGAACACTCGGGCTGCGTGGGTCGCACATGGGTTTCGCGAGCGATGAGGATGGCGCCGACGAGCGCGCCGACGGCGGCGACTCCGAGGGCGTAGAACCCGTGGCGTAGACCAGTGTCGATATCTGCGCCGCTGCCGGCGACGAGTACTGCGCATATCGCGCCGCCCAGGGAGCCCCCGATGCGTTGGAGGATGTTGATGTGGGTGATTGCGTCAGGGAGCTCGGATTCGGTCACCGCTCGGTAGGCGGCGATCCCCGCGGGCATCGATACGAGGCTGATGGCGACGCCGAAAGTGATCAACAGCGGTTGTAATGTCCAAGGGGATGGATCGGCGGCGACGGTGGCGATCGCGGGAACCGACAGTGCTGCCAGGGCGCCGCCGGTGAGCGCGGCTGGTGCGGGTCCTGTGCGGTCGACCCAGAATCCTGTCAGTGGTGCGGTCGCGGCGGTTGCGAGTGCGACTCCGGTGACACTGATGCCCGCCACGAGTGGTGATTGTCCTTGCCCGAGAATACAATAGAGCGCGAACAGAACGCCGCTTCCGA
>JASGFO010000119.1:0-11593 GCA_047605505.1 Gordonia sp. (in: high G+C Gram-positive bacteria) | reverse complement strand
ACTATCGAGTTCTCAACGAACACACACCCACCAACACCACCCACCACGGCAGACAATCATTGGCAGACCACATTGTTACCACAGCGTTAACCCTGTCCGGGCCAACCCCTTCAGCTTACCAGACCCACAACCCAGAAGCAAACCCAGAGTTCACTTCCCAGCCGCGACACCCGGCCACACCACCCATCCAGAACCAAAACCCAGACACTCAACAACCCCGGGTTCCGTCTCGGCCCCCGGAGTCGCTCTCAGCGGTGCGAAAAGAAAGTTACTAGAGCACCAACACCACGTCAAATCCCCAGGTCAGAGAGCTAAATCCGGTCCTCGGACGAGCACTGACCCACGCGGGCGCCGGCGAAGGACTTCTTGCCGCGTCGGATCACCAACCAGCGGCCGTGCAGCAGGTCGGCGTCGGCCGGCGACCAGTCCGGATCGGTGATCTTGGTGTTGTTGACGTACGCGCCACCTTCGGCGATGGCGCGCCGGGCCGCCTTGTTGCTGTCGGAGAGTCGGGTGTCGACGAGGAGTTGCACGATCGTCGGGCGCTCGTCGGCGTATTCGGCGACGGTGGTCTCGCCGACAGCCGCGGCGAGGGTGGCCTCGTCCAGACCACTCAGTTCGGCACGCCCGAACAGAGCCTGACTAGCGAGTTCGACGGCGGCCGTCTGGTCGGCGCCGTGAATCAGGGTGGTCAGCTCGGCCGCGAGCCGCCGCTGTGCCCTCCGGAGGTGCGGCGTGGCGGCGGTGTCCCGCTCGAGTTCGGCGATCTCGTCGGCGCCGAGGAAGGTGAACCACTTGAGGTAGCGCACGACGTCGGCGTCGGCGGTGTTCACGAAGTACTGGTACCACGCGTACGGGCTGGTGAGTTCAGGGTCGAGCCACAGGCTTCCGCCGCCCGTCGACTTGCCGAACTTCTTGCCGTCGGCGGAGGTCACGAGCGGTACGGTCAGTGCATGGACGGTGTCACCGTCGACTCGTCGAACGAGGTCGACGCCACCGATGATGTTCCCCCATTGATCCGAGCCGCCGATCTGCAGCGCGCAGCCATGCCGCCGGTGCAGTTGCAGGTAGTCGTTGGATTGCAGCAGGACGTAGCTGAACTCCGTGTAGCTCATCCCGTCGCTGTCGAGGCGACGCTTGACGGTCTCGCGCGCGAGCATCACGTTGACGGAGAAGTGTTTGCCCACGTCGCGCAGGAACTCGATCGCCGGCAGCTCGCCGGTCCAGTCCATGTTGTTCACCACGATCGCAGCGTTCCCACCGGCGTCGCCGCGTGACCCGGCGTCGCCGAGGTCGACGAAGCGTCGGAGTTGGCCGTCGATGCGGTGCGCCCAGCCCGCGACCGTCTCGGTCGTGTTCATGGTCCGCTCGCCGACGTCGCGCGGGTCGCCGATGAGTCCGGTCGCACCGCCCGCCAGGACGACGGGCCGGTGCCCCGCCAACTGGAAGCGCCGCAGGGTCAGCAGCGGCACGAGGTGTCCGGCGTGCAGGCTCGACGCGGTCGGGTCGAACCCGGCGTAGAGCGTGATCGGCCCGGTGTCCAGCGCCGCGCGCAGCTCGTCGAGGTCAGTGGATTGGGCGATCAGCCCGCGCCATGCCAGATCGTCGAGAATGTTCGCAGTAGTCACGGCGTCGATCCTGTCACGCGCTGTGGTCACCGGGTTCACTCGCCGGCGGTAAGACGGGCGTGCTCGTCGTCGTCGACGGCACGGGCCTCGTCGGCGAGCATCACCGGGATTCCGTCGGCGTCGATGCGGTAGGCGATGCGGCGCCGTGGGTTGTACAACTCGTCCCCTGCGTCGAGGAGGGGGCCGTGGTCCTGGGGGCAGACCAGCCGTTCCCGCACGAATGGGGGGATGAGTTGGGCGCGTGAGGTCATGAACTCCGCCTTACTTCTGTCGTGATGTCGTGTTGCCGGCTCTCGACCGGGGGCGATCTCAGCCCACGGAGGTTGTCGCGGTCGATCCACCGAGCCGCCGCGCCCACCCGAGTTTGGTGGCCGCCGAGGGCGTATAGCGCCGGTACCGGCCCTCGTCGTCTCGGTACCACGCACCAGGACCGGGGGTGGGCAGACCCGCTCGCGCCAATGCGGTACTGAGCGGCCGGTAGGAGTCCGACACCGGGATCTCGTCGACCACATGGATGAGGTGGGGCCGGAGGTTGGCCACGACCTCGCCGAGACCGACCCGCAGGGTCGTGGCTGTCAGCGCGTCGGGGCTGACCTCCGCGCGCAGGGTCACCGCGGCGACCGCGATCTGTTCGCCCGGGTCGCCGAGCCCGTAGACGACGACCTGGTCGATCTCGCCGATCCGGGACAGGTAGTGCTCCACCGGCAGTCCGAACACCGGACCGTCGGCCGTGCGGATCAACCGGTCGAGTGAACCGACCAACCACAGATCGTCGTCGGAGTCCCGAATGGCGACGTGTCGGGACAGCTCCCAGCGGTCACGCGGACTGAACACGCCGCGCAGGACCGTCCCCGAGGCGTCGAATCGCTGCTTCGCCTCGGCCAGGAGGAGACCGGGTCGCCCGACCTCCGCCTTGCAGACGAACCCCGATTCGTCGACGATGAGCCGCTCGGTTGCCAGGTCGAAAGCGGCCAGCTCCACCGTGTTGGTCCCGGGGAGTGCCCGGCCCATCGCGCCGACCTTGTCGCCGCCCACGTTTGCCAGGATCGCCGATCCGTCGGGGGTGGCGAAAAACTCCAGGACCCGGGCGCGCGGGAATGCCTCGGTGACGTCGTCCCAGAGGCCGCCGAGCATTCCCGAGCCCATGAACAGCCGGATCGGGTTGTGTTCGTTGACCGCAAAGCCGTCGGCCCGCACGATCTCGCGCAGCATCGACCACGTGTAGGACACCACGGTGATGCCATATCGGTGGACCTCGGTCGCGAAGCTCTCCGGATCGATCCCGTTGGACAGCGCGATCCGCGACTGACCGGCGACCGTGGCGCCGAGCGTGGTCAGCAGGCCGGACGCGTGATGCAGCGGCGGCAGGCAATACACCGTGTCATGTGAGGTCAGGGCAGCGGCCGAGGCCGCACCGAACGCCGACATCGCGAATCGGTGGTTGGTGACCGGCCACGGGGTGACCCGTCCCTCTGATCGGGCGAACAGAATGAAGGCGAGATCGCCGGCCAGGCCGGGGTTGGGCCGATACCAGGTCGGCAGGGTGACCGCGTCCGGGTCGATCTGCTCCATGTCGATCACCGATCGGCCGTCGGCGCCCGCGATGGCACGGGCCTCGCCGCTCCCGCCGCCGAGGACCAGGACGCGCTCGGCGGCCGCAGTCGCGAAGAGGAGATGATTCGGGTCGGTGACGATCACCGCGGCGCCGGCCAGCCGCATCATCTCGGCGGTGTCGGCATCGCCGGCGACCATCACCGCGACGGCGCCCAGCCGCGACAGTGCCGCCACCACGACCAGTGCGCTGGGCCGGGTGTCCATCAGGACGCCGACATGCTCGCCCGGTCGGACACCGCAGTCGATGAGCCCCGCGACGACGTTGTCGATCCGGGTGTTGACCTGCGCGTGGGTGAGGACACGGTTCTCGAAGAGGAACAGTTCCTTCTCACCGCCGCGCTTGGTGTTCTCGGCCATCAGTTTGCCCAGCGAAATCCGTGTGGCGCTCTGGATATGGCCGAGCCGCAGCAGTCGGGGCACAGTGCGCACCGATTCGGTGGCGACCGCGCGCGAGGTGCGTTGCACCGTATGCGCGAGGCCCAGGAGTTCACGTGAGGCCGCGGTGCCTGCGTCGGCGACCGAGCCGAGACCGTGGGTGATCCGGGAGGTGAGGCTGACACCGCCGCCCTGGCCGGGCTCGCCCGGCTGCATCTCCTCAATCAGCTCCGGCCGCGCGCCGCCGCTGCTGACCCAGTTCACCCACTCCGACGTCGTGGGCCAGGTGTGCGCACCCGCCGTACTCCCGACCACAAGACCGAAGTGCCCGGCGTTGAGCCGGGATTCGTAGACGTCGGCCGAGGGTGCGGCGCGCACGATGCCGCGGACCGCGACCGGCTGCCCGATGTCGTCGGCGTCGCCGATGAACGCGAGGACCGGGCAGGTAATCTCGGCCAGCGTGACGAGATCACCGTTGATCACGAAGCCACCCGACACCATCCGGTTGTGGGCGACGAATTCGCGCAGCAGTTGCGCGATGGCCGGCGCCGACCACGCGACCCAGCCGTCGGCCTCGAGAAAGCGGCGCTGATCCTCGCGCGGCAACAGGGCATCGCGATCGTGGAGCCGGAGCAGGAATTCGACGCGGCTCTTGACCGTCTTCACCGGGTCGAGAAGCTGAAACCCGGTGCGCGCCATCCAGTCCCGGATGAACAGATTGCCGTATCGATTGAGTTGATCGGCCAGGAACTCCGCGCCCGGGGCCACCAGGTTGGCAGGCAATCCGAGCGGCAGCGCCGCGAGGACGTCGACGGGACTGCCGTAGGTGATCACGCTCGCGATGTCCTTGGACCGTCGGTAGGCGGCGGTCTGATAGGCGAACATGCCACCCTGGGAATACCCCGCCAGGTGCACCTTCTGCCCCGTGGTCTCGATGATGATGTCGATGGCCCGGCTGACCGCGACGATATGGTCGGCGAGATTACGTTCCCGCCCGCCCTCTTCGGTGTCCGGCGACCCGAAATCGACCACCCACGGCCGCACCCCGTTGCGGTGCAGCACGGAGACCGCGCCATTCTGCTCGGTGACGTCATAGACGTTGGCCGAGACCATCATCGGCGGGACGAGCACGATGTTGGGACCGGCCGAACGGTCGCCGGGGAAGTACCGGCGCAGCCGGAACATCTTCTCGTTCTCGACCACTGCGAACGGCGCCGGGACGGTGCCGGTCTCGAGCCCCCCGAAGCGGAGGACCTCGAGTCCGTTCTGGGCCGTCGCCAAGACCCTGTTGACGACCGCACCCACATCGGGAATCCCAACCAACCCAGCCATCGCGTGTTCGCTCCTCCCGCCCCGACATCGACGATGGCAGTGATGTTACTCATCGGATCGCGGCAACCGGCTCTGGGCCATCGGCCCACTCCGCGGCGGGCGCAGGCCCTACCGGGGCGTGGCCGCCAGCCGCCCCGCCCGCAACTGGGCCACCCGCGCCGTGATCACGTCGATCTGGCGGGCCACCTGCCCGCTCGCGGTACCGCCGTGCGCGGTGCGCGACTCGATCGAGCCACGCACGGTGAGCACGGATCGGACCGCGGGGGTCAGGGCCGGATCGATCGCCGCGAACTCGTCGTCGGTCAGGTCGTCGAGCCCGGCCCCCTTCGCCTCGGCCGCACGCACGCACGCACCGGACACCTCGTGCGCCACCCGGAACGGCACACCCTGGCGGACAAGCCATTCGGCGATGTCGGTGGCCAGGGTGAAACCGGCCGGCGCCAACTCGGCCATCCGCTCGGTGTGGAAGGTCAGGGTGGCCACCAGACCGGTGACCGCGGGCAGCAGCAGTTCAAGCTGGGCCACTGCGTCGAAAACCGGCTCCTTGTCCTCCTGCAGATCCCGGTTGTAGGCGAGCGGTTGCGCCTTGAGCGTCGCGAGCAGTCCGGTCAGGTCACCGATCAGCCGGCCCGCCTTGCCGCGCGCCAGTTCGGCGACGTCGGGATTCTTCTTCTGCGGCATGATCGAGCTGCCCGTCGACCACGCGTCGGCAAGCGTGACATATCCGAACTCCGGTGTGCTCCACAGGATCACATCCTCGCTGAGCCGCGACAGATCAACCGCGATCAACGCGAGGACAAAAGCCGCCTCGGCCGCGAAATCCCGCGACGAGGTCGCATCGATCGAATTCTCGGCGGGCGCGTCAAACCCGAGGTCGGCCGCGATCGCGGCCGGATCCAGACCGAGCGACGAGCCGGCCAACGCACCGGATCCATACGGCGACACAGCGATCCGCCGGTCGGCGTCGACAAGTCGATCCACGTCGCGCAGCAGCGGCTGCGCATGCGCGAGCAGATGATGACCCAACAGCACCGGCTGCGCGGCCTGCAAGTGCGTCTTGCCCGGCATCACCGCGTCGGGATGCGCGGCGGCCTGTGCGGTGAGCGCCTCCACGACGTCGAGCACACCCGCCGCGACCCGGCGGATACCGGCCCGCAGCCACATCCGGAACAGCGTCGCCACCTGATCATTGCGCGACCGGCCCGCCCGCAACCGGCCACCGAGTTCGGCGCCGACGCGCTCGATCAATCCCCGCTCGAGCGCACCGTGCACGTCCTCGTCATCCTCGGCGGGCCCGAACGTGCCGTCGGCGACGTCGGCGGCCAGCCGATCCAGCCCGTCGAGCATCGCGGCGAGATCGGCCTCCCCCAGCAGGCCGGCCCGGTTCAGCACGCGCGCATGGGCTTTCGACGCCTCAATGTCGAACGGCGCGAGTGCCCAGTCGAAGTGGGTGGACTTGCTCAGCGCGGCCATCGCGGCGGCCGGACCATCGGCAAACCGCCCGCCCCACAACGACCCCACATTCGTCGTCCCCCCCTCACTCACCGCTCGCCCCGGCATCCCCCGTCGCTGCGCTCGCCCCGGCATCCCCCGTCGCTGCGCTCGCCCCGAGATCCCGCTTGGCGGCGATCTTCGACGACAGCCCGTGCAGCTCGACGAAGCCCCGCGCGTGCGACTGATCGAAGCTGTCGCCCTCGTCGTAGGTGGCGAGATTGAAGTCGTAGAGCGATTCGGCACTGCGCCGGCCGTTGACGGTGATGTGCCCGCCCGAGAGCACGAGGCGGATGTCACCGGAAACGTGATCCTGAGTCGAGCCGATGAAGGCGTCCAGGGACCGCTTCAGCGGCGAGAACCACAGTCCGTCGTAGACCTGCTCGGCCCACTTCTGATCGATGAGCCGCTTGTAGCGGCCGAGCTCCCGCTCGACGGTGACATGTTCGAGTTCCTCATGTGCGGTGATCAGCACCATCGCGCCGGGCGCCTCGTACACCTCACGGCTCTTGATGCCGATGAGCCGATCCTCGACCACATCGAGCCGGCCGACACCCTGCGCGCCGGCGCGCCGGTTGAGCTCCTCGATGGCCTCAAGCACGGTGACCGGGCGGCCGTCGATGGCGACCGGGCTCCCCTTGTCGAAAGTGATGATGACCTCGTCGGGCGAGCCCCAGTTGAGGGTCGGGTCCTCGGTGTAGCTGTAGACATCCTTGGTCGGGGCATTCCAGAGATCCTCGAGGAACCCGGTCTCGACCGCCCGGCCCCACACGTTCTGGTCGATGGAGAACGGCGACTTCTTGGTCACGTTGATCGGGATCGCATTCTCCTCGGCGAAGGCGATGGCCTTCTCCCGGGTCCACGCGTAGTCGCGTACCGGTGCGATCACCTCGAGATCCGGCGCCAGCGAGGCGAATCCGACCTCGAAACGGACCTGGTCGTTGCCCTTGCCGGTGCACCCGTGGGCCACCACGGTGCCGCCGTGATCGCGTGCCGCGGTCACCAGGTGCTTGGCGATCAGCGGCCGCGACAGCGCCGAAACCAGCGGATAGCGGTTCATGTACAAGGCATTGGCGGCAATCGCGGGCCGGCAATAGTCGTCGGCGAACTCGTCCCGGGCGTCGACGAGGACGGCCTCCACGGCACCGCAGTCGAGGGCACGCTGCCGCACGACCTCCATGTCCTCGCCGCCCTGACCGAGGTCGAGCGCGACGGCGACGACTTCCTTGCCGGTCTCCTTGCCGATCCAGCTGATGGCAACCGACGTATCAAGGCCGCCCGAATATGCGAGTATGACGCGCTCCGCCATGGTGTTCCTGAACTCCTGTGTGTTGGGAAAATGAGCTGTTGATGAGGTGGAAAAAATTTGTCGGCGAACGGGTCTCGCGGTTACACGAGACCCTCGATTCGTCGGACCAATTCGGCGCCGTCGACGGGTTCGCGGGCACAGAGAAAGATCGTGTCGTCGCCGGCGATCGTACCCACCACGTCGGGCAGGCTCGCCCGGTCGATGGCGCTGGCCAGATAGTGCGCAGCGCCCGGCGGGGTGCGCAGCACACCGAGATTGCCACTGGCGTCGACGGAGACGAGGAGCTCGCCGAGCAGCCGGGCGAGCCGATCGGTCCCGCCGGACACCCCGCGGACGGGCGAGCCGTCCTCGGGGACGACGTAGACCCCGGTGCCGCCGTCGGCGGCCCGCAGCTTGACCGCGCCGAGCTCGTCGAGGTCACGCGAGAGGGTCGCCTGAGTGGCCTCCACACCGTGCGCGGCGAGCAGCTTCTGCAGCGCGGTCTGGCTGCGCACCTGGTTGTTGGCCAGGAGGTCGACGATCAGCGCGTGCCGGCCCGCCCGGGTGGTCGCGAGCCGGGAGTGCTCGGGATTGCCCGCGGCGGTCACTGGTGCTCCAGCAACCAGATCAGCAGCGCCTTCTGCGCGTGCAGCCGGTTCTCCGCCTCGTCGAGGACGACGCTGTGCGGGCCGTCGAGCACGTCGTCGGTGATCTCGTCGCCGCGGTGGGCGGGCAGGCAGTGCAGCACCAGCGCATCGTCGGCGGCATGGGCGAGCAGGTCGGCGTTGATCTGATAAGGCCAGAACGGCGCCTTGCGGTCCTTCCCGTCGTTCTCCTGCCCCATCGAAACCCAGGTGTCGGTGACCAGGATGTCGGCGCCGGTGGCCGCGGCCACCGGATCGGTGATGACGCCGACCGATCCGCCACTCAGCGCCGCACGCGCCTCGGTCGCGGCGATCACGGCGGGATCCGGCTGGAATCCCGCCGGCGCGCTGACCGTCACGTGCATCCCCGCGGTGACCCCGCCCAGTGCCAGCGAATGCGCCATGTTGTTGGCGCCGTCGCCGAGGTAGGTCATCCGCAGTCCCGCGGTGTGGCCGCGTCGTTCGGTGATCGTCTGCAGGTCGGCGAGCACTTGGCACGGGTGGAAGGTGTCGGAGAGCGCGTTGACGATCGGAACGGAGGCCGCGGACGCCATCGCGTCGAGACGTTCCTGGCCGAAGGTGCGCCAGACGATCGCCTCGACGTAACGCGAGAGCACCCGCCCCGTGTCCTCGAGGGTCTCCTCGCGCCCGAGCTGCGTGGCCCGGCCGTCGACGACGACGGCGTGCCCGCCCAGCTGGGCGATACCGAGTTCGAAGGAGAATCGGGTGCGGGTGGAGTTCTTGTCGAAGATGACCCCGACGCCACGCGGACCTTCGAGGGGCCGGTAGGCGAACGGCTCGCGTTTGACCTCGGCGGCCAACGCGAGGACCTGTGCCTGCTCGTCGGGGCTGAGATCGTCGTCGCGCAGGAAGTGGCGGGTCATGGCTGCTCCTTCGCGGCCGTCGGCGATGCGGTTGCCGCGTCGAGGAATTCCGGGAGCGCGGCGACGAAGTCGGCACCCTGCTCCTCGGTGAGGATCAGTGGCGGCGCGAGCCGCAGCACGTCAGGGGCCGGGGCGTTGATCAGATACCCGCCCGTCCGCGCGGCGGCCTCGACCCGGGCCGCTATCGGCTCGGTGAGCACGATGCCCAGCAGCAGCCCCGCGCCACGCACACCGGCGACGAGCGGATGATCGAGGTCGGCGATGCCGGTCGCGATCGACTTGCCCACGGCAGCGACGTGATCGGTCAGTCCGTGGGTGTCGATCTCGCGCAGCACGGCCAGCGCGGCGGCCGCGGCGACCGGGTTGCCGCCGAAGGTGGTGCCGTGTTGGCCCGGCGTGAACAGATCGGCGGCCGCGCCGGTGGCCAGGCACGCGCCGATCGGCAGGCCCCCGCCGAGCCCCTTGGCCAGGGTCATCACGTCCGGCACGATGCCGGACGCCTGATGGGCGAAGAACGTCCCGGTCCGGGCGATGCCGGTCTGCACCTCGTCGAGGATGAGCAGTGCCCCGCGTTCCGCGGTGATCCGCCGCGCCGCGGCCAGATAGCCCGCGGGCGGCACGATCACCCCGGCCTCACCCTGGATCGGCTCCAGGATCACCGCGGCGGTCTGCGCGCCGACCGCCGCGTCGAGTGCGGTGACGTCGCCGTAGGGCACGAAGTCGACACCGGGCGGCATCGGCTCGAACGGCTCCCGCTTGCCGGGCTGGCCGGTCATCGCGAGCGCACCCATGGTCCGGCCGTGGAAGGCCTTCTCGGCCGCGATGATCTGCGGCCGGCCGGTGCGGCGGGCCAGTTTGAAGGCGGCCTCGTTCGCCTCGGTGCCGGAGTTGCAGAAGAACACGCGGCCAGGCGAGCGAAGCGACGGAAAATGACGACCGGGTGAATCCGCCGTGGTGGCGGTGTGGTGCCCGAACTTGTCGAGGAGGCGTTCGGCGAGTTCGACGACCGGTTCGGTGATGTAGAGGTTCGAGGTGTGCCCGAGCGTCTGCAACTGCGTGGTGACGGCCGCGACGATCGCGGGGTTTGCGTGGCCCAGCGCGTTGACGGCGATGCCGCCGAGCAGGTCGAGGTACCGGTTGCCGTCGGCGTCGGTGACGTGGACGCCCTCCCCCGTGACCAGCGCCAGCGGCGGGGTGCCGTAGTTGTTCATCAGCGCGGCCGACCACCGCTGCTGCCACGGTGTGGTCATGAGTTCTCCGCCTTCGGCTCGGATTCGGATGTGGTCGGATCGGCAGATCCCGCATCCCCGCTGTCGGCGACGACGGTGGTGCCGGCCGAACCCGTGGTGAGCAGTTCGGCGAGAACCGCATGCGGGACCCGGCCGTCGATGACGTGGGCCGCGGTGACCCCGCCGGAGACCGCGCGCAGGCAGGCCTCCATCTTCGGGATCATGCCCGAGTCGAGGCGCGGCAGCAGTTGGGTCAGCGCGGCCGCCCCGATCTCGGACACCAGCGATGTCCGGTCGGGCCAACGGGTGTAGAGGCCCTCGACGTCGGTGAGCATGACCAGCCGGGCCGCGTCGAGGGCTTCGGCGAGCGCGCCGGCCGCGGTGTCGGCGTTGATGTTGTGCACCACCCCGGCGGCGTCCGGGGCGATCGTCGAGACCACCGGGATACGGCCGGCGGCCAGCAGATCGGTGATGACCGCGGGGTCGACGGCAGTGACGTCGCCGACGAGGCCGATGTCAGTGGCGACGCCGTCGATGGTGGCGGTGCGCCGGGTGGCGGTGAACAGCCGCGCATCCTCGCCGGTCAGGCCGACCGCGAGCGGGCCGTGGGAGTTGATGAGTCCCACCAGATCACGGCCCACCTGACCGAACAGCACCATCCGGACCACGTCCATCACCTCGGGGGTGGTGACGCGGAAGCCGCCCTTGAATTCGCCGTGCAGGCCGAGGCGTGTGAGCATCGCGGAGATCTGCGGACCGCCGCCGTGCACCACCACCGGGTGCAGTCCGACGCGGCGCAGGTAGACGATGTCGTCCGCGAAGGCGCGCTTGAGCCCGTCGTCGACCATCGCGTTGCCGCCGTACTTGACGACGACCACCGCGCCGGCGAGGGCGGTCAGCGCGGGCAGCGACTCGGCCAGCAGCGCCGCCCGGGTGGTCGCGGGGATCTCGGTCGTGGTGTCGCTCATGACGAGTAGGCCGAGTTCTCTTCGACGTAGGCGTGAGAAAGGTCGGTGGTGCGGACCAGCCCGGAGGCGGTGCCGAGGCCGAGGTCGATGGCGACCGCGATGTCGGCGCCCGAGAGGTCCACCTCACGCGCGCCGGCAAC
>JASGFO010000118.1:0-11634 GCA_047605505.1 Gordonia sp. (in: high G+C Gram-positive bacteria) | reverse complement strand
ACCGCCGCGACGCGGAGCAGTCGCTCGGCACGGTCCCGGTCGGCGCCGGCGGCGGCCCGGTATTCGAGCTCGGCGCGCCGGTCGCGGGCGCGGGCGGCCGCCACCCGGGGCAGCATCGCGGTGATCCGTGCGCCGAGACCGGCGATCCCGCTCTCGGCCTGCAGGATGGCGGTGAGGTCGTCGACACCGGCGGCCCGATCGGCGGCCACGTCGAGGGCGATCTCGATGCCGAGCCGGTCGAGCCGACGCAGCAGCCGCCGGCGCAACGTCCGCTCGGCGCCGGTCAGGAACCGCCCCGACAACGACGGCATCTGCTCGCCGGCCGCGGCCAGCTCCCGAAGGAAATCCCATTCGGCCGCGGTGACCTCGGCGCACGCCAGCAGCGCCGAGACCGGCAGCACCGGCCGGCCCAGCACAGTGGCTGCGGCCGCGGCCGCCGCATCGGGATCGTCGCAGGTGTCGGCCTTGCCCAGGACGACGACCGTGCGGTCGGCGGGCAGGTGTGCGAGGAGTTCGACGTCGGCGGCCCGCACGGTCCCGACCAGCAGATACAGCAGAAGATCCGCGGCGGCGAGGGTATCGGTATCCTCACCGGGCCCGAGCGCATCGACGCCGAGCCGGTCCCGCAGTGCCCGGGCCATGGTGTCGCGACCGGTGCCGCCACGCCCGCACACGGCCACCGTCGGCCGACACGCCGACACCGGGTTCGACACATTCGCCGAGATCCGACCAGTCACCGCCCACTCCCCCCGACGTCCGTACCCGACCCCGTCTCGCCTGGTCGGCGCACTGATCGCAGGGTAACCCCGCCCACGCCGATCGGCGCACCGAAATCCACACCCACTGCGGTGTCGAAGATGAAGCACCGGGCGCGATGGGTCACGATGGACCCGTGAGCAACAGCGCCGAACCGTCCTCCGCCGGCCACGTCGACGTGGCCCGGCGGTTTCCGCGGGTGACCAGTTTCCGCTTCCGGCGCGGCACGCTGACCCCCAATCAGCAGCGCAATTGGGACACGCTGTGGCCTGAGTTCGGCCGTGACCTGGCCATCGCCGCCGACCGCGAACCCGAGACGCCGTTCGATCTGCCGGCGATGTTCGGCCCTACCACACCGGTCGTCGTCGAGGTCGGCAGCGGCACCGGGATATCCACAGCCGCGATGGCCGCCGCCGAACCCGACGTCGGGGTGATCGCGGTCGAGGTCTACCAGCCCGGTCTGGCCCAGCTGCTCGGTCTGATCCAGCGCGGCGGCCTGACCAATGTGCGGATGGTGCGCGGCGACGCGGTGGTCGTGCTGCGCGAGCTTGTCGAACCGGGCACGCTCACCGGGGTCCGGGTGTACTTTCCGGATCCATGGCCCAAGTCGCGCCATCACAAACGTCGGTTCCTGCAGCGCGGCACCCTCGAGCTGATCAGCGACCGGCTCGTCGACGGCGGTGTCCTGCACATCGCGACCGATCACGCCGGCTACGCCGACTGGATCGCCGAACTCCTCGCCACCCAGGATCCGGCCCGCCCGCACGTCGTGCCGGTGACCGCCGACCACCCGTCGCCGATCTCCCTGACCCGGCCCACCACCAAGTTCGAGGGCCGCGCCGAGCGCGAGGGCCGCACGGTCACCGAGTTCGTCTACCGCAAACCCGGCCCGGCTGGGCCCCGAGAGACTGGGATCACCACATGAACGCGACCACCGGCCGGTTCGCCACCGGCACCGGGCAGGCGGGGGCGCCGCGCATGCTCCTCGTGTGGGATGCCCCCAACATGGACATGGGTCTCGGTGCACTCCTGGGCGGGCGGCCCACGGCCGCCCATCGGCCGAGATTCGACGCGCTGGGGCGCTGGGTCCTGGAGAAGACCGACGACGTGGCGAGTGCCACACCGGCCGCCGACGACGGCTCCGCGGCGGGGTGGGTGGTCGAGCCCGAGGCGACCGTGTTCACCAACATCGCCCCAGGTAGCGCCGAGGTCGTCCGGCCCTGGGTGGAGGCGCTGCGCAATGTTGGCTTCGCGGTCTTCGCCAAGCCGAAACTGACCGAGGACAGCGACGTCGACTCCGACATGCTCGACCATATCGAGCTACGCAGGCACACTGTGGGTCTGGCCGGGTTGATCGTGGCCTCCGCCGACGGTCAGGCATTCCGGGAACCGTTGCTGGAGGTGGCGGCCGACCGGGTACCGGTCACGGTGATCGGTTTCCGTGAGCACGCCAGCTGGGCCTTGTCGACCGACGAGTTCGAGTTCATCGATCTCGAGGACATCCCGGGTGTGTTCCGGGAACCGCTGCCACGCATCGGGCTGGACTCGCTCCCCGACGAGGGCGCATGGCTGGCACCGTTCCGCCCGTTGCGGGCCCTGCTGCACTGACGGGCAGGCGCCCGCGCACGGGGGCGACTCCGCAGGCCCCGGTCGGGCTTGCGAGAATCGTTCCCGACTTGTCAAGAAAGGACTCGGCGTGTTCGGAGCCATCGGCACATTCGTCTATCGGATGCGCTTCGCCGTCATCGCCGTCATGGTCGTGCTCATGGCGGGCCTGGGCCTCTTCGGCCTCGACCTCAACAAGCACCTGAGCCAGAGCGGCTGGTTCGACCCGACGTCGCAGTCGTCGAAGGGATCGGTCATCGCCGACACCGCCTTCGGCCGTGATCACCGGTCGGATGTGATCGTGCTGATCACCCCGCCGGCGGGCACCACCGTTGACGATCCGGCCTTCGGGACGAAGGTGGAGAAGTTCATCACCGACCTGCTCGCGAAGTACCCGGACATCGTCCAACGCGCGAGTAGCGCCGACGGCGACGCGGCGTTGCGCAGCAACCACGTGATCATCGACCCGTTCTATCTGCCCGATGATTCGCCCGCCCAGCAGGCGGCGCAGGCCACCATCCGCTCGCGCACGTTCGACGAGGACCGCAGGCACGCCTTCATCAGCATCGGTATCGCCGGCAACGACGACACGACGGTGCTGGAGAACTTCAAACGCATCCAGCCCGAGTTCGCCAACATCGCCGGCCGCTATGACCTGCCCGGTACGACCTTCGAGCTGGCCGGGCTGCAGCCGGTGGCCGGGGCGATGGCCCGCGGCATGGACGCCGACATCCACCGGGCCGAGCTGATCGCGCTGCCGCTGGTCGCGCTGATGCTGTTCTTCATCTTCGGCGGTGTCGTCGCGGCGTGCCTGCCCGTCTTCATCGGCGGCCTGACCATCGCCGGCTCGCTGGGCATCATGAAGATCCTGGCCCTGGCCACCGAACTGAACATCTTCGCCCAGTCGGTGGTCACACTGATCGGGCTCGGCATCGCGATCGACTACGGCCTGTTCATCGTGTCCCGATTCCGGGAGGAGCTGGCCGACGGCTACTCGACGAAGGCCGCCGTCCGACGAACGGTGATGACCTCCGGTCAGACCGTCGTGTTCTCCGCGACGATCATCGTCGCGGCGCTCGCGTGTCTGCTGATCAATCCGCAGGGCTTCCTCAAGTCGGTCGCCTACGGGGCGATCGCGTCGGTGTCGCTGGCCGCGGTCCTGTCGATCACGGTGCTCCCGGCGATCCTGGGGATCCTGGGTCCGCGCGTCGACGCCTTCTCGCTGCGCTGGATGCTGGCACATTCGGTGATCCCGGTCCTTCGGAAGGTCTCGGCCCCCGCCGCCACCCGGGTGGAAACCCTGACCTCGGGCAAGACGCGGTCCCGGGACGAGATCGTCAACGGTTTCTGGGGGCGGCTCTCGGGCTGGGTGATGCAGCATCCGGTGTTGACCGCGGCGCCCACGGTGGTGCTGCTGCTGATCCTCACCGTGCCGTTCGGCGGCATCAAGTTCGGCGGGATCAGCGAGGCGTATCTGCCGCCAGACAACGTGAGCCGGATCGCCCAGGAACACTTCGACACGTACTTCCCGAAGGAACGCACCGAGGAGATCAAGCTCGTCATCTCCTACGACGAGAACGATCCGGATAACGGCAACAAGATCCAGCAGTTCGCCGACGCCGCGAACCGGATCCCCGGGTTCACCAAGAAGTTCTCCGCCAACGCCGACGACGGTGCGCTGACCGGCACACACGCGCCGACCGGTGCCGCGATCATCCAGCTGTCGGCGGGTCTGGTCGACCGCAACACCGCGGGCCAGGCGATCAAGGACCTCCGCGCCATCCCCCGTCCGGCGGGACTGCAGATCTGGGTGGCCGGTACCCCGACCCTGACCCAGGACTCGATCGACGCCCTGCTCACCCGACTGCCGTTGATGACGGTGATGCTGGTACTGGTCACCGGCCTGCTGATGTTCCTGGCGTTCGGCTCGCTGGTCCTGCCGATCAAGGCGGCACTGATGTCGGCGCTGGGTCTCGGCGCCACGTTGGGCATCCTGACCTGGATCTTCGTCGACGGGAACTTCGCCGGCCTCGCCAACTTCACGCCCGGCCCGCTGTTCGCGGCGGTCCTGGTGTTGATCATCGCGATCGTGTTCGGCCTGTCCACCGACTACGAGATCTTCCTGTTGTCCCGCATGGTGGAGGCCAGACAGAAGGGCGCGACGACCACCGAATCGATCCGGGTCGGCACCGCCCTCACCGGACGCATCATCACCGCCGCGGCCGCGATCCTGGTAGTCGTCACCGGCGCCTTCGGGCTCAGCGACATCGTGATGATGAAATACATCGCCTACGGGATGATCGCCGCGCTGATCCTCGACGCCACCGTGATCCGGATGCTGCTGGTGCCGTCGGTGATGAAGCTGCTCGGCGACGACTGCTGGTGGGCGCCGCGCTGGCTGAGTACGGTGCAGCACAAGATCGGCCTCGGCGAGACTGTCCTCGACGACGAACCCGACGAGAAGCGGGACGGCGCACGCATCCACCGCAATGTCAGCGCGGGCACCCTGATCTCGGAGGTGCCGACGTCGGTGATGGGCATTCGGCGTCCCGCGGGACGTGTCCGCCGCCCGATTCCGGCACCACCGCCGCGTCGTGCCCCGGCGCCGGGCCGGCCGCAGGTGCCGGTGGTCGGCGCAGCGCCGGCGTCGGGTCCCCGACCGATCCCCCCGGTCGCGGTGCCCCCTGTCCCCGTGCCCCCTGTCCCCGTGCCCCCGACACCGGTACCTCCCGTCCCTCCGGCCCCCGTGCCGACCGCCCGCAACGGCCAGGCCCGCTCCGAGGCCCCGCGGACGGTCGATCGCCCCGACACCGGTGGCTGGCGGCTCGGCGAGGGTGGCATCCGGCTCGCCGACATCGGACGTCCGCAACCGGCACCGCAGCGCCCACCGGCGGCTGCCGAGGTCTCGGCGACCGCGCGCACCGTCGAGACCCAGCGGCCGCTGCCGCAGGCACCCGTGGTCACGGCGTCGTCGTCCGGGCCGATCCCGGCGGACCGCGCCGCGGAGCCGGCGCCGAACGGTTCGGGTACCCCCTCCTCGGCACCGAACGGGTCCACCCCGCAGACCCCGGCAGCGCAGACCCCGGCAGCGCGGCGCCTGGCACCCGAGAGCCTGGCACCCGAGAGCCCCGTGCCCACCACCCCGGAGCCCGACGGCCCGGCACCCGAGAGCCCGGCAACAACGCGGGATCCGGTGTCGACGGGTTCAGCGCCGAACGGTTCGCCGCTGAGTCGGCGACCCGAACTGGATCAGACCGGCGCCCGTCCGTTGGCCGCGTCGCTGACGCCCGAACAGCGGCGCCGAACCGACGCCCCCCGGCCGTCGCGGACCTCGACCGGGCCGTCGCCGCTGGATCGCGGGCTCTCGGAGTGGGCCCAGGCCGTCGCGCCGCCACTGCCGGGTGATCCGTCGGTGTCATCGGAACAGCCCGTCGTGGATCGACACGCCCAGGACAGCTCCGACGACCGGATCAGCGTCCAGGATCTGCTGCGCCGCAGCCGGTCGGCATCCGACGAGTAGGACACCGACCAGCCTCGATCGATCACGGCCGGTCGTCGGCACCCGGCCCGCCGGCATCCGGTGTCTCGGCGGCCGGTCCGTCGGTCGGGTCGGTCGGGTCGGCGACGTCCTCGTCGGCCTCGACGATGACGTTGTCCAGGTCGGGGCGGTCCCAGTGGGGCACGTCGGCTCTGCGCTCGAAACCCTCGGCGTCCAAGGCGGCCGCGGCCGGCGTCGCACCCCGCAGGTGACGGATCGCGGTGTTGGCGAAGGCGATCAACGGAACGGCCAGCAGTCCGCCGACCACCCCGGCGCCGACGAGGCCCGCCGCGATCGCCAACACCACCGCCACCGGGTGCAGACGGACCGAGCGTCCCATCAGAAATGGTTGCAGCACATGGCTTTCCAATTGGATCACGCCCACCAGGATCGCCAACACGATCACCGCGGTGACCCAGCCCTGGGTGACCAGCGCAATCAGCACCGCGAGTGCGCCGCTGATCAGTGCGCCGACCATGGGGATGAAGGCGAACACGAAGATCACCGTCGCCAGGGGCAACGCCAGCGGCACCCCCACGATGGCCAGCCCGATGCCGATGCAGACCGAATCCACCAGCGCGACCACCACCGTCGCGCGGACATAGGCGACCAGCGTGCCGAATCCGGCAACACCGGCGGCGGCCACCTTGGCGCGGGCGGCGCGCGGCACGAGAATCGTGCAGAACTCCCAGATCTGGCTTCCCCCATAGAGAAAGAAGACCAGCAGGAACAGCATCAGGAATGCGCCGGTGACCAGTTCGGTGGCGGTGGTCGCCGTCGCGAGCGCACCGCTGGCGAGCCGGTCCTGATTACGTTGCATGATCTCGACGATGTTGTTCCCGAAATGACCCACCTGCGTCTGGTCGATACCGAGCGGACCGTCGGACAGCCACCGCCGCACATCGTCGACGGTGACGACCACCTGATCGGCCAACTGCCCGAAGCCCGAGACGAACGCCTGCCCGACAAAGGTGAGCAGCCCCGCCAGTGCAGCGGCCGCGAGAATCAGCACGAGTGCCACCGCCACCGACCGCGGCACCCGGTGCCGATGCAGGAAATCGACGGCGGGCAGCAGGAAGGCGGTCAGCAAAACCGCCAGCGCAGCAGGCACCAGCACCGTGCTGAACCGGTGAAACACCATGCCCGCCACGTAGATCGTGAGCAGGATCACCAGCAGCCGCCAGCACCATTCGGCGGCGGCGCGCACCGCCGGATGGACTGCGGACCGGTCGTGGTCGCCGACGCTCACACCGTCCAGGGTAGCGACGGATTCGGGGCCGGGACCGCGACAGCCGGCCGCCGTCGAGGCCGCACCGGGGACGTCGCCGCTAGGGTGTGGAACATGCCTTCCGACCCGCCGACGGACGAACAGCCGTCCCGCCGCCATCACATCATGCGGGTGGTGCGCTGGTCACTGCTCGCGGTGGTCGCCGCGGTCCTGATCGTCGAGGGTGTGCTGATCTGGCCCCGCCTCGAGGACACCTGGAAGCGGCTCGCTGATCTCGACTGGGTGTGGCTGGGGGCGTGCGTGATCGCCGCCGTCGCCTCCATGGACAGTTTCGCGCAGGTACAGCGCACCTTGCTGCGGTCGGCCGGCGTCCGGGTCAGCCAGCTGCAGTCGCTGTCGGTGATCCTCGCGGCCAACTCGATCAGCCAGACGATGCCGGGCGGGCAGGTCCTCGCCCCGGCGTTCACCTACCGCGAGACCCGCAAGTGGGGCGCCACCCCGGTGATCGCGTCGTGGCAGGTGGTGATGTCGGGTCTGCTGGCGGGCGTGGGACTGGCCGTCCTCGGCGTCGGCGGCGCCGCGCTGGCCGGCGCCAAGACCAACCCGTTCTCGCTGGTGTTCTCCATCGTCAGCTTTGTCGGGGTGGGTCTGCTCCTGCAGTTCCTGGCCACGCACCCGGAGACCCTGCAGACCGGCGGCGAAAAGGTTCTCGGCTGGTGGAACAGCCTTCGGAACAAGCCAACCGATCAGGGCGTCGCCCGGCTGCGCGAGATCCTCGAACAGCTGCGCGCGGTACAGCTGTCGGGGCGTGCCATCGGCCAGTCCTTTCTGTGGAGCCTGTTCAACTGGGTCACCGACATCGCCTGCCTGATGTTCGCGTGCTGGGCCGTCGGCGTCCACCCGAGCATCTCCGGGATCATGGTCGCCTATGCCGCAGGCAAGGCCGTCGGCACCGCGGTTCCGCTGCTGCCGGGCGGCATCGGCGTCGTCGACGCGGTCCTGGTCCCCGCGCTGACCACGGCCGGCATGCCGGTCGCCGACGCGATCACCGCCGTGCTGGTGTACCGGATCATCAGCTACGTCCTCATCGCGGTGCTCGGCTGGTTCGTGATCGGAGCCAAGTTCCGCAGCGGCATCCGCGATCGCGAGCATCTGGAGGCCGAGTACGACACCGCTTGGCCGGCCTCCGACGCATCGGACCCACCCGACGCCGCCGAGTCCCCGCCGCGCCGGGTCGACGCGCCGGATGACATCGATTCCTCGTGACCGCCCCGACGGGCTACGGTGTAGGACCATGTGGGGTTCAGACAGGCCGTCCGGGGGGATCGCCCGAGCCGGTCAGCACGTACCGTTGTCGCTGACTGCGCTCTTCGACGCCGCGGCCATCACCGTCTTCGTCCTCATCGGGCGGTCGTCGCACCACCACGGCTACGCCCCGATGGGTGTCCTGCAGACGCTGTGGCCGTTCGTGGCGGGCGCGGCCGTCGGCTGGTCGATCGTCTACGTGTACTCGCACGTGCACTCGACCGACTACTTCGGGCGCGAGTTCCACCCCTACCGGGTCGTGCCGTCGGGCCTGGTCATCTGGTTCTGCGCGGTGACCGTGGGGATGATCCTGCGCTATCTGTTCCACGAGGGCCTCGCCGTGAGCTTCATCGTGGTCGCCGCCATCGCGCTGGCGTTCCTGCTGATGGGCTGGCGCTCGATCGCCGTCGTGCTCGCGCGTCGACGCCGCGGTGTCCCGACCGCCGCGGCCGTCGACTTCACCTGATCCGGAAGTACTTCTGGGCCACCTGGAGTGCGGCGGTGCCCGAGGTGGCGCCTTCGGTGTAGATCACGATGACCTTGCCGTCCTGCACCCCGACGAACCAGCCGGGGCCCTGCGGCCCGTTGGTCCCGACCAGCGCCTTGAGGCCCTGCGCGTTGGTGAGGTCGCTGGCGTCCCCGGTGCGGGCCGTCGTGGTCATCGCCGCCGCGACCGACCGGGCGACCGCCGGGTCGAGATCGCCGAGCTCACCGTGTTCGACGCGCGTCGTCGCCCCGTTGATGATGAACGGCGCGACCGACGACGGACTGCCGAGCATGCTCCGGGCCATCGCGACGCCGAACGCCGCCATGTTCGACATCGACATCTTCAGGCCGGACCGCTCATAGTCGATCGTCGCCACGCCGGGCTGTCCGGGCGCCGGGGCGCTCGCGCCGGGGATGGTGAAGCCGACGCCGAGTCCGAGGCGATCCAGCGCCACGCCCCGGCTGCCGGTGCGGTCGGCGGCCTCGAGTACCGGGTCCAGGGTGGAACCGACGAGGTAGGGCGTGTCGATGTTGATGCCGCGGGCCGCGGCGGCGTCATTCTGCGCCATGCCCTCGATGCCACCGGTGGCGGCGTCGAGCACCAGGATCGTGGCCGGCTGCGCGACCATCACGGCCGCATCGCCCAGGGTGAGCTGGACGCCCTGATCCACGGTCGTCGCAACGTTGGGCCCGGGGGGCCCCTGCTCGCCGGCGAGCCGCCGCGGGGTGGCGATCCCGGGGCCAACAAGCTGCACCTGCCACCCCGCGGTCGCGTCGCGGATCGCCTGCCAGTAGTTGGTCAGGCCCGCCTCCAGCGGGCTGCCCAGGCGACGGTCGGCCAGGACCAGCATCGACGACTTCTGCACGGTCACGCCCCGCACGGACTCCGGCCGACGGGTGAGGACCGCCATGTCGGAGTCGCGCAGGGTGACCGCGGTGATCGGCCGGCCGGGGGTGGCCGCGATCTTCTGGTTGATGACGTCGGCGGTCACCAGCGGCGCGATCGGCGCGAGGACCTTGGCCAGCGACCGGGCCGCCGCACCGGTGTCACCGCTGCGGGTCGGGTCGAGAACGACCTCGCTGACCGGTTGCAGATACATGAACGTCTTGCCGGATCGGCTCAGAACCTTCGGCGCGGGCCGGGCGTCGGTGCGGACGAGGCGCAGCTTGCCCCCGCTGGGGAGGTCGGAGTTGATCAGGGTGGGTTCCCAGGCCACCCGCCAACCAGTCGACAGGTGTCGTGCGGTGCCCGAGGTCTCGCTGGTGTAGCTGCGATCGTCCGACCAGTTCCAGGTGGTACGCAGGGAGAACGATGCGGAGCCGTCGGTGTACTCGACGGGCCGCTCCACGCTCACGTCAATCCGCTGGGCCCCCATCGCCCGCAGGCTCGCGGTCAGGGACTCCTCGGCCTGTCCGGGCGCGGTCGTGTGGGCGGCGGCCGCGGCCGCATCCTGCCGGGCCCAATCCTTGGCGAAGGCCTGCATGACCGCCGTCGACCCGGTGTCCCGATTATTCGACACCAGCGACTTGATCCCGAACGCGGCACCACAGACCGCGGCCACGATGCAGGCGGTGATCGCCAACCATTTGGCCCGAGTACCCATAGTCACATTGTTCACTCTAGTCACGCCAGTGTCGCGGACCGTGCGCTTGCGGTCACGCTTCGGACCGGTCACGATCCGGTCTCGGTCCCCGGATCCCTCCTCGGCCTCATCGCCGACCGCGTCGACATCGCCCTCGGCGACCCCACCATCCCGATTCTCGGCATCCCGCTCCTTGGCGTCCCGATCCTTGGCATCCCGCTCCTTGGCGTCCCGATCCCGGACGGGCAGATCGTCGGCATCCGGGGCCACGACACCCCGGGCAACAGGCACATCTCGGACCGCAGCACTCGACGCCGTCGTGTTGGCGACCCGCGCCGGACGGACACCGGCGGTGGCACTGCCCGCCGCCCGAACACCGCGGCCGGGAGCGCCCGGGGCCCGGGCGGGCGGAGTGTCGATGGCCGGCTCGTCCGGGATGGCGTGGCGCGCCCGGCGCCCCCGGCGAGGCGGCTCGACAACCGGCAACATCTCGGTCACCTCGGCGGCCGCGGCGACCTCGCCCGCGGTCGGCAGGCCTCGGCCGGGCGGGCGACGTTCCAGCGGGCTCCGGGCCGCGCGCCGACGCTCCCGCGATCGACCCTGCCCGCGTGTGGGCTCCGGCACGGCAGGCGTCGGCGGCACGGCACGTTTCCCCCGGGCGGCAGACTTCCCCTTGACCGACGCCTTCGGAGCAGACGCCTTAGGGGCCGACGCCTTCGGGGCAGACGCCTTCGAGGCAGATTCCTTCGGGGCAGCTGCCGCCGGATCGGGCCCGCTCCGGGCCGGTGTCCGCGGAGCAGGTCCGGGCACGGCCGACGCGCCCTGGCGGGATGCCGACGTCCCGGGCGCCGATGTCCCCGATGCGGGCGGGGTGCGCCGTCCCTGGGCGGGCTCCGGCCGGATCGGCTCCCGACCATCCGGCGGGGCCTGGGCACGGTGAGTCCAGCGCCTCGGGGCACGACGAACCCCGCCCGGGACCTCGTCGCGGCCGGATGCCCATAATGGGGCATGGGCTACACGGTGATCCGGGCCGGCGACAGGGGCCGGACGGCGACCGCCTGGCTCACCTCCTACCATTCCTTCTCCTTCGGGGATCACTATGATCCATCGAACACTCACCATGGCGCATTGGT
>JASGFO010000117.1:0-11707 GCA_047605505.1 Gordonia sp. (in: high G+C Gram-positive bacteria) | reverse complement strand
GCCGAGTCCGAAGGGCAACGCCGGCAGGCCGCGCTCAGCGCGGACATCGACAACCTCGAGGTCTACCCGGGTCTGTGGGCGGGCTACGGCCTCGTCCGCCCGGGTGCCGGCACCGCCATCGTCGGCAGCCACGCCGAGGTGGCCGATCTGATCCAGCAGTATCGCGATATCGGCATCGACCACTTCGTGCTCTCGGGTAACCCGCACATCGAAGAGGCGTACTGGTTCGCCGAAGGCGTGCGGCCCCTCTTCGCCGATGAACCCTCGGAGACCGTGGGGTTGCGGGTGTCCACGAGTTAGGTGCCGGAGCGGGTGAGTTCTTCCCATTCGTCGAGCAGGCTGGCATCGACCTCGCGGACCATCTCACCGACCTGGTCGGTGATGTCTTCGATCTCCTCGGTCACCACCGTGAACGGAAGCCCTTGCCGCAGTGCGCGATAGCAGTCGGTGAGATAGCGCAGTACGATGCCCTCGCTGCGGGCGAGACCGTATTCGGAGATCAATTCGGTGAAGGTCATCGCACGTTCGAGCATTTCGCGCAGCACCGATTTGGGCTTGGGCGGATAGCCTGCCACCCATGGATGACCGCGACGGTAGATGTCGTAGGCGTAGGCGATCTCCTCAGCGAGCGGTTGCGGCCACGTGATGAAAGTGAGCCGCTCCATCCGTTCCTCGTACTCGATCCCGTCCATTTTCATCTCGGCGATCGCGGCGTCGCGGGCCACCTTGCGCTGTGCCAGGAGAACCGGCCGCGGATCCTCCAGCGTCGATTCGAGAATCGAGACCACGTCGAGGGCGTAGGTGCCGGCATCGTGGTCGAGGAGTTCGAAGGCCGCGAGTGCGAACGCCGACAGCGGATTGGTGAGAGCGAAATCCTCGGGCATGTCGGTGCTCAGCGCGACATTGCGGCCCTCACTATCCGGTTTGTCCAGGGGCACAACGATTCCGGCGTCTCGCAGATCCCGGTACAGGGCGATCGTGTGCGTGATGTGGTGGAGTTGACGGTTGCGCGGCTCATGGTTGTCCTCGAGAAGATGACGGGTCGCGGCAAAACAGTCGCCGGGCCGGGCGAGCACTTCCATCAGCATCGCGACAGTCATCCGGAAATGTGACCGCAACGGTTCGTCGGGAGCCTCGGCGAGCGCGAAAAAGGTTTTCTCACCCCACGACACGAAGCCTTCCGGCGGCTTCTTCCGGACGATCTTCCGGAGCTTCTTGGGATCGTCGCCGGCCTTGGCGACGGCGCGGGCATTCTCCACATCGTGTTCGGGGGCCTGCGCGACGACGTAGCCGATCGTGTCGAACCCGGCGCGCCCGGCCCGGCCCGCGATCTGATGGAATTCACGGGCCCGCAACCGGCGGACCTTGATGCCGTCGTACTTGCTGAGCGCGGCGAACAACACCGTGCGGATCGGGACATTGATCCCGACACCCAGGGTGTCGGTGCCGGCGACGACCTTCAGCAGGCCCTGCTGCGCCAGGCGTTCGACGAGCCGCCGATACCGCGGGAGCATGCCCGCATGGTGCACACCGATGCCGGCGCGCAGCAGCTTCGAGAGTGTGGCGCCGAAGCCGGTGGCGAACCGGAAATCACCGATGGCCTCGGCGATGGCGGCCTTCTCGGCCTTGTCGCAGATCTTCGCCGACAGCAGGGCCTGCGCGCGGTCGACGGCGGCGAGCTGCGTGAAGTGCACCACGTAGATCGGGGCCCGGCCGTGGCCGATGAGATCCTCGATCGTCTCGTGGATCGGTGTCACCGCGTAACTGTGCTCCAGGGGCACCGGACGTTGGGTACCGGTCACCGGGATCGTCGGCCGACCGGTGCGGCGGGTGAGATCGTCGACGAAGAACGAGACATCACCCAGCGTCGCCGACATCAGCAGGAATTGGGTGTGGGGAAGCTCGATCAGCGGCACCTGCCACGCCCAGCCGCGGTCGCGCTCGCCGTAGTAGTGGAACTCGTCGGCGATCAGGACCCCGATGTCGCTGGACGGCCCGTCCCGTAACGCGAGGTTGGCGACGATCTCGGCGGTGGCGCAGATGATCGGGGCATCGGCGTTGACCGCGGCGTCACCGGTGAGCAGGCCGACGTTCTGGGCGCCGAACTGGGTGCACAGGTCGAAGAACTTCTCGCTGACCAGGGCCTTGATCGGGGCGGTGTAGTAGGCGCGACGCCCGGCGCACCGCGCGAAGTAGATCGCCCCGGACGCGACGAGGGACTTCCCGGAGCCCGTCGGCGTCGCCAGGATGACGTTGCTGCCCGAGATCAGCTCGAGCAGCGACTCCTCCTGGTGCGGGTACAACGCGATCCCGCGGCCGGCCCACCAATCGGTGAACCGCTCGAAGGCGGTGTCCTCGTCGTCGACCGGGGCGAGCGGGGCGACGGGGGAGGAGTTCAGATCGGTGATGACGGACCGCCCGGTTCACCGAATCCGTTGCCGTCGATGTCGCCGCGGTTGAGGTCGGCGAGGAATCTCTCGAGTTCGGCACCCAGCTCGTCGCCGCTCGGCAGCGACGACTCCTCGGTCGCGAGCAGCGATGACCGCTCGTTCTGGGCGGCCTGAAAGGCGTCGTACTGTTCCTCGAGTGCCTTGACGACCGACTCGATCTCGGCGTTTCCCGACACCTCGACGTCGACCTGCTGACGGACCCGTGCGGCCGCGGAGTCGAGGGCCGCCACCGGCAGCTCGAGGCCGGTCAGTCCCGCCGCGGCCTCCAGCAGCCGGGCCGCGGCGGCCGGGTAGTCGGTCTGTGACAGGTAGTGCGGAACGTGCACCGACAGTCCGCTGGCGCGGCGGCCGTGTTCGCCCAGACGCAGCTCGAGCAGCATCGACGCGCTCGCGGGCAGCTTCATCGACGATCCCCATCGGGGCAGGTCGCCAAGGAGATCGGGGTCGGAGCCGTGCGCGGTGATCGATGACGGCCGCGTATGCGGGACGGCCATCGCGATCGCGTTGAGTCCGACGACGTCGGTGACCCGGAAGTGGTCGGCGAGGCGATGGACGGCCTCGGTGAACCTCTCCCACCGCAGGTCCGGTTCGGCGCCTGACAGCAGCAGGAACGGCCGGTCGGTGGCGTCGCGGACCGCGTGCAACGTCAGGCGCGGCATGGTGACATCGGTGAACGTCTCGCCGTTGAAAGTGATCATCGGTCGCCGCGAGCGGTAGTCCATCAACTCGTCGGCGTCGAAGGTGGCCACCAGATCCGATTCGAGCGCGTTGCGCAGGTGGCCGGCGGCCAACGCCACCGCATGTCCGGCGTCGGCGAATCCGTCCAGTGCGTGGATCAGGACCGGCCCGGTTCCCGGCTCGCCGTGGGTGAGACGCGGCGCGGGGAAGGCAAGCTCGTACAACGAGGCGTCCGGCTCCGGGTGCTCGTCCATGGATCGTCCCCTCCTCGAGAGTCGATGCGGGCTGTCGGGCGATTGTCGCATCCGCCCGGTGCGGGGCCAATTCGACGCCGGGTGGGCGCCCTGGGCCGGGGGGATGCCATCGGGTACAACGACACACTCGGCGCGAGGATTCCCCGGCGATCACCTCACTCCTGGCACAGTAGGCCGGTGTGAGTGGTCTGCGGGCAAGACAGGGCAACAGGTCGTGGCGGGTGGCGCAGTGTGGCGTGGTCACCGCGGTATCGGCGGTAGTGGTCCTCACGGCAGGTGCGTGCACGGTCACCGGTGAACCGGTGGCCGGATCCGCCGATCTGTCGGCCCGGTCGGTGACCGCCGACGATTTCCCGATCCCCGGTGCGACGCAGGTGCCCGCGCAGGCGGTGCCCTTCGCGCTACGCGGTCTCGCCGCCGCCGATCCGGCGCCCACCCGCCCGGCCGAGTGTGTGCCGTCCGTGCCCGACGCCGACGGTGCGGTGCTCTGGCAGGTGACCGGGGAGGAGTCGATTGCCTACACCACCGGGGTGGTCGTGGCCACCGGTGATCTCGCCGCGGTGACCGATCAGGCCCAGCGCTGTGCCGTCGCCTACGGTGACGGACCGGCGGGAACCGAGATCCGGACGCGGGTCGAACCGCCGCCGCCTGCGGCGTCCGGTGTCGAGAACGCCGCAGTGCGTCGGGCGTTCCGTACCGGTGGCGGGAACACCATCACCTCCACCCTCACCTTGATTGCGCAACGTGACGGTGTCCGTGTCTATGTGCAGTACCGCTGGCTGGGGGACACCGATCTGCCGGCCGATGCCGGCCTGGCCCTCGACGGTCTCTTTCAGAAGGCAGTGGCGGCGGCCTTCGGGTGATCAATCCGCTGTGGAGGGGTGCGGATCTGTGGACAACATGCCCGAATTCGCGTCGGATCCGCGGCGGGCGGGGCCGGTGGGCCGGGAACGGTCGGCGGCGGCGAGCACGATGAGCGCCATGACACAGCACACACCACGCCTGTCGGCGGCGTCCCTCGTCGACTCCGTACCCGCGCTCCTGGGCTTCATCCCCGAGCACTCCCTCTGCCTGATCGCGCTCGGTGCGGGCGGGATCGTCCGGGCCACGATGCGCTATGACCTGTCGTTGACCACCGGCGGTGACCTCGCCCCCGATCTCGTCGTCGTCCTGGGCAATCTCGGGGAGATCGCCTGCCGCAACGACTTCCGTCGGCTTGTCGCGGTCATCGTCGATGACCGGTTCGACGTCGATGACCCGCGCTACCGTCGCGTGCTCGCCGCCGCCGACGAGGCCTGTCGCGTGGCCGGCGGTATTCGCCAGGGCTTCGTGGTCAGCGAGCATTCCGCGAACGGGATCTGGCAGGTGGTGTGGCAGCCCGGGTCCCGGGGACCGACGTCGGCGCGGCTCGGCGACAACGGTGTGATGGGCGATCCGCGGATCTCGCCGACGGCGATTGCCGAGGCCTTCGCCTCGGGCCGATACGTGTTGACCCGGCGGTCGGAGATGGCCGACATGCTGGCGCCCCTGCCGCATTGCGATTCGCCGTCGTGCGGGGCGCCGATCGCCCTGCGCGGCCGGTCCGGGCCGCGGGTGCCGCACTCGGATTCCGCCGATCTGCTCCGGGCCGCACTGGCCGCGCTCGATGACCCGCCGGATACCTGTTCCGCGGTCACCGAGTTGGCCCGGGCCATCCTGACGTTGGAGGTGCGCGATGCGCTGATGGCCTGCGCGGTCACCGATCAGCGGCCGGCCGCGGAGGCCCTCTGGCGGGTGCTCGCCCGGCGGTTGCGCGGCAGCGCCCGCGCCAGCGCGGCCACGCTGCTCGCGCATCTGCACTATATCGGTGGCGAGGGCGCGTATGCGGGGGTCGCGCTGGACTGTGCGCTCGACGCCGATCCGACGTGGTCGATGGCGGTGCTGCTGGACCGCGCGCTGCGCAACGGTCTGCACCCGGCAGAGCTCGGAACCATGATCGGAGAGTGCTTTGAGGTGGCGGCACGGCTCGGTGTCACCCTGCCGCCGGCTACCCTCACCGTGCCCGCGGCGTAGAGGTGGACCGGGCCCAGAGATGGCCGGCGCAGAGGTGGACGGGTGTGCCGGACGGGCCGTCCCTAGACCTTGTCGACGAAGATCGAATGCGCCATCTCCGCCGAGAGGGACAGACCGTCGTGACCCGGGGTGTCGATCTCGACCCGCTGCGGTGAGCACGTCACCGTCACGCGGGCGTTCGGCACGACACCGGCCTCGCGGAGCTGGTGGATGAGCTCGCGATCGGACTGGGCGTGCTCGGCGACCCGGCGCACGACCACCGCGACCGTGTCACCCGGCGGCAGATCTGACAGGCGGGTCGGGGAGTCGGTCAACGAGACCGGTTCGGCGCCCAACGCCTCCAGGCCCGGGATGGGGTTGCCGTACGGCGATGTCGTCGGATTGTCGAGGACCGCGAGCAGGCGCCGCTCGACGTTCTCGCTCATCACGTGTTCCCACCGGCAGGCCTCGTCATGGACCTGATCCCAGGGCATGCCGATGACGTCGACGAGGAGTCGCTCGGCGAGCCGATGCTTACGCATGACCGCGATCGCCAGCGCCCGGCCCTTGTCGGTCAGTTCCAGATGCCGGTCACCGGCGACCGTGAGAAGACCGTCGCGTTCCATGCGGGCGACGGTCTGCGACACGGTCGGGCCGCTCTGTTCGAGTCGTTCGGCGATTCGCGCCCGCAACGGCACGATCCCTTCCTCCTCGAGGTCGTAGATCGTCCGCAGGTACATCTCGGTGGTGTCAACCAAGTCGTTCACTGCACGCAGTCCCTTCGTCGGCACTCAGATTACCCTGATCACCGCCGCGCTTCGTCGATCCCGTCTGGGACGGGTGCGCCGGAATCGTGGGCGCGAACCGCCACGAATCCCACCCTCGGACCACTAGCCTGGTCGGTGTGCTGAGCCAAGGACGTCCTCGATGAGTGCGACGGTGATTTGGAGTGAGGACTACCTCGCCTACAAGTGGGCCCACACCCATCCGATGAACCCGGTCCGGCTGGCGCTCACGATGAGTCTGGCGCAGAGCCTGGGAATCCTCGACGACGCCGACATCGTCGCGCCGCGCAGCATCGACGACGACGCCCTGACCGTCGTGCACTCGCGTGACTACATCGACGCGGTCCGCGCCGTCGGGTCGGGGACAGCCTCGCTGTCAGGTCCGCTGTTGGAGCGGCTGTTCGGACTCGGCGGCGCCGACAACCCGATCTTCGACGGCATGCACGAGGCCGCCCGGCTACTGGTCGGTGGCACCCTTGCCGCGGCCCAGGCGGTGGGGTCGGGGGCGGTGCGTCGCGCGGTCAACATCGGCGGCGGCATGCACCACGCGATGACGGCGCGTGCCGCGGGTTTCTGCGTCTACAACGACTGCGCCGTCGCGATCCACTGGCTGCTGGAGAATGGCTACGATCGCATCGCCTACATCGACGTCGACGCCCACCACGGCGACGGCGTGCAGACGGCGTTCGCGGCCGATCCGCGGGTCCTGACCGTCTCGCTGCATCAGCACCCGGCGACATTGTGGCCGGGGACCGGTTGGCCCACCGAGGTCGGCGACGACCGTGCCCAGGGCACCGCGGTCAATCTGCCGTTCATGCCCGACACCCCGGACCGGCTCTGGCTGCGCGGATTCCATGCGGTCGTACCGTCGGTCATCGAGGCGTTCCGGCCCCAGATCCTGATCAGCCAATGCGGTGCGGACTCCCACCGCGCCGATCCGCTGACCGACCTCGCATTGACCGTCGACGGACAGCGTGCGGCGATGATCGCGATGCGCGATCTCGCCGAACGGTACTGCGAGGGCCGGTGGATCGCGGTCGGCGGAGGGGGCTACGGCGTCATCAACGTGGTGCCCCGCAGTTGGACGCATCTGCTCGCCGTGGCACTCGACAAGGACATCGACGTCACCACCTCGATCGACGAGAGGTGGTGTGCCGCAGCCGAAGAGGTTGCCGGACAGGTGCACCCCGACTATGCCCGCCGGCCGGTTCGGGTGATGGGCGACGCCGGCGACACCGACTTCGTCGCCTGGGACGGCGACACCGGCCAGCCGCCCGCGCCGGGCCTCACCGAGGTCGCCCAGCGCCAGACCGATCGCGCGATCATGTCCACACGCAAAGCCGTCTTCCCACTGCACGGACTCGACCCGGAGGATCCTCGTGACTGATCAGCAGGCCGCGCCGACCGACGGCACTGCACCCGGCGCCTCCGACGAGCCCCGGCCCCGGGGGCCGTGGGACTATCCCCGCCACTGGATCGCCGACGTGCTCGCCGCCGACGGCGGTGTGGTCCACCTGCGGCCGATCGTGCCCGACGACGCCGACGCCGTCGTGCGCTTCCACGCGGGTCTCTCCGAACGCACCCGGTACATGCGCTACTTCGGTCCGACCCCGACCCTGCCGCCGCGCGAGGTCGTCCGCATGACGACCGTCAACCACCAGAGCCGCGTCGCGATCGTCGCCCTGCTCGGCGGCGAGATCATCGCGATCGGGCTCTATGAGGGCCTGGCCGCCGACAACAAACCCGAATCCGCGGAGGTGGCTTTCGTCGTCGCCGATGAACACCAGGGCCGCGGGCTCGGTCCGATCCTGCTCGAACACCTCGCCGGCGCGGCAGCCGAGAACGGCTTCACCCGCTTCGAGGCGGAGGTCCTCAGCGAGAACCCCAACATGGTCGCGGTGTTCCGCAGTGCCGGCTACCAGGTGTCGCGGGCCTTCGACGGCGCGACGGTGCACGTGGAGTTCCTCATCGATCCCACCGAGGCACTGCTGTCGGTGCGCAACGCCCGCGAACGTGCCTCCGAGGCGCGCAGCGTCGCGAATCTGCTGCGGCCGGAATCGGTGGCGGTGATCGGGGCCTCGAGCGACCCACGGAAGGTGGGCAACGCGCTGCTGGCCAACATCCTGGCCGGTGGGTTCACCGGTCCGGTCTATCCGGTCAACGGGCCGCGGATCAGCTCAGACGAGACACCCCCTCCGGACAGCACCGAGCAGCCGGCCCATCATCACGGCAACCCGAAGCTGCCGACGCGGCGGTACCCAGTGTCGGTCCGTGGCATCCGCGCCTATCAGACCGTCCGCGACATCCCCGATCCCGTCGATCTGGCCGTGGTCGCCGTCCCCGCGGCCGTGGTCGGCGGGGTGCTCGACGATTGTCTGGTCAAAGGTGTCCGCACGCTGGTCATCGTCTCCTCCGGTTTCGCCGAGGCCGGCGCGGACGGACTGGAGAACGAGCGCAACCTGCTCCAGCAGGTCCGCGAACACGGCATGCGGCTGGTGGGGCCCAATGCCCTGGGCGTGGCCAACAACGACGCAGGCATTGCCCTCAATGCGACGCTGGCCCCCCGTATCCCCGCGGCAGGCAACGTCGGCTTCTTCTGTCAGTCCGGAGCCCTGGGCATCACGATCCTCGACACTGCCGCGCGCCGCCAGATCGGGTTGTCGACGTTTGTCTCGGCGGGCAATCGCGCCGATGTCTCCGGCAACGACCTGTTGCAGTATTGGGACACCGACACCGCCACCGACGTGATCCTGCTGTACCTGGAGAGCCTGGGCAATCCACGCAAGTTCTCCCGGATCGCCAAGCGGGTATCCCGGGCCAAGCCCATCATCGCGGTGAAATCCCGGCAGGGAGCGCTGACCGCGGCGCGGGAGGCCCGGGCGGCGGCCCACCTCGACGACCGCATCGCCCAGATGGTCCTGCAGCAGGCCGGGGTCATCCAGGTCGACACGATCCCCGACCTGTTCGACTGCGCCACGATCTTCGCCTATCAGCCGCTGCCCAAGGGACCGCGGACGCGGATCATCGGGAACTCCTCGGTGTTGGGGAGTCTGGCGGCCTACTCCGCGCGCAGCGGCGGGCTCGAGGTGATCGGGACCGACGACCTCGGCGCCGGGGCGTCGGAGGACGCCTTCGAGGACGCGGTGTCGGCGGCGATGGTCGACGACGACGTCGACGCGATCATCGTGGTCTTCGTCCCACCGGTGGCCGTCGACGCCGACTGGCATGCGCGGGCGCTGATGGCCGCCGCCAACACCGCCGGTGCCGGCACGAAACCCATCGTGACCACCTTCCTGGCCGTCGACGGCATCCCGCCGGGTCTGCAGCGGCCCGGCCCCAGCGGTCTGCCCGATCGCGGTTCCATCCCGTCCTACGCCAGCCCCGAACGGGCCGCGGCGGCCCTTGCCAATGCCTGGCGATACGCCAGGTGGCGTGCTGTGCCCGACACCGAACCCCAGCGACCCGCCGGCGTCGACCCAGAAGCCGCGCGCATGGTCGTCCGGGAGGAGATGTCGCGGTTGCCTGCGGACTCCGGTGACTGCGGGCGTCTGCTCGGGCCGGTGGAGTCGGCGCAGCTGCTGGCCCGCTACGGCATCGATCTGGTGCCGTTCCGTGAGGCCCGCACGATGCATGAGGCCAGCGCGGCCGGGCGGGAGCTGGGCTTTCCGGTGGCGGTGAAGGCCAGCTCGGAGTTCTGGCGGGGTCGCCTGGACCGGGAGGGCGCCCGACTCGACCTCCCCGACGCCACCGCGGTGATCACCGCCTTCGCCGAACTGTCCGAGCTGACCGGCGACGACGTGCTGCATGTGCAGAAGATGGCACCGAAGGGCATCGGCGTGGTCATCAGCATGCGCGACGACGAGTCGTTCGGCTCGCTGATCTCCTTCGGGCTCTCCGGCAATACCTTCGAGCTGCTGGGCGACCGTGCCTACCGGGCGGTGCCGCTCACCGAACGCGACGCCACCGAACTGATTGCCTCGACCCACTCGGCACCGCTGCTCGACGGCTATCGCGGTGAGGCCCCGAGCGACAAGGCCGCGCTGGTCGACCTGCTGGTGCGGGTATCGACGCTCGTCGACGACATCCCGGAGATCCGCGAGGTGCGGTGCGATCCGATTCTCGCGTCGGCGGACGGCGCAGCGGTCCTCAACGCCCAGATACGGATCGGCCCGGTGCCCTCCAGAGCGGACACCGGGCCGAGGCGACTGGGCTGAGGCAGACCGGCCGGGTCGGGACGGAGGACGTCAGCTCGCGTACGCGCGGAGCCGTTCGGCACGCTCGCCCTGGCGGAGCTTGCCCATGACCTCGCGTTCGATCTGGCGGACCCGTTCCCGGGACAGGCCGAACATGCGCCCGATCTGGTCCAGGGTGCGTGGCTGGCCGTCGTCGAGGCCATAGCGCATCCGGATGACCTGTTGTTCCCGCTCGTCAAGGGTCGCCAGGACCGCGCGGATATCCGAATGCAACAGGCCCGCGATCACTGCGCTCTCCGCCGATGTGGCCTCGGCATCTTCGATGAAGTCACCCAGCGGGGCCTCCTCGTCGCTGCCGACCGGCATGTCCAGGCTCACCGGGTCACGGCTGTGGTCGAGGAGGTCGGCGATCTTCTCTGCCGGGATGCCGGTCTCGCTGGCCAGCTCGTCGTCGGTGGCCTCCCGGCCGAGCTGCTGGTGCAGTTCGCGCTTGATCCGGGCGATCTTGTTGACCTGCTCCACGAGGTGGACGGGCAGCCGGATGGTGCGGCTCTGATCGGCCATGCCGCGGGTGATGGCCTGCCGGATCCACCAGGTCGCGTAGGTGGAGAACTTGAAGCCCTTCGCGTAGTCGAACTTCTCCATCGCACGGATCAGCCCCAGGTTGCCCTCCTGGATGAGGTCAAGCAACGGCATGCCGCGTCCGGTGTAGCGCTTGGCCAGCGACACCACCAGACGCAGATTGGCCTCGAGGAGGTGGGCGCGGGCGGCCTCGCCCTCCCGGACGACGGTGTTCAGATCGCGCCGCTTGACCGCCGACAGACGCTTGCGGGTCGCCAGGATGTGCTTGGCGTAGAGACCGGCCTCGATCTGCTTGGCGAGCTCGACCTCTTGTTCGGCGTTGAGCAGTGCGGTGCGGCCGATGCCGTTGAGATAGACGCGGACCAGGTCGGCGGCCGGGGACTGGGCGTCGAGATCCTGCTCGGTCATGGCGGGCCGGGTCGACGTGGCGGCCTCGTCGGTCCCGGTGGGCGTCGAACGAGTGGTGGGGCGAGCAGCGGCGGGACGAGCAACCGTGGAGCGTGACATTCAGGCCTCCTGACGTGAGTGCGTTCAAGGGGTCCAACGTGTGCACAGGGGCGAAAGTTCCCCGCTGCGGTACCGGTCGGGTTGGGCAAATATGCCGTTGACCTGCAAGAACGGGGAAACTTCTGGCGGTGGCCTGCTGAGAAGTTGCTGAGATGTGGCCCGGCGGTGAACGGCTCAGGGAGCCGGCGGTCCGTCGACGGTGGTCGAGTCGATCGTGCGGGTGGGGG
>JASGFO010000116.1:0-11713 GCA_047605505.1 Gordonia sp. (in: high G+C Gram-positive bacteria) | reverse complement strand
TCGCCCTGGATCTGCGCCTTGACGCCCTTGGGGCCCTCGTCGCGGATCTTCTTGGCGATCTTCTTCGCGTGCTCGGAATCGATGCCCTGGACGAGGGTGCCGGTGATCTTGAACTGCTTGCCCGAGGCGACCGGATCGCCGGCGTCGAACGCCTTGAGCGAGATGTCGCGGCGGATCAGCTTCTCCTTGAACACCTCGAGGCCGGCCAGTGCGCGCTCCTCGGCGTCGGAGGTCAGCACGATCGCCTCCTCGCCCGACCACGCGATACCGGTGTTGGTGCCCCGGAAGTCGTAGCGCTGCGAGAGTTCCTTGGCGGCCTGGTTGAGCGCGTTGTCGACCTCCTGGCGGTCGACCTTGCTCACCACGTCGAACGATGAATCAGCCATGCGGGCCACCCTATCGGAGGGCGACGGGGAATCCGGCGAGGTGCGGACGAGCCGCGCCGACGGGGCCGCAAGGGCCGCGGGATGAGAGCGCTGACCAGCGGGTTTGCGTTCGATGGCGGGTCTCGTTGTATTCTTCTCGGCGTTGTTCGAGCGGGCCCGCGTGGCCCACCTGAACAGCACGGCAGGTTGCCCGAGCGGCCAAAGGGAGCGGATTGTAAATCCGTCGCGCAAGCTACATAGGTTCGAATCCTATACCTGCCACGCGCGGGATCCGCTGTCCGCGACAACGCCTCCGATGGCCTGGGAAGTCCAGGCGATTTGGTGAGTTGGTCGGTGACTGTGTAACCTCGCTCAAGGCTCTTGAGCCGCTCGCGAGCATATCGCGGGCAGCCCGGGCACGCCCCCTTAGCTCAGTCGGCAGAGCGTTTCCATGGTAAGGAAAAGGTCGACGGTTCGATTCCGTCAGGGGGCTCGCTGGACTGGAATGCCCGCAACGGTTTTCCAGGCCGCCAAGGCGGTGTAGCTCAGCTGGTTAGAGCGCACGACTCATAATCGTGAGGTCGAGGGATCGAGTCCCTCCACCGCTACACACATCCGCCCGCGGCCCGGGGATCACGGGCCTGCGCGGCAACGACGAGCATGACCCGTGAAAGAAGGATGAAGTGGCTTCCTCAACCGACGTGCGGCCCAAGATCACCTTGGCCTGCGAGGTGTGCAAGCACCGCAATTACATCACCAAGAAGAACCGCCGCAACGATCCCGATCGTCTCGAGATCAAGAAGTTCTGCCCGAACTGCGGCACGCATCAGGCACACAAGGAATCCCGCTGACGCGATAGTCGGCGATTCCGGCATACCACTCGCGCTGCGGGCCGCCTCCGACGAGGTGGCCCGCAGTGGCATGTGTGAGGTGGGTTCGCGTCAGCGGGCGCACCTCGTGCGGGACCCGGCCCGGATACCCGCAGTGCAGCCCATGACACGGTGCGCGCGGCATGGTGCGCAGGTAAGGAGCGATTCGTCGATGGTGCAGATCACCGAGTCCGAGATGCAGGAGCGCAATCAGGCGTTGCTGGCGGGCGGCAAGCCGACGCCCGAGGCCATCGCCGAGAACACCCGGTCCCTGGTCGGCTACACCTACACCGTCGACGACTACTACGAGGTCGGCCGCGAGGAGATCCGCAAGCACGCGCTCGCGGTGCAGGACGCCAACCCGGTGCACTGGGCGGAGTCCGCCGCCCGGGCGCGGGGCCACGGCACCCTGATCGCGGCGCCCACCTTCATCGGGGTGCTCGGCATCGTCGCGCAACGCAAGCTCTTCGCCGAGGTCATCACCGGCTACGACCTGTGGCAGCTCATGCAGACCGATCAGCGCCTGGTCTATCACCAGCCGATCAAGGTCGGTGACCGCCTCGTCTGCGATGCGTCGATCGACTCCTTCCGGCACGTCACCGGACCCGAGACGATCGACCTGATGGTCACCAAGAACATCATCTGGAATCAGCACGACGAGCCGGTGATGACCACCTGGACGTCGTTGGTTGCGCGGCCCGGGATGGAGATCGACCCGATGCTGGCCGCCTCGCTCGACCACGTGATGATGACGGTCGACCGCACCGGCAGCACCGGCCGGACCGTCCACGCCGATCCCGCCCGCTACGAGCTCCCGGATCCCACCGCCACCCCCGCCGCATACGGTGCGATCGACTTCGATGATCTGTCCGTCGGGCAGGAACTGCCCCCCAAGCGCTTTCGGCTGACCCGCGGCAATCTCGTCAACTACGCGGGCGTGGCCGGCGACCCCAACCCGATCCACTTCTCCGATCATGTGGCCAGCGCCGCCGGCATGGACGGCGTCGTCGCCCACGGCATGCAGACCATGGGTCTCGGCGCCGCATTCGTGTCCGAGTTCATCGGCGACCCCGGCGCCTTCTGCGAGTACCGGGTGCGTTTCACCAGCCCGGTCTACGTGCCCGCCGACGACAGCGCCGCCGTCGACTACACCGGCAAGATCCGCTCCCTCGACCCGGAGACTCGGCAGGGTGTCATCGCGATCGTCGCCAAACAGGGCGACCGCAAGATCTTCGGACGCGCGCACGCGCGAATCCAGTTCAACTGATCCTCAGCGGATCCGGGCCCGCACGGTGACGGCCGCGCAGGCGATCACCGCGGCGCCACCGAGCAGGATCGGCCAGGTCAACGACTCGCCCAGCAGCACGGCCGAGATGGCCACGGTCAGCACCGGCTGGCCGAGCTGGATCTGACTGACCGTCGTCATCGGGCCGATCGCCAGACCGCGGTACCACGCGAAGAAGCCGAGGAACATGCTGATCGCGGCAAGGTAGCCGAACGCGACCCATCCGGTGGCCCCGACCCGTGGCGGATGGGCCGCCAGGGTCATCGCGGTCGCCGCGGCCATCACCGGTGCGGCCAGGACCAGCGCCCAGCAGATGGTCTGCCAGGAGCCCAGCTCCCGGCTCAGGAGTCCGCCCTGCGCGTAGCCCAACGCCGCCAGGACGACGGCACCGACGAGATAGAGATCGGCGCGTCCGGCACCTCCGAGCGAGCCGTGCGCGGTCAGCGTGAACGTCGCGGTCGCGGCGACCCCGAGCGCCGCCCCGCACCAGAACCGGGCCGACGGCCGTTCCCGCGTGAGCAGTGCCGCGACCACCGCGGTGGCCGCGGGCAGCATCCCGATCACCACGGCCGCATGACCGGCGGTGGTGTGGGGCAGGGCGAGCGAGGTCAGCACCGGGAAGCCGACGACGACGCCGAGGGACACCGGGATCAGCCGCACCCACTGGCGCTGCGTCGGGAACGGCACCCGGACGGCACCCAGGGTGAGCGTCGCCAGGGCCGCGGCGACCACGGCCCGGCCACCGCCGATGAGGATCGGATCGAGGCCCGCGTCCACCGCGATGCGGGTGCACGGCACGGTGAATGCGAAGGCGATGACGCCGAGCAGCCCCCAGAGCAGCCCCGCGTGCGGCTGCGCCCGCGCCGACACCGTCGATAGCGATATGGACGAGATCCCGATAGCGCTACTATTGTTCTTCATGTCAGACGATAGCAGTGCGCGGATCGCCGGGCACCTTCGCGCGTTGGCCGCGGCCGGTGCGCCCGGCCAGAAGCTGCCGTCCACGCGTGCGCTCGCGGCACGGTTCGGCGCCGGGCCGGTCACCGTGCAGCGCGCGCTGGCCCGGCTGGTCGCCGAGGGGATCGTCGAGACCCGTTCCGGCTCCGGCACCTTCATTGCACTGCGCGACGCTGTGCCGGCGATTGCCGACGTGACGTGGCAGACCGCGGTGCTCGGTCCGGATCGGGTGGGTCGGGCTCTCGTCGGATCGTCGATGCGGACGATCCCGCCCGACACCATCGCGATGCACTCGGGCTATCCGTCCGACGACCTGCTGCCGACCACGCTGGTCCGGAGCGCTTTCGCGACCGCCGTCCGCAGCGCGACCGAGCGCGGAGCCTTCGAACGGCCCCCGACGGCCGGGCTGCCCGCACTGCGCCGCTGGTTCGTCGACGATCTCGGCCTGCCCGGTTGGCAGCAGGCCGACGCGGTGATCGCCGCCGGCGGCCAGGCCGCGATCGCCGCGACGTTCCGGGCGCTCGCCGCGCCCGGCGAGGCGATCGTGATGGAATCGCCGACCTACTGGGGTGCGATCGCCGCCGCCCGGCAGGCCGGACTCGTGATCGTGCCCGTCGCCCGCACCGACGGGGCCCCGGCCGCGGCGGATCTGGCCGATGCCTTCGCCTCGTCGCGGGCCCGGCTCTTCTATGCCCAGCCGAGCTTCGCCAACCCGACCGGAGATCTGTGGACCGCGGCACAGCGCGCGGCGGTGCTGGCGGTGGTGCGCGATCACCGTGCCTTCGTCGTCGAGGACGACTGGGCCCACGACTTCGCCTTCGTGACGCCGCCGCGCCCGCTCATCGCCGACGACCCGGACGGGCACGTAATCTATGTGCGCTCGCTGACCAAAAGCCTGTCGCTCACGGTGCGGGTGGCCGCGCTGCTGGCCCGCGGCCCCGCCCGTGCCCGGATCGAGAGTGCCCTGACCGTCTCCGACCTCTACGTCGCGCCGGTGCTGCAGACGGTGGCCCTCGATGTCGTCTCCCGGCCCGCGTGGCGCACTCATACGCAGCGCCTGGCCCGTGACCTGCGGGCGCGTCGCGATCTGCTGCTGCGGGCGCTCGCCGACGTGCCCGGTCTCACGGTGTCCCGGCCCCCCGACGGCGGCCTCAACCTCTGGGTGCGGCTGCCCGCGACGACGGCGGACGGGGCGCCGACCGACCCCGACCTCGTCGTCGCCCGGGCCCTCGCGGCGGGTCTGGCGATTTCGCCGGGCGGCGAGTGGTTCCCGGCCGAGCCGACCGCGCCCCACGTGCGGCTGAACTTCGGCGCGGCCGGGCCCGGCCGCTACGATGAGGCGGCGCGGATCCTCGCCACCGCGCTGTGACGTGGCGTTTTGGGGCGGGCGCGCGCGATGGCCTATAGTGAAGTGTCTCGATTGATCTTGACTGGCGCGCTACCCATAGGGTGGCGCGTTGGTGTTGTCAGGAGAGAACGCGGTCGCCGGTGAGGCATCCTCACCGGAGGACGACCGCAAAGGGGCGTAGCTCAACTGGCAGAGCAGCGGTCTCCAAAACCGCAGGTTGCAGGTTCAAGTCCTGTCGCCCCTGCCCTGGTGAGGGCACACGATGACGAGAGGACCTCGAAGGTGAGCAAGCGAGATCGGGCCGCCCGCGCCAAAGAAGCCGCGGAGGGTGCCGCGACGTCCGCGGCCGACGAACTCGCCGCCGCCGATGCCACCGCGTCGCCGACCGACGAGGTTCGGCCCACCGGCAAGCGTTCGGGCCGGGGACGGCGCGCAGCGGGTGCCCCGGATGTCGACACCGACACCGGTGGTGGGGCCGCGGTCGCCGTCAAGGAACGCAAGAAGAAGGCGTCGCCTGCCGAGAGCCGGAATCCGCTGGTGCGGATCTGGGTCTTCCTGCAGCAGGTCGTGGCCGAGCTGAAGAAGGTCATCTGGCCGGACCGGCGCGAGATGATCACCTACACGATCGTCGTGCTGGTATTCGTGATCGTGGTGACCGCCTTCATCTCCGGTGTCGACCTGGGCTTCGCCAAGGGCGTCCTCTGGCTGTTCGGCTAGCGGGTCGTCGTGCCCGGGTGCAGGCACGGGCCTGGCCGGTCGGGCGAGGATGACCGACCGGAACTGAAAGAGAATGAGGAGCGTGGGCTGCAGTGAGCACCCCGGAGAACACCGAGACGGCCGATCCCGACGCTGACGGCACCGTCGTCGACGACGCGGTCACGGCCGACGACGCCGCGGACGACACCGATGCCGTCGTCGAGGAGACCTCCGAGGTCGCCGACGAGGCCACCCCCGAGGAGCCGGCCGAGCCCGAGGAGGTCGACCCGGTCGAGGAGCTGCGCAAGCAACTGCGGCGCGCCCCCGGCGAGTGGTACGTCGTGCACAGCTACGCCGGCTACGAGAACAAGGTCAAGACCAACCTCGAGACCCGGGTGCAGAACCTCGACGTCGGTGACTACATCTTCCAGGTCGAGGTGCCGACCGAAGAGGTCACCGAGATCAAGAACGGCCAGCCCAAGAAGGTCAACCGCAAGGTCCTGCCCGGCTACATCCTGGTGCGCATGGATCTCAACGACGAGTCGTGGGGTGCGGTGCGCAACACGCCGGGCGTGACCGGTTTCGTTGGCATGACCAGCAAGCCGTCACCGCTCTCGCTCAACGAGGTCATGCAGTTCCTGATGCCGCGGACCGAGCCCAAGAAGTCCGCGGCCGCCCGAGCTGCCGCAGGTGAGAGCGTCGAGGCTGCCGCAGCCGCGGTCAGCGCGCCGATCGAGGTGGACTTCGAGGTCGGCGAGTCCGTCACCGTCATGGATGGCCCCTTCGCCACGCTGCCCGCGTCGATCAGCGAGGTCAACGCCGAACAGCGCAAGGTGAAGGTGCTCGTGTCGATCTTCGGCCGCGAAACCCCCGTCGAACTCGCTTTCAACCAGGTCGAGAAGATCTGATCGGCGCGAGCGCCGCTCCGATCTTCCCCGGCCTCTGATTGAGCGGGTCCAGACGATCTAGACTTCCACGCCTCCAGCGGACGTGGATCAGCAAGAAAACAAGCAAGGAACCAGAGAAGATGCCTCCCAAGAAGAAGAAGCTCGCCGGGATCATCAAGCTCCAGATCCAGGCAGGCGCCGCCAACCCGGCACCGCCCGTGGGTCCGGCGCTTGGTCAGCACGGCGTGAACATCATGGAGTTCTGCAAGGCGTACAACGCGGCGACCGAATCGCAGCGCGGCAACGTCGTGCCGGTCGAGATCTTCGTGTACGAAGATCGCTCCTTCGACTTCAAGTTGAAGACCCCGCCGGCCGCAAAGCTCCTGCTCAAGGCCGCCGGCCTGCAGAAGGGCTCGGGCGAGCCGCACAGCAAGAAGGTCGGCAAGGTCTCGATGGACCAGGTCCGCGAGATCGCCAAGACCAAGGCTGAAGACCTCAACGCCAACGATCTCGATCAGGCCGCCAAGATCATCGCCGGCACCGCCCGGTCGATGGGCATCACCGTCGAGGCCTGAGCACCAACGCCCGTGGGAGGGCCGGCTCGGCCCGCGACCACACACCCGCTGAACAGCGAGAAGGAACAGAGCAATGAGCAAGAAGAGCAAGGCCTACGCGGCCGCGGCCGAGAAGGTCGACAAATCCAAGCTCTACAGCCCGCTGGAGGCTGCCGAGCTGGCCAAGGACACGTCGTCGAAGAACACCGACGCGACCGTCGAGGTCGCGATCCGGCTGGGCGTCGACCCCCGCAAGGCAGATCAGATGGTTCGAGGCACCGTCAATCTGCCGCACGGGACCGGTAAGACCGCCCGCGTGATCGTGTTCGCCGTCGGTGACAAGGCCGCTGCGGCCGTGGCCGCCGGCGCCGACGAGGTGGGTGCCGAGGATCTCATCGAGAAGATCCAGGGCGGCTGGCTGGACTTCGACGCCGCGATCGCCACCCCGGACCAGATGGCCAAGGTCGGCCGAATCGCCCGTATCCTGGGCCCGCGTGGCCTGATGCCGAACCCGAAGACCGGCACCGTCACCCCCGATGTCACCAAGGCCATCAACGACATCAAGGGCGGCAAGATCAACTTCCGCGTCGACAAGGCCGCCAACCTGCACTTCGTGATCGGCAAGGCATCGTTCGACGCCACCAAGCTGGCCGAGAACTACGGTGCCGCCTTCGACGAGATCGTGCGCGCGAAGCCGTCGGCCGCCAAGGGCCGCTACATCAAGAAGGTCACCGTCTCCACCACGAGCGGCCCGGGAATCCCGGTGGATCCGTCCGTGACCCGGAACTTCGCCGAGACCGCCGAGGTCTGAGCCACCGGCGGACCAGATCCCGACCTCACCGCACACCCACCGCCCTCGTGGCGGTGGGTGTGTCGTCGTTGTGGGCTGGGGTGGGTGGGGGAAGCAGCGAGGAGTTGCCGGTGCCGTCGAGGGACCGGTGGACGGTTACCCGAATTCACGGCGCCAGACGTCAGACCGTCGCGGTCGTGAATCGGGCGCGACCTCGGTTCGCCTCGATGGTGAAGTGAGGTAAACGGTCAGCGATAATCCGCGTTGTATTCCTGTACGGTCAGGATGTGATCGATGCACCAACGTCCACGATCAGAATTGGCGAGTGCGACGTGGGGTTCGCCGGATAGTGTATAGCCCACGTGGGCGGAGCCGGCCCCGAACGTGACGCTGCCGATCTTCGGGGTTGAGACGCCTTCGACGATATCGAGCCCGGTGCCATGTTCGAGCAGATCTTCGTCGACGCCCAGGCCAGGACTGCCATTTGGCGATGTCGGTTCACTCGATCCGCCAGGGTTGAATCGTTCGTAGATGGGATCGTTCCGGTAGGTCGACCAGCCTACGACCTTGTAGCGCAGGGTGTCGCATGTGACGGCGACTGCGGCTTCCCGGTCCCGGGTCGCGTAGGCCCTGTAGTAGCCAGTGAGCTTGCTCTTGACCTCGACGGTGGAAATTTGAATCGTGGAGAAATAGGCGAGTGGCACGCCCGCGATTGTCACCACCACACACATGAGGATCACCGGCAGCCAAGACGAACGGCGCGACGGCGCGACGACTCCACGCGCCGCGAGTTCGGGGGATATCGGCAGATAGTATGGGGGAGTCCCGGTACCGGGTTCGCCCGAACGTGGCATGTCGGAAATGGTAGCCGATTGGTGTGTAACACCTTCTGATATGTGTGAGAAATCGTCTGATCAGACGACGGGTCAAGCCCGGGCTAGTGGTGGGCGGGCGTGTTACCGTCGGTCTTCGTTCGAGGTGAAGGGGCCTTACATGAGTCGCTCAACTCTTCGCATCCCTGTCGATGCTACGGCTGTCGCGCTGGCCCAACACCCTCGAAGCAGCCCTGTCATCTTGTCTCAGATCGCCTACCACACACCAGAATTGCGGCATCTCGTTCTGCGGAATCCAGCAACACCGGCTGATCTGCGGTGGTGGATCGAAGCACAGGGCAGGCCGGGACGGCGCGGATCACGGAACTCGTTGACGAGGTGGGTCGCGTTGCTTGTGCTTGCAGCCTCGATTCTCTTCGGACTGGGTGCGTTTGGCTTGGCAATTATGCACACTTGGGAACGCATGACTACGAATATCGTCGCGGGCGTTGTCCTACTGGTGGTCTGTCCTCTGCTGAGTTTGCTGGCAGCGCGGGCCCAGCGGAGACGATGATGAAATGTGGCGCGGCTCAGATCGTTCGCAAGATTCGTTGGTGGTGCGACGGATCGGTACACAGTCCTGTGGACAACTCGTCGCGCGATCGGTCGCGGGGACGTGGGTGGAACTAGACTCCAGGCAGCAGGCGAGCACCGAGGGGGACCCATGGCCGAGAAGGACGACGACATCGAATCGCGGCTCACCGCGCTGGAACAGCGGGTCGACGAGCTTGCCGAGGAGACCCGCCACCTTCGGGAAGACTCGGCGGCCGCCCGGATTCTCGCCGGTGGCGCCGACCGCGACGTGTCCGAGATGCGGGCCGAACTCCGCGCGCATCGGTCGTCGTTGCAGGCGCTGCGCGAAAGCCAGCTCGAACTCGAGGAACGGATGAACCGGCTCGAGATGCGGATGGGTGGTCTCGAGGAGCGGATGGGTGGTCTCGAGGAGCGGATGGATGGCCTTGATGCGCGGATTGGCGGTCTTGATGCGCGGATGGGCGGTCTTGATGCGCGGATGGACCGCGTCGAATCGCACCTCGTGTCGATGGAGACGGAGATGCGCGGCGGCTTCGCGACCATCAACACCGGTATGCGGCAGATCACGACACTGCTGACCACGATCATCGAGGATCGGCGATAGATCCGGGCACCGGCGCCGAATGGGTGGCGACTCGGATCGCGCCCGGCGACCATCTGGGTGATCGCGACCGCGATCACCAGGAACGGCACCCGGCTGGCCGCGACACCGCGATGGGGATGGCGACCGCTGGGCAGACGCGACGCGAACGAGGCATGGGCGGCGCCGAAGACGATCGTCGCGGTGGTCGCGGCCCAACCCGGGGCGAGGTCGGCGAGTGCGCCGAGAACTCTCCACCCGCCGGCCATCATCCACCAATAGCGTTGTGGGAGAACGGTGTCGGCGGTGGCCGTCGGTGACGGAGGCCAGGGCGCTGAGCGCTTGAGTTTATTTTCCTTGTGGGCAAGTAGCGTCTGTTTTCGGGATGGGGAAGTCAAGGGGTGGCGGTTGGGGTGGTCTCGATACGCCGACCTCGCCTGGCGGCTCGGTCGGCTACTCGACCAGCAAGAGAGAGGGCGGCGCGGAGAGGGCGGCGCGGAGAGGGCACGGGCGGGGGAGAGCAGAGGGAGAGGGGAGGAGGAAACTGCGGGGGAGGGGGATGGCGAGGAGCAAAGGCGGCCGCAGCGGAGTGGGACAGCCGGCGGTGTCGGACCCCGCACCTAAGGTGGGATTCATGCGCGACGACAAACTCCTCACCCGGATCTCGGGACTGCTGCGGCAGGCGGAGAACACCGACAACCCGCATGAGGCGGAGACCTTCATGGCCGCTGCCCAGCGGCTGGCCACCGCGGCGGCGATCGATCTCGCCGTCGCGCGGGCCCACGATCCCGCGGCGCGGGCCACGACCACCCCGATCTCCCGGCAGATCGTGATCGGTGCGGCAGGCAAACGCGGACTGAAGACCTACGTCCAGCTTTTTGCGGTCATCGCGCGCGCCAACGACGTGACCGTCGACGTGGCCGGGAACGCCACCTTCGTCCTCGCGTACGGCTTTGCCGCCGACATCGACGCCTGCGAGGCGCTCTACACCTCGCTTGTCGTGCAGATGGTCGCGGCCAGCGACGCCTACCTGCGATCCGGGGCGCACCGCGACGAGACCGCGCGGCGGGTGGTCACCAAACAGGTGGGCCGGACCCGGCGCCGCGTCGTCGAACACAAACCGCTGGCCGGGGTGACCGCCCGCCTGAATTTCCAGGCCGCGTTCGCCGAACGGATCGGTGCGCGCTTGGCGCAGGCGCGGGCCGCCGAGCGGGAGCAGGCGATGGCACAGGAACTGCCGGGCGCCAACGGATCCGGGTCGTCCACGGAGATTGCTCTGCGTAACAAGGAGATCGAGGTGCAGGACTTCTACTCCCGGGAGTCGCGGGCGCGGGGGAGATGGCGGCCGACCAGCGCATCGGCGGGCTACTCGGTCGGTGCGCGAGCGGCCGGTGACCGTGCGGGGCGGCGGGCGCGCTTGGGGGCGAACCGCGAATTCGGCGCGCCCCGCGGAGAACTGGAGTGAATGGGCGGGACACCGGACGGGCCCGGCTGTATCAGGCCGAGGCGATGCTGCGGTCGATGTTCGACCGGGCAGCCTCCTCGCGCACGCTCCAGATCGCGGGCACCGAACTGACCCTGCCGGTCGAGGCGCGCTTCTCGTCGGTGGACTCGGTGCGCGACTATCTCGCGCGCGTGCTGTCGATGCCCACGGTCACCGGACGCTTCGCGCGCGCGTCGACGCCGGTCACGGTGCGCTCCCGCAGGGGGACCCGCGCCGCCGACTACCGCCCTGCCCGGGCCGAGATCGCCCTGCCCGAGCGCGGTGATGGGCGGTGGGCGCTGCGCGAACTCGTCGTGCTGCACGAACTCGCCCATCACCTCGACGGTTCCGGCGCAGGCGGGCACGGACCCGCCTTCATCGAGACGCTGATCGACCTGGTCGGGCTGGTTCTGGGCCCCGAGGTGGCCTTCATCTACCGGGTGGTGTTCGCCGACAGCGGCGTCGGCGGACCGCCGGCGGACCCGACCCGCCG
>JASGFO010000115.1:0-11729 GCA_047605505.1 Gordonia sp. (in: high G+C Gram-positive bacteria) | reverse complement strand
GGTCGATCCGCAGATCCTCGATCGGTTTCGGGGTTAGAGGTTCCCTTACGCGGGCCCGGACGTCCGGGCCGGCGAGCTCGGCAACGGCCGGTGCACTGGCCTCGATGCCGAGGGCCACCTCGGCCCAGCGCGCGGGCGTCTCGGGATCGGCGTCGGCCGCCGAGACGTAGACCGTATGCGCAGGCTGGACCGCGTCCCGGTCCCCCGGGAAAAGCCGGGCGAGGTCGTCGTCGACCGGGGTGAGGAGGTCGTCGATCCGCGAGCGGGCCGCGTCGGACAGGCGCCGATCGGTCACCGCGCCGCCTCGGGCGCCGGGAGTTCGATGTTCTGCAGCCGGACCTGGCTGCGGGCGATGATCCGGCCGTCGGCGTCGGTCATCTCCACCGCCCACAACTGCTGGCGCCGGCCGCGGTGGATCGGCACCGACCGTGCCGTGATCTTTCCCGCGCTCACCGAGCGCAGGAAATCGGTGTTGTTGTTCACCCCGACGGCGGTGCCGCCGATCCCGGTGTGGTGCAGCCACACGAATGCGCTCACGCTGGCGACCGACTCCGCGAACGCGCAGTACACGCCGCCGTGCACGATGCCGAACGGCTGATGGTGCTTGGGCTGCAACTCGATCGCGGCGACGATCTCGTCGGGATCGACCGATTCGATGACCACGCCGAGCTCGGCGTCGAGGCCTCGCGGTGCGGCAGTGAGGAGTTCCTCGGGATTCAACGTCATGGTCCACGACTATCACGGACCATCCCGCGATCGGGGGCCGGGCACCGACCCGGCCCCCGCCCGGGGAACCGACAGGCCCTGCATCCCGTTGTGAGATGCAGGGCCTGCCTGACGTGGACCGGGGGTCTCTGCAGCCCTCAGGACTCTCGCGCGGTCCAACGAGAATTAATGTAGGCTAGCCTTACCAAGAAGTCAAGTCGGCGGTCGGGCGCGGGATCCCCAGTGGTCGTGCCACCCGCAACCGGGTGAGCGTCATCCGCACCGCGGGTGTATGCCGCAGCAAGGAGAATCGGCAGTAAAATGCGAAAGATGAACGGCTTGGGAGATCTGGAGCGCGCGGTCATGGACACGCTGTGGGCGAGTTCGTCGCCGCAGACCGTGCGCCAGGTTCACGCCAGCCTCTCCGAGAGCCGATCCCTGGCCTACACGACGGTGATGACCGTTCTTCAGCGGCTGGCCAAGAAGAGCCTGGTGACCCAGATCCGCGAGGATCGCGCACACAAGTACGCCCCGACCAGCCCCCGCGAAGATCTCGTCGCCTCGCTGATGGTCGACGCGCTGAGCGAGGCCGATGCCCCCGGTTCCCGGCACGCGGCGCTGGTGTCGTTCGTCGGCCGGGTGGGCGCGGACGAGGCCGCAGCCCTGCGAGCGGCCCTCGATCAGCTCGAAGCGACGCGCGGTGACCCCCACAACAGCTAGATTCATCTCTTGACAGCCCCGCCCGACCGCACAAGGACAGCCATCGATGACCGCCCTGCTCTTCGGCATCATGACGTTGGTGCTGGTCGGCCCGGTCCCGGAATGGCTGTCGCGGGCGGCGTGGCCGATCCGGGTACCCCGGGCGGCGATGATCCTCTGGCAGGCGATCGCGCTGGCCGCGGTGCTGTCGGCGTTCAGCTGCGGGCTGGCGATCGCGGCGAACCTGCTCGTCCCGGGACCCGACGGCGCCCCGACGACACATCCGGTCCATGAGATCGAGCGGCTCGGGCTGCCGATGTGGCTGCTCTGTGTCGGGGTCTTCGCACTCACGCTGCTGGTCGGTGCCCGACTGACCTTCACGACAATCCGCGTCGGTCTGCGCACCCGTTCCCGCCGTGCCACGCACCGTCAGCTCATCGACATCCTGGATCGCTGCGATCACTCCGACCGCTCCAATCCGCTGTTCGCCAGCGACATCCGCATGATCGACGTGCCGCAGCCACTTGCCTACTGCCTGCCGGGCCTGCGCCGGCGAGTGGTGCTCAGCGAGGGGGTCGTCGACCGGCTGACGCACGACGAGTTGCTCGCGGTCATCGCGCACGAGCGCGCCCACCTGCGGGCCCGCCACGATCTGGTTCTCGAGGCATTCATCGCGCTGCATGAGGCTTTCCCCCGGGTGGTGCGCAGCAGTTCGGCCCTCGACGCGGTCAAACTGCTCGTCGAGGCCCTTGCCGACGACCAGGCCGTGCGTGCCACCACGCCGGCCACCGTCGGTCGCGCCCTCGTCGCCTGCGTCGACTCGGTCGCGCCACACGGGGCGATGGCCGTCGGCGGACCCACCACCCTGGCGCGGGTCAACCGTCTGTGTCACCCGGATCCGTCACCGTGGTCCGCGGCGGCGGCCTATGCCGCGGCGCTCGCGATCCTGCTGGTCCCGACCCTCGCCGTCGCCATCCCTTGGCTCACCGAGATCAGCAGATTGATCTCGCAGCGAGTGACCTGAACCGACATCCCGATACCGGGCACCCCGTGTCGATACGCACCACTAATGTTGACGGCATGACCACTGCTGCCGCCGCCACAGCCATCGCCCAGATCGGTGTCACCGGACTCGCCGTCATGGGCTCCAACATCGCCCGCAACTTCGCCCGGCACGGCTACACCGTGGCGCTGCACAACCGCAGCGTCGCCAAGACCGATGCGCTGCTCGCCGAACACGGCGGCGACGGTTCCTTCGTCCGCACCGAGACGATCGCCGAGTTCATCGCCGCGCTGGAGCGCCCGCGCCGCGTGCTCATCATGGTCAAGGCCGGTGACGCGACCGATGCCGTGATCAACGAGCTCGCCGACGCCATGGACAGCGGCGACATCATCATCGACGGCGGCAATGCGCTCTACACCGACACCATCCGGCGGGAGAAGGCGATGGCCGAGCGCGGCCTGCACTTCGTCGGTGCCGGTATCTCGGGTGGCGAGGAAGGCGCGCTGAACGGGCCCGCGATCATGCCCGGTGGTCCGGCCGAGTCGTACGTGTCACTGGGCCCGATGCTGGAGTCGATCGCCGCGCAGGTCGACGGCGTGCCGTGTTGCACGCACGTCGGCCCCGACGGCAGCGGCCACTTCGTGAAGATGGTCCACAACGGGATCGAATACGCCGACATGCAGCTCATCGGCGAGGCCTACGACCTGCTGCGGCGGGTGCTCGGCCTGCCGGTCGCCGAGATCGGTGCGGTCTTCGCGGGCTGGAACAGCGGCGATCTGGCAAGCTACCTCGTCGAGATCACCGCCGAGGTCCTCGCCCAGGTGGATGCCGAGACGGGCAAACCCCTCGTCGACGTCATCGTCGACGAGGCCGGGCAGAAGGGCACCGGTCGCTGGACCGTGAAGTCGGCGCTGGACCTCGGTATCCCGGTCACCGGGATCGCCGAGGCCGTGTTCGCGCGGGCCCTGTCGGGGTCGACCGCGCAGCGCGCCGCGGCCGCCGGCCTGGCCGGCGGCACCCTGGCCACCCCCGATCTGGACCAGGCCGCCTTCATCGACGACGTCCGGGCCGCGCTCTACGCGTCGAAGGTTGTCGCCTACGCGCAGGGCTTCGACCAGATCGCGGCGGGCAGCGCCGAGTACGGTTGGGACGTCGATCCGGGCGCGCTGGCCACGATCTGGCGTGGTGGCTGCATCATCCGCGCCCAGTTCCTCAACCGCATCCGCGAGGCGTACGCCGACGACCCGGAGCTGCCGAGCCTGCTGGTGGATCCGTACTTCCGCGCGGCCGTGGAGTCCGGCGTCGACGCCTGGCGGCGCGTGGTCGCGACGGCCACGACCGTCGGTGTCCCGGTGCCCGCGTTCGCGTCGTCGCTCTCGTACTATGACGGGCTGCGCAGCGAGCGTCTGCCGGCCGCGCTGACCCAGGGGCTCCGCGATTATTTCGGTGCCCACACCTACCGCCGCACCGACCAGCCGGGCACCTTCCACACCCGGTGGAGCGGCGACCGCAGCGAGGTCCGGCAATGACCCGCTCCGACGCACTCACCACACCGACCACACCCGCACCCCGAAGTCCGAAGGCAGGAGTTCCGACCCCGCTGTGAGATTTCTCGACGGCCATCACCTCACACACGACCTGACCTACGACGACGTCTTCGTCGTACCCAACCGCTCCGACGTCACCTCCCGGTTCGACGTCGACCTGTCCACCGCCGACGGATCGGGGACCACAATCCCGCTGGTGGCGGCCAACATGACCGCGGTCTCCGGCAAACGGATGGCCGAGACGCTGGCGCGGCGCGGCGGGCTGGCGGTGTTGCCGCAGGACCTTCCGCTCGCCGCCGCGGCCCGCACGATCGAATTCGTGAAGTCGCGCGACCTCGTCGCCGACACCCCGCTCGTGCTCACCGCCGAGGATTCGGTGTCCGATGCGCTCGCGCTGGTCCACCTGCGCGCGCACGGCGCGGTGGTGGTGACCCGCGACGATGTGCCCATCGGGCTCGTCACCGAACGGGCCTGCGCCGACGTCGACCGATTTGCCCGGGTCGGCGAGGTGCTCGATCCTGTTGTCGTGACCCTGCCCAGCGGTACCCCACCCCGCGAGGTGTTTGACGCACTCACCGACCTGAATCAACGGCTGGCGGTGCTCACACACGCCGACGGCACGCTCGCCGGGGTGCTGACCCGGGCGGGCGCGCTGCGCCACGGCGTGTACCGGCCCAACGTCGACGCCGACGGGTGTCTGCGGATCGCCGCGGCCGTCGGCATCAACGGGGATGCGCCGGCCAAGGCGAAGGCGCTGGTCGACGCCGGTGTCGACGTCCTCGTCATCGACACCGCGCACGGCCATCAGGAGAAGATGCTGACCGTGGTCGAGTCGGTGGCGGCGGCCGATCTCGGTGTCCCCATCGTGGCAGGCAATGTGGTGACCGCGCAGGCCACCGCGGATCTGGTGGCGGCAGGCGCGTCGATCGTCAAGGTCGGCGTCGGACCGGGCGCGATGTGCACGACCCGGATGATGACCGGGGTGGGGCGGCCGCAGTTCTCCGCGGTCGCCGATTGCGCCGCGGCCGCCCGCGGCCGCGGCGCGCATGTCTGGGCCGACGGGGGTATCCGGCACCCACGCGATGTCGCGCTCGCGGTGGCCGCGGGCGCGTCGAATGTGATGATCGGCTCGTGGTTCGCCGGCACCTTCGAGTCGCCGGGCAATCTCATGCACGATTCGGGCGGGAGCGGCAGCGTCGGCGCGTACAAGGTGAGCTTCGGCATGGCGTCCAAACGGGCGGTCGCGGCCCGCTCGGCCGGTGACAATGCCTACGATCGGGCCCGCAAGTCCCTGTTCGAGGAGGGCATCTCCGCCTCGCGCATCCCTCTGGACCCGGAGCGGCCCAGTGTCGAGGACCTCGTCGACCACATCTGTGCCGGGGTCCGCAGCACCGCCACCTACACCGGGGCACGCACGCTTCCCGAGCTGCATGAGCGGGTGGTGCTCGGTGTCCAGTCGGCGGCCGGTTTCGCCGAGGGCAGGCCCTTGCCGGGCGGGTGGTGAGTTGATCATGAACACGCTGATCTATGTCGGCGGGCTCGTGGGCTTCCTCGCCCTGACGCTGGGCACCGCGTTGTTCGTGGCGGCCGAGTTCTCGCTGACGGCGCTCGAACGCTCCACCATCGACTCCGATGTGAACAACCGGGCCGACCGACGCTCCCGGATGGTCCAGCGCGCCCACCGCACGCTGTCCTTCCAGCTGTCCGGGGCCCAGCTCGGGATCACGATCACCACGCTGATCACCGGCTACATCGCCGAGCCGGTGCTGGCCCGGCTGTTCACCCCGGCCCTGACGGGTGCCGGACTCGGGGCCGCGGCCGGCGGGATCTCGCTGGCATTGGCCCTGATCATCGCAACCTCGCTGTCGATGGTGCTGGGTGAGTTGATGCCGAAGAACCTCGCGATCAGCCTTCCCCTGGGCGCCGCCCGCACCACGGCCGGCGCGATGATGATGTTCTCGGCGCTGTTCCGGCCGGTGATCACCGGCCTCAACGGCACCGCGAACTGGCTGGTCCGGCGGCTGGGCATCGAGCCCGCCGACGAGCTCCGGTCGGGGCGTTCCCCGCAGGAGCTCTCGTCACTGGTCCGCAACTCGGCCCGGCAGGGCGCGATCGACGAGGGCACCGCGACGCTGGTGAACCGGTCGCTGCGGTTCGGCGAGCTGTGCGCCGAGGACCTGATGACCCCGCGGGTGACCGTCGAATGCCTCGACCGGGACGACACCGTCCGTGATCTGGTCGTCGCGTGCTCGCGGACCGGGCATTCGCGCTTCCCGGTGGTCGACGACGGCGACCTCGACGAGCTGATCGGGGTGGTGCATGTGAAGCAGGCCTTCACCGTGTCGCCGGAGGAGCAGGCCGCCACATCGGTGGCCACCTTGGCCCGGCGGGTGCCGACGGTGCCGGCAAGCCTCGACGGGGATGCCCTGATGGATCGCATCCGCGCCGACGGCATGGAGTTCTGCGTCGTCATCGACGAGTACGGCGGCACCGCCGGGATCGTGACCACCGAGGACCTCATCGAGGAGATCCTCGGTGATGTCACCGACGAGCACGATCACGAGCATCCCGATGTGCAGGTGATCGGCGACGGTTTCCTGTGCGCGGGTCTGTTGCGCGTCGACGAGCTCGCCGAGGCGACCGGCTACCGCGCCCCCGACGGCTCCTATGACACCCTCGGCGGTCTGGTCATGTTCGTGCTCGGCCGGATTCCGGCCGTCGGGGACAGCGTCGACCTGCCCGCCCGGACCCCGGTCGCCGACCCCGACGACGAGGATGAGGACGCCGACCTCGAGCTGCCCGACAGTGACCGGCAGTGGCGGGCGACGGTCACTGCGATGGACGGCCGTCGCGTCGACGTCGTCGCCCTGCATCCGATCGCCGAGGATGACCTGCGGACCCGCGAGCAGCCTCACCGACGGGGCGAGCACCGATGAGCGACCTCTCGGGGGTGCTGTTGGCGGTCGCGCTGCTGGTGGGCAATGCCTTCTTCGTGGGGGCCGAGTTCTCGCTGATCACCGCGCGCCGGGATCGGCTGGAGGCCCTCGCCGAGGACGGCAAGTCGCGGGCCCGGACGGTGATCCGGGCCGGAGAGAGTCTTTCGCTGATGCTGGCCGGTGCGCAGCTGGGCATCACGATCTGTTCGATTCTGTTGGGCCGCGTCGGTGAGCCGGCGATCGCCGATCTCATCGAGCGGCCGCTGCACCTGGTGCAGCTGCCGGAGTCACTGTTGCACCCGATCGCGTTCACGATCGCTCTGGCGCTGGTGGTGGTCCTGCACATCCTGCTGGGCGAGATGGTGCCCAAGAACATCGCGCTGGCCGGACCCGAGACCGCGGCGATGCTGCTGGTCCCGGTACATTTGGCGTTCATCAAGATCGCGCGGCCGCTGATCGGCTTCTACAATCTGCTGGCCAATCTCGGCCTGCGAGCCCTGCGCGTGCAGCCCAAGGATGAGCTGGATTCGACGGTCTCGGCGGTCGAGCTCGCCCAGTTGCTCGGTGAGTCCGCCGAGGAGGGATTGATCGACGCCGAGGAGCATGCGCGCCTCAACCGGGCATTGCAGTCGCTGGGGCGAACGGTCACCGAGGTGATGATCCCGCTCGAGGCGATGCGCAGTGTCGGAGTCGAGCGCGATCCGGCGACCGGCGGCTGGGGGCCGACGCTGGGCGCGGTCGAGCGGGCGGTCGGCGACACCGGGTTCTCCCGCTTCCCGGTACGCGGCACCGACGGCGGCTACACCGGGTATCTGCATCTCAAGGACGTGCTCGACGAGATCCTCGACGACCGCATCGGCCCGGATTCGATCATCGGTGTCGACAAGATCCGGGCGTTGCCGGTCATCCCGGCGGCCGCCCCGCTCAACGAGGCGTCGGGGATTCTGCGTCGGACCAGCGCCCATCTGGGGGCCGTCGTCGACGACGCGGGGCGCACCATCGGTATCGTCGCGCTCGCCGACCTGGCCGAGGAGTTCGTCGGCACCGTCCGCGACGCGACCCACCGGGTGTGAGCCGGTGACCTCGGCAGATCTGGGCATGGTCATGACCGGTGACACGTGGTCGGCGCGGCAGGCCGCGCATACGGCGCGGGTCGAGGCGCTGATCGGCCCCTATCTGCGGGCTCGGCGGCAGGGCGGGCGGGATCCGGTGCTCGACTTCCTGTTCACCTACTACTCGTCGCGGCCGGCGCAGGTCCAGCGATGGCATCCGGGGTTCGGGGTCGTCCTCGCCGACGAGCCACCGGATCATCCCGCGAGCGGATTCCTGGCCACGCGCGGTTACTGCCGTGTCGAGGTCAGGGCGAGCGCAGCGACGGGAAATGCACAGGCGAGCGCAGCGACGGGAAATGCACAGGCGAGCGCAGCGACGGGGGTGACCGTCGATGCCGCGTTTCTGCGGCAGCGGCGGCCGGCGCTGGAACGCGCCTCGGCGCTGCTGGCCGCGACGGCGGCCCGGCCGGCCCGGCTCGGGTGTTTCGGGCTGCACGAGTGGGCGATGGTCTATCGGGCCGAGGAGACGCGCCACGATCTGCCGCTGCGTCTGGGTGCGGTCGGCACGGATGCGGTGGTCGAGTCGATGCCGTTGCGGTGCACGCATTTCGATGCGTTCCGGTTCTTCACCGACGACGCGGTGGGGCGGAACGAGTTCGCGCTGACCCCGGCCGACCGGTTGCGCCGCGATCAGCCCGGCTGTCTGCACGCGACGATGGATCTGTATCGGACGTGCTTCACGGTGAGTCCGTTGCTGGATGCGGCCGTGACCCTGGACGCCTTCGAGCTGGCGCGGGATGCCCGGGTGCTCGACATGCGCGCGAGCCCCTACGATCTGCGCGATCTGGGCTATTCGCCGGTCAGCGTGGAGACGCCGGCCGGGCGCGCCGAGTACACCCGGGCTCAGCAGGCCATCGCCGAGCGCGGGGCCGCGCTGCGCGCGCGGATCCTCGCGGCAGTCGAGGGCCTGCTGGCGCGGTGTCGGTCCGGGGACTCATCTGGGCCTGTCTAGGCCGGTGCCACCTCGGAGTTCGTCAGCATCCGCAGGGCGGTCCGCAGCCCCCGGCGCCGGCCGGTCGCGGGATCGACGCCGAAGTGCACCTTGGAGCCCTCCAGCACATTGAAGCGCAGCTCCGACGCGGTCTCGGGGGCGTTGTCGGGACCTTCTTTGAGCAGGGCGTTGGGGACGGAGAGTTTGAGGATCGTGCGGAAGGTCTGCGCGTACTGATGCAAGATCGATCCGGTGGTGTAGGGCAGGTCGTATTTCTCGGCGAGGGCACGCACCCGCACCCCGATCTCCTCGTAGCGGTTGCTCGGCAGATCCGGGAACATGTGGTGTTCGATCTGGTGGGAGAGGTTGCCGCTCATGAACCGCATGAGGGGTCCGGCCCGGAAGTTCGCCGACCCGAGCATCTGCCGCAGATACCAGCGGGCCTGGTCCTCGGTTTCGAACTCCTCCACGGTGAACTTCTCGGCACCGTCGGGAAAGTGTCCGCAGAAGATCACCAGGTAGGACCAGTAGTTGCGCACGATGTTGGCGGTGAAGTTCGCGGTCAGGGTGGTGCGCCAGTTCGGCCCGGACAGCAGCGGGAACACCACGTAGTCCTTGCCGGCCTGCCGGGCCATCTTGGCACCGATGATCCGCAGGTCCTTCAGGGCCTGCCGGTAGGTCTTCTCCTTGTTGCGCAGCTTCTCCGATTCGAGGTGGTGCAGTGCCACCCCGACCTCGAAGAAGGTGCCGAGCAGGAGGTTGTAGACGGGGTTGCCGAGGTTCCACCACGCCCACTGCTGATCGCGGGTGACGCGCAGGATGCCGTAGCCCACATCGTCGTCCATGCCGACGACGTTGGTGAACTTGTGGTGGACGAAGTTGTGGGAGTGCTTCCACTGCACGCTCGGGCAGGTTGTATCCCACTCCCACGTCGTCGAGTGCACCTCGGGATCGTTCATCCAGTCCCATTGGCCGTGCATGACGTTGTGCCCGAGCTCCATGTTCTCGATGATCTTGCCTGCCCCGAGCATCGCGGTGCCCAGCAGCCACAATGGTCGACGGTTGCTGAACAGCAGCACCGCCCGGCCGCCGGCCACCAGGCCGCGCTGGATGGTGATCGCCCGGCGGATGTAGCGTGCATCCGCCTCGCCGCGCGAGTCCTCGATGTCGCGGCGGATTGCGTCGAGCTCGGCTCCGAGGGTCTCGATGTCGGCGTCGGTCAGATGCGCGTAGGCATCGATGTCGGTGATGGCCATGGTTTCCCTTTCACAGGTCGAGGGTGCAGGCACCGGACACACTGGACACGCATGTCTGGATTCGTTCGCCTTCGCGGCGTTCCACACCGGTGCGCAGGTCGCGCGCGTACCCGGCGGCCAGTTCGACGACGCAGGTCTGGCAGATGCCCATCCGGCAGCCGAAGGGCATCGGGACGCCGAGCTCCTCGCCGGCCTCGAGCAACGTGGTCGCACCGTCGATGTCGGCGGATCTGCCCGAGCGGGCGAAGGTGACGCGGCCGCCGGAGCCGCCGTGATCGGTGCGGGCGATCGCGAAGCGTTCGATGTGGAGCAGATCGCGGACGCCGGCGGCGACGTAGTGTTCCTCGATCTCGTCGAGCATGGCGACCGGTCCGCACGCCCAGCAGGGGCGTTCCCGCCAGTCGGGGACCTGCTCGTCGAGCCGGCCGAGGTCGAACTTGCCCTCCTCGCGGGTGTACTGGAGCCGCAGCGCATAGCCGGGCAGCGTGGCCGGCAGCGCCTCGAGCTCGGCACGGAAGATCACCTCGTCCCGCGTCGGCGCGGAGTGGACATGTACGACGTCGTGACCGGTCCGGGCCGGCCGTCGCGCCAGTGACCGCAGCATCGACATGACCGGGGTGATCCCGCTGCCCGCGGTGAGGAAGAGGATCTTCGGCGGCACGGGGTCGGGCAGGTGGAAATCGCCCCGGGGTGCGGCCAACCGGATGATCGTCCCCGGCGTCACGCCGTCGACGAGGTGCGTCGAGAGGAAGCCGTCGGGGTTGGCCTTGACGGTGATCGCGATCGTCTTCGCCGATGATTCGCCGATCGAGGTCAACGAATACGACCGCCAATGCCAGCGACCCCCGACCTGCAGGCCGATCCCGACGTACTGGCCCGGCTTGTAGGACTCGGGAAATCCCCATCCGGTCTGGATGCGGACGGTGGCGGTGTCCTCGGTCTCCCGGCGCACCGCCAGCACCCGGCCCCGCAACTCCCGCGCCGACCACAGCGGGTTGAGCAGATGCAGGTAGTCGTCGGGCAGCAGCGGGGTGGTGGCCCGCGCGACGAGCCCGCGGATGATGGTGGCCTCGGGTGTCCGGGCATCGACGCCCACCGCCGGACGTTTGCTCCATTTGAGCAGATCCACGTGCGCTCCTCCTGTCGAACCATTGGTTCAGGATCGTACAGCGTCAGTGTGGTCTATCTCACGTTTTTGCCGAGGTGTGGGCCGGCCGAACCCGCGGTGGGCACACACGTCCCACCGATATCCGGCGGGTAGGATAGGGGGTCGCCAGTCCCCTACCGTGACCATCGGTCATGGTGATTCCGCAGAAAGGCTCACATGTCCGACCGGATCTCTGTCGACGGCCTGCAGGTCGCGCCCGTTCTCTACGACTTCATCAACGACGAGGCGCTGCCCGGCACGGGTGTAGACAAGGATGCCTTCTGGTCGGGTGCGGCAGCCCTGATCAACGATCTCGCACCCAAGAACAAGGCGCTGCTGGCCGTGCGCGACGATCTCCAGGCCACGATCGACGCGTGGCACCGCGACCACGCG
>JASGFO010000114.1:0-11897 GCA_047605505.1 Gordonia sp. (in: high G+C Gram-positive bacteria) | reverse complement strand
CTCATCGGCTTCGTCGACGGCACCGAGAACCCGACCGGGCAGGACGCGATCGACGCCATCACCGTCGGCGACGAGGATCCCGACTTCACCGGCGGCAGCTACGTCACCATCCAGCGCTACGTCACCGACCTCGCGGCCTGGAACGCGCTCGGCGTCACCGACCAGGAGGCCGCGATCGGGCGCACCAAATTCGACAACGTCGAGATGGACGACGATGTGTTGCCGCCGAACTCGCACATCGCCCTCAACGTCATCACCGACGCCGACGGCAACGAACTCGAAATCGTCCGCGACAACATGCCCTACGGTGATGTCTCCGCCGCCGGCGAGTCGGGCACCTTCTTCATCGCGTACTCGGCCGGCCCGGACGTCGTCGAGACCATGCTGACCAACATGTTTCTCGGTGACCCACCCGGCAACCACGACCGGCTCCTCGACTTCACCACCGCGGTCACGGGAGCCCAGTTCTTTGTTCCGACCACCGATTTCCTCGATGACCTGCCACCCGCACCAGCCCCGTCGACCGATGAATCCCGCCCGCGGACCACACCCGCCGACGGTTCGCTCGGCATCGGCTCGCTGCACTGACCGCCACCGTCACCGCATCCACCGCCCCCGAACCTCAGGAGACCCATCATGGACAACCTGCACCGCGACCTCGCCCCGATCTCGTCGGCCGCCTGGGACGCCATCGAGGAGGAGGCGACCCGCTCCTTCAAACGCAACATCGCGGGCCGCCGCGTCGTCGACGTCAAGGGCCCGCTGGGGCTTGAGGCGTCGTCGGTGACGTTGGGGCACCGCTCGAAGATCGACCCGCCGGCCGAGGGCATCACGGCCTTCACCCGCCGGGTCCAGCCCCTGATCGAGTTGAAGGTGCCGTTCACGGTGACCCGCGAGGCCATCGACGACGTCGATCGCGGCGCCGCCGACTCCAACTGGGATGCGGTGGTCGAGGCCGCCAAGCAGCTCGCGCTGGCCGAGGACCGCGCCATCTTCGAAAGCTACCCGGCCGCCGGGATCACCGGCATCCATTCGGCCGTCGAGTCGACGATCACCCTGCCCGACGATGTCACCGACTACCCGGAGGCGTTCAGCCAGGCCCTGTCGACGCTCAAGCTCGCCTCTGTCGACGGGCCGTACTCGATCGTGCTCTCGGCCGAGCTGTTCAACCTGGTCAACGAGACATCCAACCACGGCTACCCGATCCGCCAGCACATCCAGCGGCTCATCGACGGGGAGATCGTCTGGGCACCCGCCATCGACGGCGCCTTCGTGGTGTCGACGCGCGGCGGCGACTTCGAGCTGACGATCGGCCAAGACGTCTCCATCGGCTACGACTCGCACAACGGCGACGTCGTGAACCTGTACTTCCAGGAGTCGTTCACCTACCTCACCTACAGCGGCGAGGCCGCGGTCGCGCTGACCAAGGCATAGCGCCGAACAGAGCGGGAGCGGGCACGGCGAGACCGGAGCGCTTTGCCGGTTTCCGTCCATCACCTGCGGTAATCCCGTCGCCCCGAGCGGGGCCGAGTTGCTACCGTCGACCGGGTGAACAGCCCATGTTGACCCGTCTGATCCGCTCGCGCCTGTCGCGATATCCCTGGCACGTCACCGCGGTGATCGTGATGCAGCTGATCGCCACCGTCGCGATGCTGTACCTGCCGACCCTCAACGCGGACATCATCGACAACGGCGTCGCCCAGGGCGACACCCACTACATCCTGACCACGGGCGGTGTGATGCTGGCCGTCACGTTCGCCCAGATCGCCGGCAGCGCAGCCGCGTTGTTCTTCGGGGCGCGGGCCGCGCTGGGTGCCGGCCGCGACATCCGCCACGACCTGCTGCATCGGGTCAACGCGTTCTCCGCCCGGGAGATCGGCCGATTCGGTGCGCCCTCGTTGATCACCCGCACCACCAACGACGTCCAGCAGGTGCAGATGCTCATCGCGATGAGCACGACCATCCTGGTGATGGCACCGATCATGTGCATCGGCGGCATCGCGATGGGCATCCAGGTGGCCCCCCGGCTCGCGTGGGTGCTGGCCGTCGCGGTGCCGATCCTCGGTGTCGTCGTGGCGGTGCTGATCGCCACCATGATCCCCGCCTTCCGGGCCATGCAGGAACGCCTCGACGTGGTCAACCGCATCCTGCGCGAACAGATCACCGGTATCCGCGTGGTCCGCGCCTTTGTCCGGGAACGCCACGAGACCGACCGCTTCGGCATCGCCAACGACGAGCTGGCCGCGGCCTCGCTGCGCGTCGGCCGCATGATGGCGTTGCTGTTCCCGTCGATGCTGGCGATCGTGAACATCACGATCGTCGCGATCATCTGGTTCGGCGGGCACCGCGTCGTCGACGGCAGCATCGAGATCGGTGCGCTCACCGCGATGATGAGCTACGTCATGCAGATCATGATGGCGGTGATGATGGCCTCGTTCCTCGCCATGATGGCGCCGCGCGCGGCGGTCTGCGCCGACCGCATCTGCGAGGTCCTCGACACCGAGACATCGGTGTCGGCGCCCGCCGAGCCCAAGGACTTCGCCGGTCCCGCGGCATCGGTCGAGTTCCGCGGCGCCCAGTTCCGCCACCCGGGCGCCGACGAGAACGTGTTGTCCGGGATCACCTTCGACGTCGGACCGGGGACCACAACGGCGATCGTCGGTTCCACCGGCTCGGGCAAGACCACGCTGCTCGGCCTGGTGCCACGGCTCGTCGACGTCACCGACGGTGCGGTCCTGGTGGGCGGCACCGACGTCCGCGACCTCGATCCGGGCGCACTGCGCTCCGTCATCGGCGTCATCCCCCAGCGTCCGTATCTGTTCTCCGGCACCATCGCCACCAATCTCCGGCACGGCAAACCCGACGCCACCGACGACGAGATCTGGGCGGCGCTGCGGATCGCGCAGGCCGCCGACTTCGTCGCCGCGATGCCCGACGGCCTCGACACCGCGGTCGCCCAGGGCGGCACCACCGTCTCGGGCGGACAACGGCAACGACTCGCGATCGCGCGGGCGTTGATCCGGCGACCGGCCGTCTACCTGTTCGACGACTCGTTCTCCGCCCTCGACCTCACCACCGACGCCAAACTCCGTGCCGCACTGCGGCCGGCCACCGGAGATGCCGCGGTCCTCATTGTCGCCCAACGTATTTCGACAATCATGGAGGCCGATCAGATCGTCGTTCTGGACCGCGGGCGCATCGTCGGCCGCGGACGTCACCATGAACTGCTGGATACCTGCGAGACCTACGGCGAGATCGCCCGGTCGCAACTGTCGATCGGCGAACCCGCATGACCCGGCCGGCCCGCCCGACACCAGGCATACCCGGCCGCGGACCGATGGCCGCCGGCCCGGTCCTGGAGAAGGCCACGTCCTTCGGCCCGTCGGTGAAACGCCTCGTCAGGCTGCTGATGGGTTACCGCTGGCACCTGCTGACGGTGCTCGCGGCCATCGTCGGATCCGTGGTGCTGCAAGCGCTCGCACCCCGCATCCTGGGTCATGCCACCGACCTCGTCTTCACCGGGGTCATCGGCGCCACCCTGCCCGCGGGGATCACCAAGGACCACGCGGTGGCCGGGCTGCGCGCGGACGGCCACGGTACTTTCGCCGACATGGTCTCGTCGATGGACGTGACCCCCGGCGTCGGTGTCGACTTCGGCGCGGTCGGCCGGACCCTCGCCATCGTCGCGGCGTTCTACCTCGCCTCCGCGATCCTCACCTGGCTCTCCTTCTCTCTGCTGAACATCGTGGTGGTGGACTCGATCCGGCAGTTGCGGTCGGCGGTCGAGGACAAGGTCCACCGACTGCCGCTGAGCTACTTCGACGCCGCCGCGCGGGGTGACCTGCTCAGCCGCGTCACCAACGATCTCGACAACCTCTCCCAGAGTCTGCAGCAGACCATCTCGCAGTTGCTCAACTCGATCCTGACGGTGGCAGCCCTGATCACCGTGATGGTGTGGATCTCGCCGCTGATGTCGCTGATCGCGATCGCGACCGTGCCTCTCGCCGTCGGCGCCACCGCCCTCATCGCGCGGCGGTCCAAGCCGCATTTCATCTCGCAGTGGGCGTCGACGGGCGCGCTCAACGCGCAGATCGAGGAGGCGTTCACCGGACATGAGCTGGTGACGGTGTTCGGCCGGCAGGCCGAGATCGAGGCGACCTTCGACGACCGCAACGAGAAGCTGTATCAGTCGAGTTGGCGCGCCCAGTTCATCTCGGGTCTGGTCATGCCGACCATCATGTTCCTCGGCAACCTCAACTATGTCGCCGTCGCGGTCGTGGGCGGGCTCCGGGTGGCGTCGGGCAGCCTCACCCTCGGCGAGGTGCAGGCGTTCATCCAGTACTCCCGGCAGTTCACGCAGCCGCTCACCCAGATCGGCGCGATGATCAACCTGCTGCAGAGCGGGGTGGCCTCGGCCGAGCGCATCTTCGAGATCGTCGACGCCGACGAGCAGACCCCCGACCCCGGGCAACCGGTCACGCCCGCCGCCGACCGCGGCAAGATCGAGTTCGACGACATCTCGTTCCGCTACGTCGCCGATCGGCCGCTCATCGAGTCGGTGTCGCTCGACGCCGAGCCCGGCCACCTGGTGGCGATCGTGGGTCCCACCGGCGCGGGCAAGACCACCCTGGTCAACCTCATCATGCGGTTCTACGACGTCGATTCCGGCGAGATCCGCCTCGACGACGTGCCGACCCGGCAGATGACCCGCGCCGACCTGCGCGAACGCACCGGCATGGTGCTGCAGGACTCGTGGTTGTTCGGTGGCACGATCTACGACAACATCGCCTACGGTGACCCGACGGCCGCCCGCGAGGAGGTCCTCGAGGCCGCGCGCGCCGGCCACGTCGACCACTTCGTCCGTATCCTGCCCGACGGCTACGACACCGTCCTCGACGACGAGGGCGGCGGCGTCAGCGCCGGTGAGCGCCAGCTCATCACGATCGCGCGGGCGTTTTTGGCCAAACCGACGATACTGATCCTCGACGAGGCCACCAGCTCCGTCGACACCCGCACCGAACTGCTCATCCAGCAGGCGATGGCGCGGTTGCGCGCCGAACGCACGAGCTTCGTGATCGCCCACCGGCTGTCGACGATCCGGGACGCCGACACGATCCTGGTGATGGAGAACGGGCAGATCGTCGAGCAGGGCAACCATGACCAGTTGCTCGCCGCCGAGGGCGCCTACTGCCGCCTCTACCGCAGCCAGTTCGCCGGCGCGGTGGAGTGATCTGGCGGACCATCACCGGCACCGGTCAGAATTCCTCCTCGACGTCGGGGTCACGGGCCGCCCCCTCACCGCGGTCGAGGGTGGCCAGGCGGGCCAGATCGTTGTCGTCGAGGGCGAAATCGAAGAGGTCGAGGTTTTCGCGTTGCCGCCCGACGTGCGACGATTTCGGGATCACCGAGATCTCCTGCTGCACGGCCCATCGCAGGGCGATCTGGGTCGGCGATCTGCCGTATTTACGCGCCATCGTGGTCACCGCTTCGTTGCCGAGCAATCCTTCCCTGCGGCCGGTCGGATGCCACGCCTGCACCGCGATCCCGCGCTCGTGCATGAACTTTCGCAGCCTGGTCCGGGCCAGTGCAGGCGAGCACTGGATCTGGTTGACCTCGGGCCAGCGGCCGGTCTCGTCGTAGAGCATCTGCAGGTGATGCTCCCGGAAGTTCGAGACCCCGGGCACCTTGATGAATCCCTCGTCGGCCAGTGTCAGCAGCGCGTTCCAGGAGTCGACCGCCCGGCCGAGGGAGGGACAGGGCCAGTGGATGAGATAGACGTCGAGCCGGGACACGCGCAACCGGCGGGCCGATTCCTTGGCGGCATTGATCGCCTCGTCGAATCCGTGGTCGCCGCCCGCGAGCTTGGTCTGCACGACGATCTCCCGGCGGTCGACCCCCGAGTGGGCGATGCCCATGCCCACGCTGAGCTCGTTGCCGTATCGCGTCGCGGTGTCGATGAGGCGATAGCCCACCTCGAGCGCACTGGCGGTCGCCCGGGCGGCGGGCACACCGAGCATCGGCGAGGTTCCGAGGCCGACCAGCGGCAGCGCAAAACCGGAACTGAGCGTGACCGTCGGAGATTGCACCCTTACTACGATAGGTCGCGCAATCCCCGACGCCACCCGCTTCCGCGCGCGCATCATGAGGTGATGGACACCCCCACCTACGACGACATCATCATCGGTGCCGGCCACAACGGGCTGACCGCGGCCGCCTATCTCGCACGGGCCGGACGGTCGGTCCTGGTGTGCGAGGCCGCCGATCACGTGGGTGGGGCGACCGTCTCGGCCACGCCGTTTCCCGGGATGCCTGCCCGCCTGTCCCGCTACTCCTATCTGGTCTCGCTGATGCCGGCGGAGATCATCGCCGATCTCGAGCTGGATCTCACGCTGCTGCGACGCCGCTACTCGTCGTACACGCCGGTGCCCGGCGATCCCGCACGCGGCCTGCTGGTGGACACCGCCGATCCCGCCGCCACGGCTGCCGGCTTCCGCGCGGTCACCGGCGGTGACACCGAGTTCGCCGCCTGGCAACGGTTCTACGACCAGCTGGGGGTGATCGCGCAGCGGGTGTTCCCGACGCTCGTCGAGCCCCTGCGCAGCGCCGACGAGATGCGGGCGATCGCGGTCGGCGACGCGGCGCCGGGTGGCCGGGGCGGCGTCGCCGAGGTGTGGGATCTGCTGACGCAGCGCCCGCTGGGCGAGCTGATCGAGCGATTCTTCACCGACGACGTGATCCGCGGCATCGTCGCGACCGACGGCCTGATCGGCACATTCGCCGATCTACACGAGGCGTCGTTGCATCAGAACATCTGCTTCCTGTATCACGTGATCGGCGGCGGTTCCGGCCAGTGGGATGTGCCGCTCGGCGGGATGGGTGCGGTGTCCGGCGCGCTATATCAGGCCGCGCTCGACGCCGGGGCCGAAATCCACACCGGCACTCCGGTTGTCGGGGTGGATCCGGCGGACGGAACGGTCGAGTTCGTGCGGACCGGACAGGTCCACGGCAGCCATGTCGGCACCGCGCGGGCCGAGACTGTGCTCGCCGCGTGCGCACCGGCGGTGCTCAACACGATGCTCGACGAGCCGATCGACACCGAGGCGGTACCGCAGGGCAGCCAGCTCAAGATCAATCTGCTCCTGGATCGTCTTCCGGCGCTGCGTGATTCGTCAGCTGCGCCGGAGGCCGCGTTCGCCGGCACACTGCATGTCAACGAGAGCTACGGACAGTTGCACCGGGCGCACCGGCAGGCCCGCGCCGACGACGTGCCGGACCTGCCGCCCTGCGAAATCTATTGCCACACCTTGGCCGATCCCTCGATCCTGGGTTCGGAGCTGGCGGGCAAACACACCCTGACCCTGTTCGGACTGCATCTGCCGCCCGGCATCTTCGCGGCACCGGGTGCGGCCGCACGCGCCGTGGAGGCCACCCTCGCCTCGCTGGATTCGGTGCTGGCCGAACCGATCCGATCGGTCATCGCCACCGACGTCCACGGCAATCCGTGCATCGAGGTCAAGACGCCGCTCGACCTCGAGGCCGCGATCGGATTGCCCGGCGGCAACATCTTCCACCGCTCACTGCAGTGGCCGTGGGCGGCGTCGGCCGACGAGGTCGGGACATGGGGCGTCGAGACCCGGCATCCGCGGCTGCTCGTGGCCGGCGCCGGTGCGCGACGCGGCGGCGGGGTGAGCGGGATCCCGGGACGCAATGCCGCGGCCGCGGTGCTGGGGTGGTGAGGCGGCGAACCGTCTGACAGAGTTCCCGTGTATTCATACTCGCCGAAAAGGAGACCCCGACCTATGGGAGGAGGGAGACCGGCCGCGTTCCTCGCCCTCGTGATCGCAGCCGCAAGCTGGGGCAGCGCGGCCACCTTCATCAAGTTCGCGCTCGACAGCTGGGGCCCGATGACCCTGCTGATCGTGCAGCTGGCCTCCGCCAACATCGTCCTGTGGACCATCGTTGTCATCCGCGGATACCGGAGACCGCCACAGGTGTGGAAGGTCTTCCTCCTCGGCGCGCTGGAACCGGGACTCTGCTACGCACTGCTGACCATCGGCCTGCTGTTCACCACTGCCGCCAACGCCGCAGTGCTCAGCGCGATGGAATCATTCTTCGCCGTCGTCCTTGCCGTCGCCTTCTTGCACGAGCGACTGACACGGCGCGCGGTCGCGGGCCTGACACTCGCCTTGGCCGGCGTCCTCATCCTGGAAGCCGCAGGCGGCCTCAGCGGAATCCACCTCGGTGACGCTTTGGTCCTCGGTGGCATCCTTGCGGCCGGCTTCTACGTCGTCCTCGCCCGCACCATCGCCGACTCCTATGACGCGCTGACGATGACCGCCCACCAATTCGCCGCAGGCCTCGCCCTGGCTCTTCCGTTCGCCATCATCCGCTGGGCCAGCGGCGCCGAGGTCCTCTTCCAATCCCGCCCCATAAGCTCCTGGGTCGCAGCCCTCGGCGTCGGCATCATCGGCTATGCACTGAGTTTCCTGCTCTACAACTTCGCGATCGCGCACGTCCGGGCAGGGTTCTCCAGCATCATTCTGAACCTCATGCCCGTCTTCGGCGTCCTTACCGCGCTGATCTTCCTGCACGAGCGAGTCGGCCCGCTCAAGCTGCTTGGCGCGGCCCTGGTACTGGCATCGATCTGCGTGTTCCCAAGCCACGATGAAGCGGACGCCATCTCTACCGCGCAAGAAGCCGCATAAGCACAGCGAGTCCACTCGGCACCGAACATCACGACCGTCACGGCTCCCGTGTTTCCGCCGCACGCGCCGAAAGCCCGGCGGCTGCTACCGCCGGTACGCCCGCACCGCGACGACGCCGAAGACGATCGTCAGCCCGACGGCCCAGAGCACGCTGATGAGCGCGTGCGCTCCTACCGCGTCGGCACCGGCCGTTGTCGCATCCCGCATGGCACCGGCGATGTGCGACACCGGGTTTGCCTGTGCGATCGGCTGTGCCCAGCCGGGCAGATCGGTCCTGCGGAGGAGGCCGGTGGAGAAGAAGGTCAGCAGGAGCAGCACCGCGTTGAGCGCACCGACCGCGGCTTCGGCCGAACTCGACAGCATCGCGACGGCCACCATGAACCACGCCACGCCGAATCCGACGACGAGGGGGATCACAATGTAGACGACCACCCCGCCCCAACCATTCTGGAATCGGAATCCGAGCGCGAGAGCAACCAGCGTGACGAGAACCCCGGTCGCGAAATTGCGCACCACATCGGCGATGATCCGGCCGGCGAGCGGAGCGACCGGCGAGATCGGGAGCGTGCGCAATCGATCGTCGAATCCGGACACCCGATCCTGGTGTGCCGCAACCGCTGTGCCCAGCGAACCGAAGATGACGCCCATCGTGACGAAGACCGGTGCCGCGTACTGGATGTACTCGGCGAGGCTCGCGGTGGGCATGATCATCTTCCCGAAGGAGATGGACAACAACAGCATCAAGATGATCGGCATGAACGCCGACGTCGACACCGTCATCGGCGAGCGCGCCATCAGGAGCAGCCCCCGCCGCGTCATCACACCGATATCGGAGATCGCACCGCTCACATTCCCGGACGCCCCGGCCCCGTTCACACCGGCGGCGGTGAGAATATTCGTGCTCATTTCGTCCTCCCGAAAGCGCGCGGCGCCAGCGCCCCGAACACCAGCACCGATCCGACGACCCACGCCACCGCGATCAACACATGCGTCGGCGTGTCGACCGACCCCGACGTCGTCACCGCGCGCATCGCCTCGACGATCTGCGACAGCGGCTGGTTCTCCACGATCGGACGCAACCAGTCCGGATATGCGGAGGCGGGGACGAACAAGGTGGAGACGAGCAGCAGCGGGAAGTAGATGACACCGCCGATCGCCTGCGCCGGTTCCGGATCGGCGAGCGCGAAGCCGAGCACCAGGTACGGCAGGACGATCGCCGCCGACGCCGCGATCACCAGCCCCACGAATCCGAGAACGCCGAGAAACCCGGTCTGGAACCGGAAACCGAACGCGTGGCCGATCGCCACCAGCACCGCCGACCCGAGCAGCGACCGCGCCGTCTCACCGCACAACAGCCCCGCCACCGGTGCCGGCCGGGCGATCGGCATCGCCCGCAGCCGCGCGATCATCCCCGACAACGCGTCCTCGGCGGCCCACACCGACCCCGACATGCCCGAGAAAAACACCGCCTGAATCACCACGGCAGGCAGCAGGTACTGCGCATAGTCGATGCCGGCGCGATCCATCACCCGCCCGAACACCGTGAAGAACAGCACCGCGAAAATCACCGGCAGCACGATCGCCCCCATGATCGACGACGGCCGGCGCGACATCAGCCGCAGATGCCGGCCCGCGAGCATCAGGCTGTCGGCGATGGCAGCCGGACGCGGCTGCGGTGGCGCCGCCGTCGACGTGACGGTCATCGTGCGTCCTCGGCGACCGTTGCCGTGGTCGACGCACCGGTCAGGGCGAGGAAGACGTCGTCGAGTGTGGGATGCCGCAGACCGATGTCGTCGGGCACCAGACCGTTCTCATCGAGCACCCGCACCACGTCGATGAGCGTGGACGCGCCGTCGGCCGGGATCAGCACCTCGGTGTCGGTGGCCGTGACCGACCAGCGCGCGCCGAGCACATCAGCCGCCCGCGCCCGCACCGCATCCGCGACCGTCACGTGGCAGAGGGCACCACCGATCCGGTCCTTGAGGTGAGCGGGCGTGCCCTCGGCGATCACGGTGCCACGGTCGATGACGACGATGCGGTCGGCGAGTTCGTCGGCCTCGGCCAGGTACTGCGTGGTCAGCAGAACCGTGATGCCCTCATCGCGCAGTCCGCGTACCACATCCCAGAGGAGATTGCGGCTGCGGGGATCCAGGCCGGTGGTCGGCTCATCGAGGAACAGCACCTTCGGCCGCCCGATCATGGATGCGGCCAGATCGAGTCGGCGCCGCATCCCGCCCGAGAACGTTGACGTGCGGCGGTCGGCCGCGTCACCGAGCGCGAACTCGTCGAGCAGCTCGGCGGCCCGCGCGGCCGCGGCCGCCTTGCCGAGCTTGAACAGCCGGCCGAAGAGCACGAGATTCTCCCGCGCGGTGAGATTCTCGTCGAGCGCGGCGAACTGCCCGGTCAGGCCGATCAGCGGGCGCACCTTGGCCGGCTCGGCCACCACGTCGACGCCGGCCACCCGCACCGACCCCGCATCCGGGCGCAGCAGCGTCGTCAAGATATTGATGGTGGTGGTCTTGCCCGCGCCGTTGGGTCCGAGCAGACCCAGGATCTCCCCCTCGGCGACGCTCAGATCCACCCCGCGCAGCGCGTCGACCTCGTTGAAGGACTTCTGTAGCCCCGTGGCCTCGACGATCATCATTCGCAACCCTTCGCCATGCTTCTTAGGCCACCCTAAGTCACGTGTCAACACCCGGGGCGCGGTCTTCTGTGCTGCTCCTCAGAAGAGCCCGAGTACCCTCTTGTGCGATGTCTACTGAAGAGTTGCTGCCGATCTCCACCCGCAAGCTCGTCGGTTGGTCGCGGACCACCCCCATCGACGGGCATGTGCTCTCCTCCCCGTACCCGGAGGTGATCGCCGAGGCCGTGGCACGCGTCGCCGACGACAACGCCGACAAGCCCGCCTACCTGCGGCGCGGGGTGATCGCCCGCGGTCTGGGACGCTCCTACAACGAGTCCGCGCAGAACTCCGGCGGCCTGACCATCGACATGACCCCGCTGCAGCGCATCTATGCGGTCGACGCGGAGTCGGCGACCGTGGACGTCGACGCCGGGGTCAGCCTCGACACCCTGATGCAGGCGGCCCTGCCGTACGGGCTGTGGGTGCCGGTGCTGCCGGGGACCCGCCAGGTGACCGTCGGCGGGGCCATCGCCCACGACATCCACGGCAAGAACCACCACAGCCAGGGC
>JASGFO010000113.1:0-11950 GCA_047605505.1 Gordonia sp. (in: high G+C Gram-positive bacteria) | reverse complement strand
ACCTCACCCCGTGGCGGGGTGGACCGACCTGTTGGTGCAATCTCGCGCCGAAATGCAGGGCGCATCACTTGATGAAGACCTATGGGACTGCGTTCATCGATGACCAATACCGCGACACCGCAGGCCAATTCATTGTCGGTTATACCATCCCGGATGGCTACACCACCGAAACCGTTGCCCTCAACCACTGGCTGTTCCCCGAACTCAACGATATCGACTGCTCGCACACCGACAGCCCGCCACCCGAAACACCACCCGATATCCCTGAACCGCCGACCACCACCTACTCACCCACCCGCGCCAAACACGACCGCCGGCGCGCCGAACGTGCCCGCAACCGGGAGCGCCGCCGCGCCGAACGCGAACAACTCGACCGCGACCTCGGACCACCACCCTTCTAGCACCTCGAACCCCGAGACGTCGATACAGTAGTGACGCCTGCATAAGGTCCAGTGCCTGGATCATGGACTTTGCATCCTCGCGCGGCGCGATTTGCCTTCTCCGGTGGGTTCAGATACAAGCCTGACCAATGGATCGGCTTCTCGGCGAACCGAGGGGTGATCAACCGCACGATCCCCAGCAGCCGTTGATGCCTCTCGGCGTTTCCGGCGACTTCGTCTCACGGAAGGATGAATGTCCTGGAACAGGAGCGAAGCGGTATCCGGGCTGAGTTGAAGCAGAGCCGATGACGGGAATCGAACCCGCGTATTCAGCTTGGGAAGCTGATGTTCTGCCATTGAACTACATCGGCGTGCAGGCCTGGGGACCTGCGAGAGACAGCCTAGCAAACCCGTCGGCGGCCGGGTCAACCGGACACCCCGACACCTCGCGTGCCGGAGGGGCATCGACCGGTGGAATGCGTCGGCTAGCCTCGGCTAGCCTGCGTGTGTGCTGCTCTCCGACCGCGACATCCGCGCCGAGATCGCCGACGGCGCGCTCGGGCTCGATCCCTACGATCCCGCGCTGGTCCAGCCGTCGAGCATCGATGTGCGCCTCGACAGCCTGTTCCGGGTGTTCAACAACACCCGCTACACCCACATCGATCCGGCGCAACGCCAGGATGAGCTGACCACCCTCGTCGAACCGGCCGCCGGCGAGCCCTTCGTCCTGCATCCCGGCGAGTTCGTCCTCGGTTCGACGCTGGAGGTGTGCACCCTCCCCGACGATCTTGCCGGCCGCCTCGAGGGCAAGTCGTCGTTGGGGCGTCTGGGCCTGCTCACCCACTCGACCGCCGGGTTCATCGACCCCGGCTTCTCCGGCCACATCACCCTGGAACTGTCCAACGTCGCGAATCTGCCGATCACCCTGTGGCCTGGGATGAAGATCGGCCAGCTGTGCCTGATCCGGCTGTCCAGCCCGGCCGAACACCCGTACGGCAGCGCCGCCGTCGGCTCCAAGTATCAGGGCCAGCGCGGCCCGACCCCGTCGAAGGCCTACCTGAACTTCCGGCGCAACGCCGACTGAACCCGGCGTTCACCTCGGCCGGGCCGAGTTCACCGCCGCGTCGCCGACCCGCCAGAACACGGTCGGCCGGGCGTCGCCGGCGACCCGTACGCCTACAGATATGAAAATCTCGGTGATTGGTTGCGGGTATCTGGGCGCCACGCATGCGGCCTGCATGGCCGAACTCGGCCACGACGTCCTCGGCGTCGACGTCGACCCGGACAAGGTCGCCCGGCTGCGCGCGGGCGAGGTGCCCTTCTTCGAGCCCGGCCTGTCCGACGTGCTGCGCCGAAACCTTGCCGCCGGTCGTCTCGCGTTCAGCACCGACATCGTCGATGCCGCGGCCCACGCACATGTCCACTTCATCGGCGTCGGTACCCCGCAGCGGACGCGCGGCTACGGCGCCGACACCGGTTTCGTCGCCACGGCCGTGCACGCCCTCACCGAGCGGCTGCGCGGCGAGCACCTCATCATCGGCAAGTCGACGGTGCCGGTCGGCACCGCCGGGCGCCTGGCCACCGAGATCGACGACATCGCCGTCGACGCCACGGTCACCCTCGCCTGGAGCCCGGAGTTCCTGCGTGAGGGCTTCGCCGTCGAAGACACCCTGCGGCCCGATCGCCTCGTCGTCGGCACCGATCCGGCGGCCGACGGCTCGCGGGCCATCGCCACGATCACCGCGATCTACCGGGCGATCATCGAGGCCGGTACACCGTTCATCACCACCGACTGGGCCACCGCAGAACTCGTCAAGTCCTCGGCGAATGCCTTTCTGGCCACCAAGATCTCGTTCATCAACGCGGTCAGCGAACTCTGCGAGCAGGTCGGCGCCGACGTCTCCGCCCTCGCCGACGCGATCGGCCACGATGCCCGCATCGGTCGCCGATTCCTCAACGCGGGCCTCGGATTCGGCGGCGGCTGCCTGCCCAAGGACATCCGCGCCTTCCGTGCGCGGGCCGAAGAGCTGGGCGCCGGGGCGAGTTTCGGCTTCCTCCGCGAGGTCGACGCCATCAACATGCGGCGACGCACCGCGATGGCCGATCTCATCGAACGCCATTGCCCGCGCGGACTGATCGGCGCCAACATCACGATCTTGGGGGCCGCGTTCAAGCCCGAGAGTGACGACGTCCGGGACTCGCCGGCACTCAGCGTGGCCGGACAGCTCGCCCTGCGCGGTGCGTCGGTCACCGTCTTCGACCCCCAGGCCACCGACAACGCGCGTCGCATGTACCCGCTGGTGTCCTTCGCCGACAACGCCCGGGCGGCGGCCGTCGACGCCGACGTCGTGGCGGTGGCCACCGAGTGGGCCGAGTTCGTGCACATGGATCCCGACGAGATCGCCGACGTCGTCGCCGCCCGGGTCATCATCGACGGCCGACGCTGCCTCCCCGCCGACAGCTGGCGAGCGGCCGGCTGGACCTACGCGGCGCTCGGCGGACCGGTGGTACCGGCCGGATCGCGGGACACGCCCGTCGTGCGTTCGACTGTGACTCCCGCCTCTCCGGCCGATCGATGAGTCCAGACGTGCTACTTTGGCGTTCACGCACCAGACAGACTCTCACCGATCACCGAGATCGCGAGGCACCACGGTCTGCCGACGAGTGCAGGGACCACAACCATGACCATGCAGCTGACCCGGACCAACCCCCACAAGGCGCCTGCTGCTGTCCGTGACCAGGGCTTCCCACCGACCGCGAGACCGACGGCCACCCTCGATCTCGGTGCCGACGGCATCTGCCTGACCGTTGCCAACGCCGACCGGATCCTGGCCTCGGCCAACTACCGAGGCGCCTCCCCGCGCGAACTCGACCGGCTCATCGCCGACCGTCTCGTCGCCGATGGCCGGATCCCGGCACCCAGGAACGACGTCGATCACGCCGAGCTCCACCGTCTCGTCGGTCGTGGGCGGGCGCGCCTGGCCGGTGCCGACAGCGTCGTCCTGGTGGGCGAACACCGCATCCGGATGTTCCGGATGAGCCGTGCCGACGTCGAGGCGGCGACCGCGCCGCTCGCCCGTGCGCTCGCCGCCCGCATCGAACTGATGTTGGGCACCAAACACGCCGCCGACGCCCCGGTGATCCTGACGGCGACACATACCCGGTGGCCGGGTCTGTCCGCCCAGCTCACCCGCGCCCTGGGACACCGGGTCCACGTGCTCGACGACGCCGACAGCCACCGCACCCACGTACCCCCACCACCGCGCCCGTCGACGGTGCGTGAGCCCAACGCGGTCGCGGTGACCGAGGTGCTCACCCCCGTCGAATCTGAGCCGGAGCCGGAATCCGAGCCTGGGCCGGCCGGTCGGCCCGACGGTGTCGACGGGCTCTCGGCGTACGATTCCCTGGTCCCGGCCACCGTTGATCTGCCCGTCGCCGCCGCACCGGCCGATGCCCGATCGGCCGGGCAGCGCCGCCTGCTGGGCGGCGCGGCCGCCGGTGTTCTCGTGGTCTTCGGGGTTGTCACCGCGGTGACCATCATCGGCGACGACGAGGAGGTGTCGCCGTCGCCGGTCGTGGCCGGCCGCACCCCGGCCGACCAGGTCGCCGCGACCCCGCTGCCGCAGACCGACGTCGTGCAGCCTGGTGTCAGCGGGCGGGAGGTCACCGGCGACTACGCCGATCCGGCCGATCTGATCGACGCGCGCCGCACGGCGGTGCACTACACCGAGCCGCCGCCACCACCACCGTCGCCGGTCCAGACCACGCGGGCCCAGACCTCGCGCGAGCGCCCGTCGCGCCGGAGTGCGCCGCGTACCCGATCGCACATCACGATTCCGATTCCGGGTGCACCACCGATCGTCTTGCCCTGAGCCAGATCGTCGCGAGCCCGGCCTGTGGGGCCCGGTCAGGTCCGTCGTAGGCCCCGGGCCACGAATCGGAGGATGCCCTCGTAGATCTCGTCGGGATCACCGCCCATCTCCAGTGCCTTCGCCGACAGTTCCAGGCTCACCGCGCCGTGCACGGCCGACCACGCCTGGATCGCCATCGCGGTCGGGTCGCCGGCATGCAGCACTCCGCCGGCCTGGCCGTACTGGATGATGCCGACCAGGACGGCGAATGCCCGTGCCGCAGTGTCGGCGTCGGGCTGGCAGGCGGTCGAGAACATCAGCGAGTACGCGACCGGGTTGGCCAGCGCGAAGCGGCGATATGCGCGCCCGCTGGCGGTCAGGCGGTCCACGGGATCGGTGTCGGTGGCGGCGATCGCGACCGCGAACTCATCGAAGGCGTCGCTGACCAATGCGTCGAGCAGGCCGCCCTTGCCGTCGAAGTGGTTGTAGACGCCCATCGGGGCCACCCCGGCCGCCTTGGCGACCGCGCGGACGGTGAGTCCGGCGACACCGTCGCGTTCGAGGATCTCGCGGCCCGCGCGCAGCAGGTTGGCGCGAACCTCGGTGGCCGGTGTGCGTTTGGTGATCGGTGCGGTAGCCATATTGACAACCTACTAGAACAATGTTCTCCTGTGAAGGAACAACGTTCTATAAAAGTGGTTCGACGTTCTACAACTCGTACCTCAACCCAGAGGAGCGCATGATGCGTACTCGCTGGTGGGCGCTGGGCGCCCTCTGTTTTGCCGAACTTCTCGTGATGATCGACAACACGATCGTCAACGTCGCACTGCCGACGATGGCCCGCGACCTCCACGCGTCGATCTCGGGCCTGCAATGGATCGTCGACGCCTACACGCTTGTCTTCGCGGCACTCCTGCTCGTGGGTGGCTACCTCGGCGATCGCTACGGCCACCGGCGGATGCTGCTCGCCGGCATCGTCGGATTCGCCGCGGTCTCGGTGGCGGCGGCCGAGTCGAATACCCTCGGCCAGCTCATCGTGGCCCGCGGCGGACTGGGACTCTGTGCCGCACTGGTCTTTCCCGCGACACTCGCGCTGGTCATGACGATCTTCACCGAACCCCGCCAACGCGCCGCCGCGGTGGCGATCTGGGCCGCGACCTCCGGTGTCTCGGTGGCGATCGGCCCGGTGATGGGCGGGTGGCTGCTCGAGCACTTCTCGTGGGCGGCGGTGTTCTGGGTGAACCTCCCGGTGGCCGCAGCCGCGGTGATCATGGTGCTCGCGCTGGTGCCGTCGAGTCGGCCCACGGAGGTCTTCCGATTCGACTACGTCGGCCTCGTCCTGTCGGTGGTCGGCCTTGCCGCACTGGTGTATTCGGTGATCGAAGGCCCCAGCTTCGGGTGGACCGACCCACGGACGCTCGGTGGACTCGCCGCGGCCATGGTGGTCCTGGCCCTCTTCGTCGTGCGCCAACTGCGCATCGAGCATCCGATCTTCGACGTCCGGCTGTTCACCAACCGGCATTTCGCCACCGCCGCCGGGATGATCAGCATTGCCTTCTTCGCCCTGTTCGGCTTCATCTTCCTCATCACCCAGTTCTTCCAGGCGGTCCAGGGTTACGGTCCGCTGGAGGCCGGCGTGCGCACGCTGCCGTTCGCCCTGGTGATGGCCGTGTTCTCGCCGATCGCGATGGCGTTGGCCGACCGGTTCGGTTCGCGCCCGGTGGTCGTGGCCGGCGCGCTGCTGATGTCGGCGGGCTTCGGTCTCGTCGAAACCTCCTCGCGCACGTCGGGTTACTGGCAGCTCATCATCTGGTCGATGTCGCTGATGGCGATGGGCCTGGCGTTCATCTCGGGACCGTGCACCCATCTGATCATGAACGCACTGCGGCCCGAGCAGGCCGGTGCCGGCAGCGCCGTCAACGACACGACGCGAGAGATCGGCGGCACCCTCGGGGTCGCGGTCCTGGGCTCGGTGCTCACCTCGGTGTACGCCTCGGGAGTCGCTGATCGGCTCGCGAACCTCGGTGTGCCGTCAGGGATCTCGTCGACCGCCGCGGAGTCGGTGATGGCCGGGGCACAGGTCGCCGCCCACGCACCGGCACCGGCGCGCTCGGCGATCGGGATCGCGGTGCAGGAGGTCTTCGTCGACGGCCTGCACTCGGCGGTGTGGGTGGCCGTCGCGGTCACCGCGGCCGCGGCACTCGCGGCGGCGGTCATGCTGCGGCCGATGCCTTCCGCGGCTCCCACCACCGCCGACCGGTCAGAGGTCGAGGGCGAGGGCGAGGTGACCTCCCTGCGCGCGTGAGACACAGGTGAGGATATGCCCCGTCTCACGCTCGGGCTCGGTCAGGATGTTGTCCCGGTGGTCGATCGCACCGGACAACGTCCTGACCTTGCATGTTCCGCAGAATCCCTGCTGACAGGAATAGGGGACGTCCGGGATTTCCTTGCGCAGCGCGCTGAGCAGCGATTCGGTGGCGCCGACGGTGAATTCGTCGCCCGACGACGCGAGCGTCACCGTGAACTCGTGGCCATTCTCCACCGGCGGCGGGCTGAACCGCTCGTAATGCAATTCAATATCCGGCCGGTCGCCGAGGAAACGTCGCAATCCCTCCAGCAACGGCACCGGGCCACAGCAGTACACCGCGAGATCGGAAGGTGCGCGCCCGGTTTCGGGATCGACCGGACCGAGCAGCTCGGTCATGGTCGGCAGCCCCGCCTCGTCGTCGGTGCGGATGGTGATCTTGTCGCCGAAGCGTGCCACCTCGTCGCGGAAAGGAATGGATTCGAGATTGCGGCCGGTGTAGATCATCGACCAGTCCAGCCCGAACCGTTCGGCGGCACCGATCATCGGCAGGATCGGCGTGATACCGATACCGGCCGCGATGAACCGCAGCTTCGTCGCCGACGACCCATACCCGGGCAGGGCGATCGGAAAGGCATTGCGGGGCCCCTTGATCCGGATGAGATCACCGACGCGCAGGGTGTCGTGGACCTCGATCGACCCGCCGCCGCCCGTCGGGATGCGGCGCACCGCGATCCGGTAGGTGTGGCGGTCGGCCGGATCGCCGCACAGCGAGTACTCCCGCATCCGACCCGACGGCAGCAGCAGATCCAGATGGGCGCCCGCGTGCCAGCGATGCAGGATGGCGCCGTCGGGATCGGCGAAGGTCAGCGCCACGACATCGGAGTCGTCGGCGACGACCTCGCGATCGACGATCCGCACGGTGGTGACGCCGTCGTCGGGGTCGGGTGTCCGCAACGGTGTGAGATTGCGCCAGAACGGCCACCACGCCTTGGCGAGAGCGGTCCCGAAGGTCATGGCGGGATCGTGGCGCCAGCGCCCGTAGAGATGCGGCGGCGGCGCGGTCATCGGCGTCGTATGGGGATGTGCGCGGTGATTCATCGGCGGTGGCTCAGTGCGCGTTCCGGGCAGCCGGCGACGCCGCGAGATACGCGACGGCCTGGGCGGTGGAACCGATCTGGTTGGGGGAGAAGCCGGGCCGGAAATAGGGTGAACGTCGCGAGGATGATCTTGGAGATCTTGGGGAAGACCCCGGCCTGCACTGCGGCATACTGCTGCCGGCGGCGCGCGAGGAAACCGAGCTGCATGGGCGGGTCGCTGCGCATGATGAAGCGGTAGCCCCGGAACACCATAGCTTCCGGAAAATCCATTCCATCTGACGGCAGAACGGGTTCGGGTCGATCCCATGCGCCAGCAGGAAGTCCCAGAGTACGCGATCGTGCTCCTCGACATGCATGGCCTCCTGGCCGATGAACCCCCACATCGAAGCCGCCAGCGCCTCGTCCTTGACCAGCGCAGTTCCGGCCGGCGGTCTCGGCGTTGCGCGGCCTCCTACTGCCTGTACGACGACAAGAAGTTGCCGATGCGTTCGATGGCCTCGGTCAGGTCGCGCGCCCACGGCAGCGTAACGATCCGAAAATGGTCGTGGGTGTCGAGGTTGAAACCCGTGCCCTGGACCACGAGGATCTTCTCCTGCAACAAGAGATCCTGGACGAACAGCTCGTCGTTGTGGATCTCGTGCACCTCGGGATCCAGACGAGGGAACGCGTAAAGCGCGCCCTTGGGCTGCACGCAACTGACACCGGGAATGGCGTTGAGCTTCTCCCAGGTCACGTTGCGCTGTTCGAAGAGACGGCCGCCGGGAGCGACGAGCGCGTCGATGCTCTGGTAACCGCCCAGCGCCACCTGGATGGCGTGCTGCGCGGGAACGTTGGCGCACAGCCGTGTCGACGCCAGAATCCCGAGGCCCTCGATGAAGCCCTTGGCATGATCCTTGGGCCCGGTGAGCACCACCCAACCGGCCCGGTAACCGCACACCCGGTAGGCCTTGGACAATCCGTTGAAGGTCATCACCAGCAGGTCCGGGGCCAGCGCCGCAATGTTCGTGTGGACGGCGTCGTCGTAGAGGATCTTGTCGTAGATCTCGTCGGCGAGGATCAGCAGCGAGTGACGGCGCGCCACCTCGACGAGCTGCTCCAGCACCGGTCGCGAGTAGACGGCGCCGGTCGGATTGTTGGGGTTGATCACGACGATCGCCTTGGTGCGATCGGTGATCTTGGCCTCGATGTCGGCGATGTCGGGATTCCAGTCGTTGCCCTCGTCGCAGCGGTAGTGCACGGCGCTGCCGCCGGACAGGGCCGTCATCGCCGTCCACAGCGGATAGTCGGGCGCGGGGATGAGCACCTCGTCGCCGTCGTTGAGCAGGGCCTGCATCGTCATCGTGATCAGCTCCGAGACACCGTTGCCCAAGATCACGTCGTCGACGTCGAAGTAGGGGAAGTCGGGCAGCAACTCGTAGCGGGTGACGACGGCCCGACGCGCCGACAGCACACCCGCCGACTCCGAATAGCCCTGCGAGTAGGGGAGTGCGTGGATCATGTCCCGCATGATCACGTCCGGTGCCTCGAAGCCGAAGAGCGCCGGGTTGCCGATGTTGAGTTTGAGGATGCGATGCCCCTCGGCCTCGAGTCGTGCCGCGTGGTCGTGGACCGGGCCCCGGATCTCGTAGCACACGTTCTGCAACTTGAGGGACTGATCCAGGGGCTTGAGGTTCTGATTCAGATGGGACACATGCGGCCTGCTCACACCAACGATTGTCGCAGCCGGTGCAAATCCGCGGGATCGGACCTGCCGGTGACGCCGTCGCCTTGCGGAAAAACCCCGAAAATTGAGCAGCTGCCGGGGATATCCCCGGCAGCTGCTCAGATTTCGGGCATCTTTATGAGCCTACTTCCGACCCGGCCGCTTCTTTCCTGCCGCCATACCGAAGCCCTTGGCCTTGGCGGCCCCGGTCTCGGTGATCGTTCGATTGTCGGCGTTCGGCGTTGCTGCCACGGGTGCCGGCTCGGACGCGGGTGCCGCTGCCGGTTCGAGTTCGGGTTCCGGCTCAGGCGTTGGTTCTGGTACCGGCTCCGGGGCTGGCGATTCGGTCGTCGGCTCCGGAGCGACCGGCTCCGCCGACGCTGCCGCGGCCGCCGGCTTGGGTGCGGCCTTCTTGGCGGCGCCGGGCTTCTTCTTGCCTGCGGCCATCCCGAAACCCTTGGCCTTGGCCTGCGTGGCCTCGGTCGTGGCGACCAGGGTTTCCGGTTCGGCCGGGGTCCCGGCTGCGGTTTCCGGTTCGGCTGCGGGTTCAGGTGCAGGCGTCGACTCGACCACCGGTGCCGGTGCGGCTGCGGCCGCCGGTTTCGGTGCGGCCTTCTTGGCGGCGCCCGGCTTCTTCTTGCCTGCCGCCATGCCGAAGCCCTTGGCCTTGGCCGGCGCAGCCGCGGTAGTGGTAGTGGTCTCGGTGGTGGCCGCCTCGGTGGTCACCGGCTCGGCCGCCGGCTGCGTGGCCGGTTTGGCGGCGGAAGGTTTGGCCGCGCCGGGCTTCTTGATCCCGCCCTTCATCCCGAAACCCTTGGCCGCCGGCTTCTTCTCGGCCACCGGGGCCTCGGCGGCAGCCGCCTTGGCCGCCGGTTTGGCGGTGCCGGGCTTCTTGCCGCCCTTCATGCCGAAGCCCTTGGCTGCCGGCTTCTTCTCGGCGGGCGCGGCGGCCGAATCCGCTGCCGCGGCGGGCTTGGACCCACCGGGCTTCTTGATGCCGCCCTTCATGCCCAGCCCGACCTTCGGCTTCGGCTTGGTGCCCGCGGAACCCGATGCCGACGCGGCCGGCGCCGCTGCCTTGACGGGCTCCGGTTCCGGCTCGGGTTCGGGAGCCGGCGCGGCCTTCGGGATCGGGCCGAGGAACCGGCCACCACGCGTGACCTCGGTCGCGCCCCGCTTGACGGACTCGAGCAGCATCTGCGCGACGTCGACGACCTCGACCTTGTCCTCGTTCTCCGTCCCCGCGGTCCGGGCGGTGACCCCGTCGGTCAGCATCACGCGGCAGAACGGGCAGCCGGTCGCGACCTTCGTCGGGGCCTTGCCCACCTCGTCGCCGAGCGTGGCCAGCGCCTCGTCGACGCGGTCGACGTTGATGCGCTTGCCGATCTGCTCTTCCATCCACATCCGCGCACCACCGGCGCCACAGCACATCGAGCGTTCGCCGTGCCGCGGCATCTCCCGCAACTGGGCCCCGGAGGCGGCCATCAGCTCACGCGGCGCGTCGTAGACGCGGTTGTGCCGGCCCAGATAGCAGGGATCGTGGTAGGTGACGCCCTCGCCCAGCGGGGCGACCGGGATCAGCCGCTTCTCCCGCACCAGCCGGTTGAGCAACTGCGTGTGGTGCACCACCTCGTAGGTCGCGCCCAACTGCGGGTACTCGTTGCCGAGCGCGTTGAAACAGTGCGCGCAGGTCACGACGATCTTCTTGCGCTGGGTTGGCGCCGTCGAGAAGACCTCGTTCATCATCTCGATGTTCTGCTGCGCCAGCATCTGGAACAGGAACTCGTTGCCCGCCCGTCGCGCCGAATCACCGGTACAGGTCTCGCCCTGCCCCAGGACCAGGAAGTTCACGGCGGCGATGTCCAGGAGTTCGGCGACGGCCTTCGTGGTCTTCTTCGCGCGATCCTCATAGGCGCCGGCGCAGCCCACCCAGAACAGATACTCGAAGCCTTCGAAGGACTCGACGTCCTGGCCGAACACCGGGATGTTGATGTCCATCTCGTCGATCCAGGCGGTCCGTACGGAGGTGTTCTGCCCCCACGGATTGCCCTTCTTCTCGAGGTTCTTGAACATGGTGGCCAGCTCGGTCGGGAAGTCCGACTCGATGAGTACCTGGTAGCGGCGCATGTCGATGATGTGGTCGACGTGCTCGATGTCCACCGGGCACTGCTCCACGCAGGCGCCGCAGGTGGTGCAGCTCCACAGGGTCTCGGAGTCGATGACCGCGCCGAGCTGCTCGGGATCGAATGCGCCGTCGACGGCCTGGGCGCCGTCGCCGCCGCCGGCGATTCCCTTGGACTCGCCGACCAGCTTGCGTGCCGCCTCGGCGCGCGCGGCCGCGGGAATCTTGGCCAGCCGCGCCTCGTCGGGCTTGCCGTCGGCGTCGACGATCCCCACCTCGTCGCCGCCGAGATCGGTGCTGCCCCCGGCGATCAGGTAGGGCGCTTTGGCCTGCGCGTGATCACGCAGCGACATGATCAGCAGCTTCGGGCTCAACGGCTTGCCCGTGTTCCAGGCCGGGCACTGGCTCTGGCAGCGACCGCACTCGGTGCATGTGGTGAAGTCCAGCCACGCCTTCCAGGAGAAGTCCTCGGCCTTGCCTGCGCCGAAGG
>JASGFO010000112.1:0-11962 GCA_047605505.1 Gordonia sp. (in: high G+C Gram-positive bacteria) | reverse complement strand
TGGAGTATTCGCCTCGCCCAAGGTGCGCCGACCATCGACGAGATCCTCGCCTGAGGAGGCTGCACCTGTGTGGTGACCCGAGCCTCATCAGGGCCGGGGGTACCTGGGATGTCACCGTCGCCTCGGTGACGACTCCCCGACCTCGAACGAGCAGAATCCCGCCCACACCGACGATTCGCTGTAGCGTTGGTTCAGGTCACCAAATCCTCGAGGTCACCAAATCCTCGGTGCGTGGCCGGGGGGAGATGCGCGAGCGATGGGCAACGACAGACTCGGCGGCGCCGCCGACGGTATCGTCCTGCCCGCGTTCCTGACCACCGACCTCGAGTTGGTGACCGTCCGGGTGCGCCGGGTCCCGGGCGGCTTCGCGATCGACGAGGCCCGGGATGTCGACGGGCGCACCACCTGGGTGCTGCGCTGGACCTGGCGGACGGTCGATCTGCCCTCCCCGGACCGGGCGCGGACGGTCGGCCTCGCCGACGTCGCGGGCATCTTGGCCGATCTCCTCGCCGACGGCTGCACCATCGAGCAGATCACCACCGTCACCGGCTGCTGGTGGCCGCGGCGTCGCCTCGACGACGACGGACTCGACGGCCTGCACGCCGCCTGCTCGGGTGACGGTTGGGTGCTGTGGCCGCATCCGGTCGATCCCGCGGCGCCGACCGGCGATGTCGGTTGGCGGGTCACCACCGGACTCGACGGGGTTCGCTTCGCGATCGGTGAGGACCGGCCGGTGTTCCGCCTCGGGGTGGCCGAGATCGAGCTCGCCCCGCCCCCGATGCGGCTGTACCGCTTCGACGGGATCGAGAGCCGATACGGCGAGCCCCAACCGGTCGGCTGGTCGTGCCGACCGATCCTGGGCTTCGACCCTGCCGTCGCCGAAGACCGCTCCCGACTGATCACGCTGCTGCGCAACTGGATCTCGCTCGATGAGTTGGTCAAGATGACCGAGCATCAGCCGGTCACCGCGCTCCCCGACCCCGAGCGCTGCGGCTCGGGCCTCGACGGCGTGTGCGCGGGGACCCGGTTCATCGACGTCGACGGACCGCGGGCGGCCCTGCGGTTCGCCATCCGGCATACCGTCGACGGCTGGGATCTCGATGTCGACGTCGACGGTGTCGCCCACACCGTGCACTCGTGGCGGGCCGTCGACCCGCGTGGGGCGATCGGTTCACGTACCCGCGGTTCGGGTGTGGAGACCTGTCTGGGGGTGGCCGCCGCAGTTGAGGCGGCCGTGCGCGGTGGTGCGACGCTTGGTGAGGTCCTCGGATTCACCCAGGACGTGTGGCCGCTGTGGCGCTATCCGGGGATGCTGGACGGTTTTGCGCAGGCGTGTGTCGGCGACGCCTGGTGTTGGTGGCCGACGCCGCCGTTCCCGTCGGCCACCGCGCGCGAGGTCGGGCTGTGGCGGGTGACGACGGTCGGGGATGTCCGCTATACGGCCGACACCATGCAGTGGGTGACCTGGTTGGGTGGTGTTGCGGCCGCGGAGATCCTCACCGACAGCAAGGCGGCTGTCGTGGTCAAGGACAACAGCGCCGGCGGCCGCATCCGTTGTGTGCAGATGCTCGAGGACTTCCGGCCGGACAAACCCGGCCATTGGGATGAGCTTCTCACCGCGGTGCGGTCGGGGGTGCTGACCGATGTGCGCACCGGGGTGGTGGCGTGCGGCGAGTTCACGACCCTGGTGGTGGGGAGCGAGTGACCCGAGAGAGGAAAGGGACTCGATGACGCTGCTCTATCGGGCCATCTGGCGCGACGACCGGGACGCGCTGGGCGGAGCGGTCCAGAGATTGTTCGCCGACTGGGTTGCCGACCGCTCCGGCGGGGCGATCACGGTGACCGGGCCGGGCAGCCACACCGCGAAGGTCGTGACCGGGGAGTCGGCGCAGCCCTCGCTGATCGAGGTCTCCTGTGAGAACGTGATCGACGACGGGGAGATCGCGATCGTCCGCAACTCCTACCTGCTCACCACCCCCGACGACGTCCGCTGGCACACCCGGGTGCGGGCGTGGACCGACGCGAACGGCGGCTGGTGCTGGGTCGACAACTCGGTGGTCGGCGACAGCATCGCGAATGTCCGCAAGCTCCAGGTGAATTCACCGCTGCTCGTGCGGAGTCTGCTGGACACGGCCGACAATCCCCGGGTCGGCGAGCTCACGCTCTCGACGGCGCCGCGCCACTACCGCGGCGCCGACGGTGCCGAGCAACTCGCTGAGCTGATCGGCGATTTCGATCGCACGATTCCGCTCGTCGTCTTTGCCCGCAGTAAGCGCATGCTCCGCGAGCTGGGGGTGGGGACCAACTACGACACGATCGCGGCGATCACCGCGGAGCGGGTGGCCGGTCTGGCGATCGTCGCGGTCGCCGACGAGGAGGCCGCCGCCGCGGTCACCGAGTGCCTCGGCCGCGATTTCGGCGTCGACAACGGCGCCTTGCGCATCTACGCCCGGGAAGTCGATCCCGCCGTCGAATCCAACGCCTACCTGCATCGATATCTGCCGGCAGAGGGATTTCTCGCGGCCCCGGAACGCGCCGCCGAACTCGTCGGCCAGATCGTCGGCCCGGAATCGACGGTCCGGCGGCCACCGCCGACCTACGACGCCATCAAGGAGCGATTGAATCGACAGCGCGCCGGGACCTCGGATCTCGAGGAACTGCTGGCGGTCGTCGAACTCGAATGCGCCGAGGCCCAACGTGAGGTGATCACGTTGCGGGAGGAGAACGTCGAACTGCTGGAGTGGAAGGCGGAAACGGCGCGTCTGGAGGCGCAGCTCACCTATGCCAAGAAGCTGCTGATCACGGCCGGTATCTGCGACGACTTCGGCGACGACGGCAACGGCAACATCGTCCCCCGCCGGCCCACGACCGCGGCGGAGGCGGTCGAGAGCGCTCGAAAATACCTGTCGGATCGGGTGGAGATCCACCCCGATGCGCTGCGGGCACCGGAGATCATGGATCGGGCAGGGGAGGGTGCGACCTGGGCCGGGATCGCGTGGGACGGCTTCAAGGCGCTGTCCGCCTACGCCGAATTCATGGCCGAGAACCCTTCGGAGAACATGGATTTCACACTCTGGTGCAAGAGCAAACACAATACGGTCGGCTGGCCGGAGACCAAGACGGCGCGCGGGGAATCCGGGGCGACCAAGAAGGGGCCGGCAAAGACCTCGCGGACCTTCCCGGTCTCGGTGCGGGTGAGCGGGAATTGTGCGGTCGAGATGTTTGCCCACCTCAAGATCGCACTTCGCGGAAACGGGCGGATCCCGCGGATCTATTTCCTGTACTCCCCGCGGACCAAACGTGTCCACGTCGGCTTCTACGGGCCACATGACCTGGTGCCGAACACACGGAGCTGAGCCATCGACTCCGGTGGCGGGCAGGTGCGCCGACCATCGATGTGATCCTCGCCTGAGCAGGTGTACCGCAAGCTCCTCACGCATTCATCTCCTGCCACGCGATCGCGGCCTGCACGCGTGAGGTGAGTCCGAGCTTCATCAGGACCCGGGACACATGGGATTTCACCGTCGCCTCGGTGATGAACAACGTCGACGCGATCTGCGCGTTGGAGTAGCCCTGCCCCAGGCAGCGCAGCACATCATGCTCGCGGTCCGTCAGTGGGGTCGGCACCGCGGGCCGGTGGGTGGGCGCCGGCGGCCGCCGATCGACCGCGGCGACGACCCGGCGTGTCACCTCGGGGGCCAGCACCGCATCGCCCCGGGCGACCGCGCGCACCGCGTCGATGATCGCACTCGCCGAGGCGGTCTTGAGCAGGAACCCGCTCGCCCCGGCGTGCAGGGCGCCGAAGACGTACTCGTCGAGATCGAAGGTGGTCAGCACGATCACCGCCGACAGCCCCTCCGCCACAATCGCCTCGGTCGCGGTGATGCCGTCGGTACCGGGCATCCGCACGTCCATCAGGATCACCTCGGGCCGGTGTTCGCGGGCACCCGCGAGGGCGGCGTCGCCGTCGGCTGCCTCGCCGATCACCTCGATCCCGTCGGCGCCGTCGAGCATCATCGCGATGCCCGCCCGGATGACGGCGTGATCGTCGGCGATCAGGACTGTGGTCACCGCGAAACCTCCGGTGCCGAGTCGATGTTCACGGGCGCGGGCAGGACGGCGGTCACCTCGAAGGCATGCGCCTCCCGGACGATCCCGAGCCGTCCGCCGACGGCGCGGGCCCGCGTCCGCATATTCTCGATACCGCGACCACAGTGACCGGTGCGATCGGAATCACCTTCGTGGGCAAGGAGATTGCGAACAACGATGCGGAGGGCGCGGCCGTCGTGGGCGATGCTCACCGTGATCGGCTGTCCCGGGGCGTGGGTCACGGCATTGGCGAGCGACTCGGCGACGATCCGATAGGCGGCGATGTCGACGATCGGTGCGATCGCGTCGACGGTGTCGGCGTCGGAGATCCAGGCCGGACAATCGATGTACAGGGGTGTCCTGGATTCGGCGATCGGCCGGGTCAAGCGATCGAGGCGCCGCAGGCCCGCAGTCTCCCGGCCGGGCGGATCCGCGTCGGCCCCGGCCGAGAGCAACTCGATCATGTCCCGCATCTCGGTGAGCGCGTCGACGCTCGCCGCCCGCACGGCCCGCAATGCGCGCAGCGCGAGCGGCGGATTGTCCGGATACTCCAGCGCGGCCGCCGACTGCACCGCGATCCCGGAGAGCCGGCCGGCGATCACGTCGTGCAGTTCCCGGGCCAGCCGCGCGCGTTCGGCGGCCACCGCCTCGGCACGCTCGCGGTCGGCGAGCGTGGCCAGCGCCGCCGAGTGCGCACGCTCGATCGCGAGCGCATTCCGGTGCTCACGGACCGCCTGGCCGTACGCCAACGGCGACACCACCACCGCGATCAGCCACAACAGCACGATGAACAGCTCTCGCCACGACATCGACTCGGTGTAGGCGAGCACCAGGGTCAGGGTCGCGACACCGATCAGCACACACACCCCGTGCAGCACCCGGAGCAGTCGCGGACTGCCGTAGACGCAGACGGCGTAGACGATGTCGGAAAACACCAGCCACACCGGGATGGACGGCACCGTGATGACGTCGATCACCAGCGCGGCCACCACCCCGGCCAGCGCGATCGCAGGATGCGCGGACCGCAGCAACTGACACGCGGCCGCCGGAGCCAGGGTGATGGCCGGGAACCACGACGGCAGGGCCGTGACGGGCGAGGTGACGCTGATGGTGGCCAACCCGTCCGCGATGAGTGCCGCGCCGATCGCGACGAACACCGCGGTGAGGCCGACGTCGGAAGGCCGCACCCGCGAGACCGTCGTCGACCACATGATCCCCATGCTCCCACGCACACCGGCACCGAACATCCGTCGATAGGATGAGGCCCACCGGTGGAGGACCTCTCGCCGGAATGGCCGATGCGCCGGTACCCCGGGTGCGGGCATCGTTTCGGTCATGCACTCCGCATTGGGGCAATCACCGGTCCTCGCTGTCATCGTCGCCTGCGAGATCGGTTTCTGGGCGCTGCTTCTCGTCGGTCTGGGGGTGCGCTATCTGGTGCACCGGCCACGCGCGTCGGTCGGGATTCTCGCGCTGATCCCGCTGCTGGATCTCATTCTGCTGGGCGCGGTCGCCGTCGATCTGCACGGCGGCGCACCGGTCACGACGGTCCACCGCCTCGCCGGCATCTACCTCGGCGTCACCGTCGCGTTCGGGCATTCCCTCGTCGGATGGGCCGACCGGCGTTTCGCCTACTGGTTCGCCGACGGCGAGCGGCCACCGAAGCCGCCCACGGCCGGCCCGGCCGCGCTCCGCCACGAACTGATCGGCTTCGGCCACTGGTTGCTGGCCGCGGCGGTGGGGGCGGGCGCGGTCGGACTCCTCTCGATCACCGTCGCCGACGATCAGCAGCGCCACGACCTCGTCGGCATCTTCCCGATGCTGGGTGTGGTCACCGTGATCTGGCTGCTCACCGGCCCCGTCTGGGTGCTCCTCACTCCGCGCAAGGGGACCTGACGCGCCCCGCTTCTCGGCTACGATCGCGCCAGCCCGGATATCCGGCGGGCGCCGGGTGTCGAAAGTGCGCGGTCGGCGACGACCCAGGGGTGAGCGTCCCTCGCAGGACGTGAACACACCGAGGAGAACACCATGAAATACATCATCGCGATGCACGTCGATCCGGCCGTCCTGGATGCCCTCACCCCGCAACAGCAGCAGGCGATCGGCGACGGCCACGCCGCGTTCATTGCCGCCGCCAAGGAGGCCGGCGAGTTCATCGGCACCCAGGCGCTCGCCGATCCGAGCCGCTCCAAGGTGGTACGGGCCGGGGCCGACGGCAGCCCGGAGATCACCGACGGCCCGTTCGTCGAGGCCAAGGAGTTCCTCGGCGGCTTCTATCTGCTCGACGTGGCGGACGAGGCCCGGGCGCTCGAACTCGCCACCCGGATTCCGGATGTGACGATTCCGGGGCTGGCCGTGGAGGTCCGGCCGGTGGTCTTCGCCGATCTTGGCGACGACTGACCGTGCCCACCGAGACCGAGGACGTGTGGCGCGATCTCGCGCCGCACGCCCTCGCCCGTCTGCTGCGCACCTATGGCCGGGATCAGTTCGAGCTCTGCGAGGACGCCGTCGCCGATGCCCTCCTCGACGCACACCGGCAGTGGCCCGCCGAGCCCCCCGACGACCCGCGGGCCTGGCTCGTCACCGTTGCCCGGCGCCGCTACGTCGACCGGGTGCGCGCGGAGACGCGACGCCGTGAACGCGAGGAACGGGCCGCGCTCCTCGCACAGCCGCTCGCCGACGCCGCGCCACGCGCCGGTGACGACGCCCTCCTGCTGCTGCAACTGTGCTGTCACCCCGCGGTCTCCCGCTCGGGTCAGGTCGCACTGACGTTGCGGGCCGTCTGCGGGTTGACCGTGCGGCAGATCGCCAACGCCCACCAGCTCCCGGAATCGACGATCGCCCAGCGCATCACCCGAGCCAAGAAGCGAATCACCCAGGCGGGCAAGGAGTTTCCAGGGCCAGTCGATGCCGCCGAACGTCTCGGCGCAGTCCTCGACGTGCTGTACCTGATGTTCACCGAGGCCCACCACACGACCACCGGCGAACCGGCGCACGACACCGACCTGGCCGCCGAGGCGATCCGGTTGGCCCGGCTCCTGCGCTCGGCCGTTCCGGAGTCCACCGAGGCCGCCGGGCTCCTCGCACTCATGGTGCTGACCGAGGCACGACATCCCGCGCGGGTCGGCCCCGCCGGCGAGCTGATCCCGCTCGACCAGCAGGACCGCGGACTCTGGGATCGTCCCCTCATCGACGAGGGACTGGCCATCCTCGACGCGGTAACTCCGGGCGCGGTCCCCGGCGGCTACCTCGTGCAGGCGTGCATCGCCGGACTGCATGCGCACGCCGCCGACACCGAAGCGACCGACTGGGACGAGATCCACGCCCTCTACACGGTTCTCGATCATCTCTCCGGCGGCGCCAACCCGACGGTCCGGCTCAACCGGATCGTCGCCGCGGCCATGCTCTTCGGCGAGGACGCGGCGCTGGCGCAACTCGACGAACTCGCCGGCGAGCACCCCGACCTGCCGCGACTCGAGTCGGTCCGGGCACACCTGCGGGAACGGTTCGGTGACGCCGGCGGCGCCACCGTCGCCTACCGGCGCGCGATCGCGGCCACCGTCAATGTCGCCGAGAAACGGTACCTCCAGCAGCGGCTACAGGCGCTGGACCGCGCCGCTGCCGCCACAGATGACACGTGAGCGGACCGCCACGACAATAATCGGTTCGACATCTCGCTCACGTGTCATCTGTGGCGCTATCCGCGCCCGAACAACTGCACGTAGAAGTAGGTTCCGTTGGATCCCTGCGCCACGCCGACACCGATCTGGTCGAACTCGGGCGTCATCATGTTGGCGCGGTGACCGGGCGAGTTCCACCAGGACCGGTGCGCGGTCGCGGCGTCCGGCTGGCCGCACGCGACGTTCTCCCCGACCCAGGTGAGCCGGCTGCCCGTCATCACCGGGGTCATGTCCTGGTGATAGAGGTTCAGCTCGGCGGCCAGGCGCGCGGCGTGCGCGTGCGCGAAGTGCCGCAGATCGTGGTTGACCCACAGCGGGCCGAGTCCTCCCGCGGCCCGGGCGGCATTGGCCAGTGCGATCAGCTCATCGTCCATGACGATCATGATCCGCCCACGGGTGCGGGGCCGCTCAGGACTCCAGCTTCGTCGCCCGCAGCTCGTGCCCCTTCGAGGTGAGGCAGCGCCCCGACGTCAGATCCCACTGCCAGCCGTGCAGATTGCAGGTCAGCTTCTCGCCCTCGACGATGCCGAACTTGCCGAGGTCGGCCTTCAGATGTGGGCAGCGGCGCTGCATCTCCCAACCGTCCTTGGTGATCGACGCCGAATCGTCGTGGGCCTCGGCGAACCAGCCGTCGGCGTAGGCGATCCGCTCGGCGGTGAGGCATTTGAAGAACGTGTAGAGGAACTCGTTGTAGCCGCCGATCCGCCACGTCGTGAATCGCGTCGACAAGAAGATCGTGTTGACCCAGTCCGGCTCGTTGTCCCGCAGCACGGTGCGCACGATCTCGGTGGGGATCCGGAACCCGTAGCGGTACTTGCCCTCGCCCTCCTTCGGTTCGCGGACAATCCGATTCGGGAAGTCGAGCACCACGATCTCGGTCTCGTCGGTGGTCTCCTTGGCCGTGCTGTGCGGGGTCATCACCAGCCCGACGGGATAGCCGATGCCGTCGCAGATCAGATCCGAGGCCGCCATGATCGGCTCGAACAGTTCGCGCAGCGCGGGCAGGAGCAGCTCGCCCTCGGCGGGCGCCCAGGTGGCCTTGGCGGCGGCGATCACCGGCGCGAACTTGGCCTTCATCGCCTCCAGATACGCCTGCTTGTTCTCGCCGAACACGTCATGCGGCGCGTACGGGTGGGTGATCTCGTCGAGCGCGGAGCCGGTGAACTGCGCCACCGACCCCGACACCATCATCAGACCGCGATGCTTTTCGCCGTCGTCGGTGCCGTGGATGCGCATCTGCTCCAGGAACGTCTCCTGATCCGGGAAGATCGACGTCACATCCGCGGGCCGGGCGTTGTCGGGCGAGTCGATTCCGGAGCCCAGATCATTCAGACCGAACAGGTCCTCGTCGAGGAACATCGGCGGCCCCGCCGACGGCACCACCCACGTCGCCCCGACCTGCTCGATGTAGGAGCGGGCGCGATCCATGCCGCGCTGGCGCTTCTGCGCGGCGAAGTTGGCTTTGGACTTGCGGGGGATGTCGTAGACCATCGGGTACCAGATCGCTCCCGAATACTGCAGCAGGTGCACGTCGACGTGCCCGAATGCCTCCTCGATCACGTCGAGGTCGATCGGCCGCGCGTCGTTCATGTTGAACACAGTGGTCTCGCCGTCGGAGACGATGAGACCGGAGTCGCCGATCGGCCCGTCGGCCGGGGCCCGCAGCGCGATGATCATGATGTCGAGCGAGCCGCGGTCGTTGGTGATCGTCGTCTTCACCGAGTCGGTGGTCTCGACGAACGTGGTGAAACCGAGCCGTTCCAGCTCCCGCTTGAGATCGGGCACCGGATAGTCCGGCAGCAGCACGGTGGCGTTCTTGTTGACGTTCTCGCGCAGGTTCTTCTCATCGAAGTGGTCGCGGTGCAGGTGGGAGACGTAGAGGTAATCGCAGTCGCCCAGCGTCGCCCAGTCCAGTTCCGAGTTGTCGGGGAACGGCACCCACGAGGCGAAGTAGGCCGGATTGACCCACGGATCGCAGAGGATCGAGCCGGCGGCGGTCTGGATGTGGAATCCGGCGTGGCCGATGCTGGTGATCTGCACGAAAGGTGCCCTTCTGTCGCGGTGCGCGGGCTGCGCGCGATTGATCTCTCGGCCTACCAATCTATCGGCAGCCGAACACCGGCGTCGTGGGCCGTCTGTCCCTACGGCGGCGGGACCCGGCGCTACTCCGACGACGGGTAGTAGGTGAGGGTATCCCCGGACTGCGCGACGAAACCCTTGCCCGCGCGGTGCAGGGTGCCCGACGACGCACCTGATGCCGGCAGCGACCACACCTGCTCGCCGGTGCGCAGATCCATGCCGACAACCGTGCCGCCGGTGCTCATCGAGATGAGTCGCCGACCGTCGGTGAGCCAGGTGAAACCGTTGCGGGACGGGGAGCCGAGGGTGCCCGCACCCGAGGAGAAGAGCAGGTCGCCGCTGTCCAGGGCGTAGCCGTCGACCCCGGAATCCGGGTTGTCGCCGACGAGGAGGACATCGGCGACGGCCTGGGCGTCCGGGCTCTCGTCGATCGCCGGACGCGGCCCCGGCCCCGGCCACGCGGGCCGTCCGGTGGCAAACCCGGTGACGACGCCGTTGGCGACGTAGGGTACCTCGGTGCTCGACGTGCCGCGGGTGCCGATCGCGGGTGGACCGTCGGTGATCCCGGGCACGGTACGCACCAGGGTGCCCGACGCGTCGAAGACGTGCAGGTCCCGGGGCGCGCTGGCGAGATCGCTGGTGCAGGTTGTGCCGATCACCCCCTGCCCGGGCCGGAGCTGGACGCGCGCGAGCCCGGTGGTGTGGACCGGCTTCCCCGTGGCCGCGTGCAGGACCAGTTGGCTCGCATCGTTGCCCACCCGGACGTAGTCGGCGTCGGCGCCGAAGTACAGCGAATCGCCGGTGCCCGCACAGCCCGAATCGGCCAGCGGCTGCGAGAAATCCCAGGTCGCGCGCAGATTGTCCGGTGTTCCGCGGATGACGTGCGTGGCCTGTGACCCGTCGTCGGTCACCCCGGCGACGATCACCTCGCCGTCGACGACGGCGACCCCGCGCACGCCGGCGACCCCCGACGACACCGTGCGTGCCACCGTCCCGTCGGCGACCCGGATGAACGTGATGGCATCCCGCGGCACGACCCCCGGCTCGGGCGCGATGTAGCAGGGCAGCAGGCCGTCGATGACGTCGCGCGCGCACAGCTTTGTGCTGCCACTGCCGCGCCAGCGCACCTGCCCGGTCTCGGTGTCGAGCGCGACCAGTGCGGGGGTGGCGTCGGTCTGCGGGCGGGCGACGCTCACCAGGACGAGGCCGTCGAGGTCGATGACCGAGTCGCCGTAGGAATAGTCGAGCGCACTGAACGATGCGGTGGTGAAGTCGGGGGGCTTGATCTGGGCGGCGGTGACCTGCCAACCGCTGCTCGGCCGGCTGGCGAAGCTCCCGGTGACCTGCCCGAGGGGCAGCGCGCCTGCGGCGGCCGGGGAATCATCGTCGCGGCCGACCGCCCAGACGACGACCGCGGTGACCACCAGGATCAGCACCATGACGGCCGCGCCGAGCGCGATCGTCATGCCGGCCCGCCGACGTGGCGGCCCCGGTGGTGGCCCGTAGCCCGGCACCTGTCCGTAGTTCGGTGGTGGCCCATACACCGGTGGTGGCCCATAGCCCGGAGGTTGCCCATACCCCGGTGGTTGCCCATAGCCCGGAGGTGGCGGATATCCGCGGGGATACGGGGGTTGGGGGACGCCGGTGCCGTCCGGGGGTCGGGTCACGGTGCGGCTCCTCGCCTGGCCATATCGGGTCACCTGGCCATATCGGGCAAATGGGAGCAATTGTCCCAGGTCTGCGGCCGTTTCCGCATCCGCCGATCGACTGATTTCGCCACCCCGATGATGATCAGGTGCACCTGATCAGCGTCACCTGGTGAATCGCCCGAACTCCACGGCCTGACCGCCGACCTGCACGTCACCGTTCCAGAACGCCGGGTCGGCGCTGTCGATCGGCGTGTTCTTCGCGCTGATGATCGCCGGGCTCTCGGCGCATCTGCCGTCGACGATGTCGGCGGGCCGGCAATCGCACGGTGTCGGCGCAGATGTTGCGCACCTGCCGCCGGTGGCGTCGCTGTTCTCGGCGATGCTCGGGATCAACCCGATCGAGCACCTGCTGGCCCCGAGTGGCGCTCTCGCCCCGCTGTCACCGCAGCAGCAGGTGATGCTCAC
>JASGFO010000111.1:0-12003 GCA_047605505.1 Gordonia sp. (in: high G+C Gram-positive bacteria) | reverse complement strand
CCGACACATCGTCGAAAATCCAGCAGCTCCCGGGGATATCCCCGGGAGCTGCTGGATTTTCGGCCTTTTCCCTGACCTGGCCCATGACCGGCGCCGCACACCCACATGGTTGGTGGCGGGCCGGCCGGTCACCTCAGCCGACATTCACCCCGTAGTCGCGCGCAATTCCCGCCAGACCTGATGCGTAGCCCTGGCCGATGGCCCGGAACTTCCAGTCGGCGCCGTGCCGGTACAGCTCACCGAAGATCATCGCGGTCTCGGTCGAGGCGTCCTCGGACAGGTCGTAGCGGGCGACCTCACGGCCGTCGGCGCGGTTGACGACCCGGATGAAGGCGTTGCTCACCTGGCCGAAGGACTGCCGGCGTGCATCGGCGTCATGGATGGACACCGGGAAGACCACCCCGGCGACCTGTGGCGGAAGGCCCACGAGGTCGATGTTGATGGACTCGTCGTCGCCGTCACCCTCGCCGGTCAGGTTGTCACCGGTGTGTTCGACCGCACCGTCCGGGGAGCGCAGGTTGTTGTAGAACACGAAATGCGCGTCGGAGAGCACCTTGCGGTTCTCGCCGACGAGCAGCGCGCTGGCATCGAGATCGAAATCGACGCCGGTGGTCGAACGGACATCCCAGCCCAGTCCGACGGTCACCGCGGTCAACCCGGGCGCCTCTTTGCTCAGCGAGACGTTCCCCCCCTTGGCGAGACTGACACCCATCACTTGCCTCCTTGACTGGCACCCTGTGTACGCCATCGAGGCTAGCGCGGACGTCGGTCGGCGTGACCGGCACCACCGATTCGGTGCGACGGGTGTCGGCCATTCGACGGAACGGGTAGTCGACTACCCGTGACCGCCGACGATTCCGGAGTCACGATGGTCATTGCCCATCCGTTGCCCGGCTGCCGCCCCGACCGCCCGAGGACCCCGCGATGTCTGGACCGATCGAGTTCACCGACTACTACTCCGACCACTCCACCCGGAATGGCTATCAGTGGGAATTCCGCTGCGGACGCTGTAACAGCACCTACCGGTCGTCCTTCGACCCCGACCACTACTCCCGCTTCCAGGGGCTGGTCCACGGTGTGAGCAACCTCGTCGGCGGCAACAGCTATCGGGTGGCCAGCGCCGCCGACAGCGTTTCCGGCTTCTTCACCGGCGGCGGTGGCGCATCGGCGAAGAAGGACCGGGCCTTCGCGAAGGCCGTCGACGAGGTCCGGCCGCGATTCCAGCATTGCGGCGGGTGCGGCTGCTGGGTCTGTGAGCGGTGCTGGAATCCGACGGCGGGCCTCTGTCTGCGCGATGCGCCGCCGATGGAACACGGACTCGCCCGCTCGCAGGCGCAGGTCCGCGATTCCCAGATCCGGGAGGCCGTCGCCGAACACAACTGGGTGGGCAACGCCAATGTGTCGGCGCCGATGGTCGCGCGCTGCCCGTCGTGCGGGACGCAGGCGCCGGGTGGCGGCAACTTCTGCGGGGCGTGCGGATCGTCGTTGCAGGCGCCCAGCGGCGGGACCTGCCGGTCCTGTGCTCAGCCCCTGGCGCCGGGTTCGGTGTTCTGCACCCACTGCGGGACGTCGAGCGCCTGAGCGGTGATCGGCCGGGTCACGGATCCAACAGGTTCGGGTGTTCCGCGGCGAGCGCCAGCAGCTGAGCGTCGGAGAAGGTGCGGACACCGAGTTCCGACCACGCGCCCCGGGCCCACGACCGCGCCGGGTCATAGGCGCACACGGCACGCCGCCACCGCAATCGGCGGGCGATCTCGCCGGTCTCGGGATCGCGGCGCGTGTAGTGCAGGATCTGGCAGTTGGCGATCTCGAAGTCATCGTCGCGCTGCTGCTGCTGCCATTCCTCGGGGAGCAGACGCTCCAGGACGAGCCGACCCACCTCCATCATCTCCCCGTGTGTGACGGCGATGACGCGTTTGCCGTCGAGCTCGCGGTGCATGGTGTCGAGGATGTCCTCGAAGCGTAGGCGCACCCCGGTGGCCAGCGATTCGCCACCCGGTGGCCGCCAATACCACTTGCTCTGATTCTTCAGGGTGGCCGACAGGCCGAACATCTCCTGCTGTTCGGCACCGCTGAGCAGGCCGTACTCACCCCAGTCGCGTTCTCGCCACCGGTCGTCGATCGTCCAGCTGCCACCGAGCCCCAGGGTGCCCGCGGTCTCGACGGTCCGGGCCAGCGACGAGACATAGTACCGATCGAAGCCATCGGGAAACGTCTCACGCAACCAGGCGCCGGTGGCCGCCGCCTGGTCCCGGCCGAGGCCCGACAGCCGCATGCGGCTGTCGTGACGGTCATGGAATCCCGCGGGCGCGTCGGCGTGCGGATCGGCCTTCCGGATCGTCTGGATGATGTTCGCCTCGGACTGTCCGTGCCGGACGAGGACGAGATCGGTCGGCATTCCCATGCCGATCACTCTGCCAGGGATCGGGCGTGATGCGTTCCTACGGCCGGATGAATTCCCGACACCGCGGATCCCCCGGCGCGCCCGCGCCACCGTGATGGCCGAACGGCCGGCGGCAGTATCCCGGAGAACCGGGGTCCGACCCGATCACCCGTGATTCATCACGGCATATCGCGGCGCTATCACAGAAATCTGCTCACCCGCGTTCACGCGTGATCGAGAGCCCGCATTTTTCTCGCATTCAATCGGAGATCCGTCCCATTTCTGGACGGTCATCGATGCGAGGGGAACTGATGGCTCACAACACGTTCAAAAATTCTTTCACAACCACCTGGGATGAACAGACCGAACTCGCGGCACATCACTATCTCGCCGATCATCCGGAGCTCACGATCACCGCGAGGAACCTGACAAAGGCGCTGCGTCAGGTCCTCACCACGACCTTCCTGACGGGCCGCGACCGCTGTCGCCGCCCACTCACCGACCGGGCCCGTGACCTCGCCGAGCGGGCGGGCGTGCCGGCGGCGACCGTACAGGAGCTCCGGCAGCTCACCAAGACCGCTGACCTGACCGGGGAGCTGGGCACCCACGCCTACCGGCTGGCCGCGACGGTGGCGCCGATCGCGGCAATGGTTCAGGACCAACGTATTCCGCTGGCCAATGCGGTCACCGCGCTGGCCGCCGAGGGGGGTGTTCTGCGGACCGCGGCCAACCCCGACGGGCTCGTCAGCCGCGACGATGCGTTGGGATTCGTCGTCGCCGACCTGCGGCCGGTCGCGCTCGACGTGCACGCCGCGGCCGGCGCGGGGCAGCCGCTTCAGGTCCTGACCGCACGGCTGCAGGAGCAGATCGACGACCTCGCCGCACGAATTCTCGCTGATATCACTGCCAAGTACACCACCGAGCACACCCTGACCGAACAGTCATGGCAGCAGATCGACCGGTGGTTTCGGCAGAGTATCGAGACGATGCACCGGACCGCGATCCGCGAATTCGGTGTCGGCGATGCCGAGGACATCACCAGCGAGGCCGTTCTCAAGGTCATCAGGAACGTCGCCCTGCATCCGGAGATCATTCTCGCCGAGACACCGAAGACCTGGCTCGACCGGGTGGTGGTGAATACCGGCAACTCGTATCGGCAGCGGGCAGGTGCCGCCGATCAGCCCGCCGTGGTCCACCTCGACGCGGCGGTGCTGACGCAGATCGCACACCCCGTCGCCGCTGCCGACCCGATGGTCGCGAACGACGGGCTCGTGGCCTGCCATGCGACGATCGCGACCCGGGTCCGGCGGATCGCCGATTCGCTCACGGCGCGGGCCGCGAGCTCACACCGGTTGGCGGGGGCGGCGTTGCTGCGCTCGTTCTTCACCGACGACGGCGAGCTCTCGGCGGTGATCACCGCGGCCGACGACCCGGCGGGCACGGAGATCCGGCAGGCGGTGCTGCGGGCGGCCGTCGAGCTGGCCCCGTCGACGTCGGCCGCGAAGCGAGCCACCCGCGTCGCGATGGCGGCGCTGCGCGGGCGGGCCGGCTGACAACCCCGTCGAGCCGTTCCTGACGCGGGACCGGTCGATCAGGTAGGGCGTGCCCCCGATGCGGGGCACACCCCTCCCCTGTCCCCTGACCGCACCATTTTCCGGTTTCTCCACGGCTGTCGCCGCCGGGGGTCCGATAGCATCTCACTCCACCCACGAACCGAAGGACGGCACATGGCCCGGCGCGCACTTGTGGTCGGTATCAACCGATATGACCTTCCCGGCATGACGGAACTGCGGGCCGCGGCGTCGGACGCCCGGGCCATCGCCGATCTCCTCGCGAAGAATGCGGACGGCACGGACAACTGGGAGGTCATCCGCGAGATCGACGCGGGCAAGGGCATCCGCGCCAACCGGCTGGAGCGGGCCCTCCATCGTCTCCTGCATCCCGAGTTCGGGTCCACGAAACACCCGGCCCCCACCGCCGACGACGAGTTGCTCATCTATTTCTCCGGGCACGCCGAGACCGGACTCCTCGGCGGCACCCGCCTCGCGACGAGCGAAGGCTCCGGCATCCCCTTCAACGACCTGCTCGAGGGGGTGCACCGATCCCCCGCCAAGGCGATCACCATCCTCCTCGACTGCTGCCTGTCGGGCGCGGTCGGCAACGACTTCCCCTCGTTCGGCAACGACCCGACCCGGCATGATCGCGCGATCATCCGCGAGGGGCTGACCATCCTGACCGCCTGCCGACCGGGCGAGGAAGCCGTCGAGCACCTCCTCGTCGACAGCCGGCGCCGGGCCCGACCAGCCGGCGCGTTCACCCGCTTCCTCGTCGCCGGCCTGAAGGGGGCGTGCGCCGACGTCCTCGGCGAGATCACCGCCTTCGACCTCTACGCCTACGCGGCGCAGGGTTTTGTGCGCTCGCCCGCCGAGCAGCGACCGATGTTGAAGTCCCATGTCACCCACGACTCCCCGATTCGCCGGGCCGACGCCACGATCGATATCGGGGTCCTCACCACGATCACCGACTTCTTTCCGGACAAGGAGGCGACAGTGACCTTGACCCCCGCGCATGACCACGATCCCGACGACCCGACGTCGCTCAGTCGCGTCGACAAGGACACCCCGTATCAGAAATTCACCGGCAGTGCCGTGCAACGCGAATTCGACCATCTCAAGGCGTACCGCGATGCCGGTCTCGTCAGCTCCTCCGACGGCTCGGATTTCGCTCTGTGCTGCCGCGACCGCAAGACCGTCGAGCTCACCGCACTGGGCGACTATTACTGGGATCTGGTCACGACCGGAACCATCACGGCCGCCGGAGCACACCACTGATGCCGCCCATCGACACGGTGTGGCGCGACGCGTGGTCGACGCTGCCCGACGACGTTCATGAGGTCCTCTCCACCCGTTCCGGTACCGGCTGGTTCCCGACTGCGCGGGTGGTCCGCAGCCTGTTTCCGACCGTGTTCGGCAGCGACATTCCCGCCGAGCTCGCCCTGCCCGCCCGGTTGCGCAGCCGGCGCCACATCACCAGCGGCAAAAGCATTGCGGTTCTTGATCTCTCGCGAACCGAGGACGAGCACGTCGCCGCCATCCGGGCCGCGGTCGCCCATCAGGCACCGCGCCTGGAGCGGACCGCCCGGGCGATCCGGGCCCTCGAAGACGCCGCGACCGGCGCGGGGATGGGTGTCACCGACAAGCGCGAGGCCCTGCTGAAACTTGCCTGGACCGAGAGCGCAGCGGCCGCGCCGCTCGCGGATGACGCGGTGCGGCAGGTGATCACGCGATACGGCACGGCGCCGTACGTCGACGGCCTACGGCGCCTCCTCGATTCCCGGCCCGGGCTTCGGAACGAACTGGCGCAGCTGCGCGCCGACCACCCCGTTCCGGCGAAGCCGCCCAAGGATGTGGATCGCTACCTCGTCCGGGCGTACCCGATCCTGTGCGCCTTTCTCGACGACCCCTGTCTCGGCAGCCCCGCGCGCCTGCGCGCGGCGGACCCGACGGACCCCGTCGACGCCGAGACCGGACGGCGCTGGGATGCGGTGTACGAGCTCGATCCCGGGTACTGGGAGTGGCGCACCGAGGCCATGGGACTCTCAACGGCCTCACCGCCGCCCCCGGCGCCGATCCGGATCGCCGACGAACCCCGCCGACCGGACGGCACCCGACCGCTGTGGCTCGACTCCAGCATCGAGCGCCGACTGATCTCGGTGTTGCGCTACCCGCATGAGCAACGCGCGAGGCTGCCCGACGAGGAACAGCTCCTGCGGGCGGAGGTACAACGGTCCTGCCAGCAACTCGGTGTGCGCAGCCATGCCGCGCGGCTGCTGCTCGTGCTCGGGGCCGTCGTGTTCACGATGCTCGACGACCGCGCCCCCGGCGAGGTCGTGCGCGTCGGCGGGATCGCGCTGCCCGACACCGCGCTGGCCGCCGGTGTCCGCACGCACGTCGCCAAGTGGCGCCGGGCGCGCGAGACCACCGCGCGGTCCGCCCGGACGCCGAATGCCGTGACCACACACGTCGATCCCAGCGGACGCTATCTCCCCGAGCTCTGCAAACGGGTCCACGGACACGATGTTCTCGGCGTCGCCGACTACACCGCCACCCAGGCCTACGATCTGCTCTCCGGGATCGCCCGCACCGTCACCGAACGCATCGACGCCATGCCCACGACGCCGCTGCCGTCGGCCCCGGACGTGTCGGCGGCAGACGAACTTCGGATGAGCGTGGCGGAGGTCACCGCGATCCGGGCGGTCGCCGGAGCCGCCCTGGGCGAGCTGGTGACGCGGGCGCTCCCCGACCGCAGCGCCATCACCGAGCAAGACCGCGCGAACTGGCAGGCCTGGACCACCGCGGCAGGCAGTTCCCTGACTCTCGACGCGTTCCTCGACTGGCTCGACGATAACGGCTTTTACTAACTCCCCCACCATATCTCACCATTACAAGGACACCTCATGAACCCACCCGCGGACTGGGGCACCGTCACCGTCGACGCCGACGCCGACGGCCTCATCACCATCACCCCCGACGATCTCACCGACCCCCCGACCCCGATCACCACGGCATCGCTGACCGTGATCGGCGGCGTGCTGATGACCGACATCACCCGGCCCGGAGCCGCCCCACGCGCCCTGATCGTCGACGCCTGGCCCGCCGAGGCCTGGCTGGAGCCGGTCTACGGCACTGCGGTCGCCGACGCCGTCGCCGAGATCGCGGCCGAGATCGATGCCGACGCCGCGGCCGGCCACCGCCGGGTCCCGGCCGGGCCCGGTGACCTGGCCCCGCTCGTCGACCGGCTCGGGATCGGCTACTGGCTCCACCGCTGGTGGCCGACCGGTGTCGAGCGCATCCCCGAGCTCAACACCGCCGCCCTCGAGATCGAGATCGGTGCGCTCGGTTGGCTCGCCGAGGCACTCTTCGTCGACACCGATCCGCTCATCCGGCTCCTCGAACCCCACACCGAAACCCTTGTCGCACTGGTCAACGCGACCCGTTCGGCGACCGGTGAGCCGGCCGAGCGCGACCTCGGCGTCCTCACCACGGCGCTGCGCGCCACCACCGACCTGGTACCCGAATCGACACCCGGGTATCAGGCCGCCGACGCCCTCCTCGCGCAGATCCTCGCCGAGAACGCCGTCGTCGCCGAGGCCATGGACACCGTCGACTGGGGCACCGCCACCACCGAACTGGCCGCGGCCGTCGCCGCGGCCGGCCGGAAGGCGCACCGCACCGTCGCCATCGCCAAGAGCTCGCCGGTCACCGACCACGCCATCCGGGTGGGACGCACGACCCTCGACTGGCTGCAGGTGCCGCCCCGTGCGGTCGACGCCCGCGACGACAACGTCAAATGGGCGATCACCCTCGACGACGACAACAACGCCTCGCTCACCGTCCACGTCGCGGGCGCCCCGTACCGGGAGCCGGCGGACGGAACGGCATTGTTCGCCCGCGCCTACCGCACCGATGATCCGCTCTCCTTTCCCGAGATCTTCGAGCTTCCCTACGATCGCGATCTGCGGGGCTTTCTGGGCCGACAGGCGCTGCCCGAGGTTCCCGCGGCCGGGATCCTCATCGATGTCTTCGATCCGGCCTACTCGCAGCCTCCGCGGTTGAGCGAGGCGGCGGCACGCGAGGCCGCCGAGGAACGGCGACAGATCATCGAGATCATCACCGGGCGCCGGACGAACCCCACCACCACCGGTGTCTTCGTCGCCGAGCGGGCCGCGTGGGAGGACTCGAATGAGTGAGCACACCCCGGTCTCGGCGACCCGACGGCCGGGACCGGCCGCCGTATTCCTCGACGTCGAGAATCTGTTCAAACCCTTCTGGCGAGATCGCGACCGGAAATCCGCGAACACCGAAAAGCGCCACCTGACGGCGCACCGCGCGGCGCGGCGGGCGGCCCGGATCATGGTCCCGGACCGCGACTTCCAGGAGGTCCGGACATTGGGTCCGGACGTCGCCAAACGCCTCGTGCAGTGGTTTGAGCACAACGGGTTCACCGTCGCGGAAAATCACGGCCGCACCTACGGCCAGTTCTACGACGACGGTGTCAACGCCGTATGGAATACCTTCGTCGACACGATGAACTGGAATCACACGCTGACCAAGAAGGGCGATGACCGCGCCGACCGCGCCCTCGTCACCGACGTCCGACAGCTCCTCGCCGGCCAACCCTCGGTGGAATGGGTGTTCGTCGGCTCCTCCGACTTCCGGTCGGTGCTGCCGGAATCGGCGCAGGCCCTCACCGGGCGGCCCGAGATCCACGGTGCGGCGATCCTGGCCGCACGCACCGACGCGACCGACAAGCACTTCGATCCCGTCACCAGGAGATCCGCGGTCCTCCGGCGGTTCGGCACGCGCCTGTATCTGTGGGCGATGTACACCGAGGTCCTCCATATCGAGAAGAACAGACAGGCCGACCCGCCGCGGAGACCACGCGATTCCCCGGCACCCACCGCCACCGGCCAGGCCGGGGACGTCGATCCGGCCCACGCGGAACGGATCCGGGCGCAGCAACAGCAGAAGCACCGCGACCGCGTCGAGCTCGTCCGCACCTGGTCCGCCTGCGCCACCGACCACGAGGTGGCCGAGGCGATCAGCGGGCGCATCGGGAAGATCGGCAGCATCGAGCCGCTCAACACCGCCACCACACGATTCCTCACGGCCGCCGAAGAGATCGCCGACCCCACCCAGCGCGAACGCCTCCGACGACTCATCGTCATTGCCCAGCAACGGCGCCAGGACCAACTCCGGTAGCGGCCGGCGAGACGAATGAGCTCAGGACCAGCCCGGACCGGGGACCGCGGTCTCCGCGCACCGACCCGCCGGGAGTGACGCGTATGGCACCCCGGCGCCCGGCGCTCGAACAGCGACGGGCCGAGGCCGCAGCACACTTCCGGCGCAACTGCACCGCAGCCGGATTCGAGGAATGGCGTCGCCGGATCGAAGGGATCGCCTGGGCCGTCCAGGCGCGCGACGAGCTCGCCCACCTGGGTTCGGCCACGACGCGACCCGTGACCATCACCGATGTCATCGACTATGGCCTCGGAACCGGCCTCAGCACCGGCCTCAGCACCGGGGCGCGGCCGGGAAGGCCCCGCGCCCGCCCCTCCCGACTGGGAGCGGTGGCCGTGCTCCTGGCCCTTGCCTGGCTCGATCGGCCCGAGCTCGTGGCGCGCGAGCATGACCCGTGTCCCGGACCGGATTGGCGACGCGCTTCTCCGATCCGCCGCACCATACGGTCCGTCTCCGTATCAGTGCGCTGCTCTGCGACTACCTTCACGAGCAGGCGCCCGCATCGTGGGATCTGCGCCGAAAAATGCGCCTGCTCACCGATTTCCCGACGATCACGCTCGACGATATCGAGCTGATCGAGGCGACGGCAGACACCGCGAACCACGCCACCGCCGCCACGCCGACCGGGACTCGCGGTGAGCTCACCCCGCAGGCCGTGCACAGACGGGCCGGTCACTGGCGCACCCTGTTCATCGAACGCCTTGCCGCCCACGGTTTCACCGCGGCGGCCGACGCGGTGCGTCGCGCGTACGACGATCTCGGCGACGCGCCGTCGGATATGTCGGCGAGCTCCCCGCGCGCTCCTGCCCGCGACGTCGCGGCAGCGGCGGTCACCCGCATTCTCGAGCTCTCGGCCAACCTCACGCCTGCGCAGTTGACCGAGACCGTCTTCACCAAGGTCGAGGTCTCGACCCTGTCCGACCCCGCCGCAATACCGGGGCTGATCGCCGGTGTCGCGCAGGCCCGCACTGTTCCGATCCGCGATCTCCACGCCATCCGGCTGGCGCTCGACGCCGTTGCCGCGGACCTCCGGACCCAGGATCTCCCGGATCCCGGGGCACCGGCTGTCGGCACAGGCGATGGCGAGCGATCATGAACAGCCCGCCCATGCGGGTGCCGGGACTCCAGCCGGATCCACGCCACCGCCGGTCACCGATCAGCGCGGTCCGCCCCGGACGCTGCCGGCGGCGTGGGTGGCGCAGGCCGGGTTCGGTCGACAGACCCTGCCGATGCCGAGCAGCTGCCGGGGATGTCCCCGGCAGCTGCCCGACCGCGGTGGCCGCCCCGTTCGCCGGGGCGGGCCGGATCACCGGTGGTCGTGCTTGCCGACGCCCACCCATCCCCCGACGCCGTGACAGCGCGGGCAGGTCTCCCGGATGGTCTGCTCACGCATCTTGCCGTCCGAGCTCTTCACCCGGCGCGGGACCATGACGGTGCCGTTGCCACGGCAGCTCATGCAGGTATGGCAGTTGTTGCAGCGGGGGTTGTATCCGGCCATTGTCTTCATCTCCTCACCCAGAGCACCAGGGGCGGTGCGCCTTGCCCGCTGTTACCGATCCCGGATGCAGCCCGCGATCGACGGCGGGGCACATCCGGGGACAGGATGGGCCGGCGTGAGGGAGAATTGTCGCGTGGGAGAGTTGCCGGCGCCGTTCCGGGCGTATCAAGGAACCGCGCCATACGCATTCGTGTCCTACGCGCATGCCGACGCCGAACTTGTCTAGTCGAGGTACCCCAAACACCCTCACCCGTGATCGTGCGCGTGTGCGCGGTTACTACTGCGTGGTCGTCGGGGTTCGGCCGTTCGAGGGTTCGGCTGGGAGCCATGTGCTGGCGCGACGCTGCGAGCCCATCGCCGAGGATACGAGTAGGTCTGCGATGGCGGTAGACGCGAGTTCAGTGCGCCAGACCCTCTCTGCGTGGTGCATCAGTGACGCGATTCCGCAGGCATGACGGCACTGGGCCCTGCTGAGGCCGACCGGGCCGCGCTGGCGAATCTCGGTGCAGCGGAACAAGCGCGACAACCACGTCCAGGGCGGTAATCTTCTCGGCTGGTTTCGCGAGCAGATCGCACCCGTGCCTGGTCAGGACGCCCCGCCCGTTCCAGTCGGCGCGAATCCGGCACAGCGACTCCCAGGTGCCCTCGATGGCTTGCTGTTTCGCCGCCCGCGCGACTCGGCGGGCGGTGTCGGCTGATGACTTGTTCGCCATCGCCACGAGCACCCGTGCCATTGCCACGTCGGAGTCGGTGTCCAGACGGAGGGAGCCTGCCAACGCCGACAGCTGTCGGGGACGTCCCCAAAGCCCTTGACACGTTCCGTCCCTGGCAGCTGCCCGACCCCGGTGGCCGCCCCATTCGCCGGGGCCGGCCGGGTCACCGGTGCTCGTGCTTGCCGACGCCCACCCATCCCCCGACGCCGTGACAGCGCGGGCAGGTCTCCCGGATGGTCTGCTTTCCGACGATCACGCTCGGGCTCTCGGCCAACCTCACACCCGCACAGTTCACCGAGACCGTCTTCGCGAAAGTCAAGGTCTCCCCCTGTCCGACCCGGCCACGGCACAGGAGCTGATCACCGGCGTGACTTCCGGTTCTCGCCTCTGCGGATTGGGGAAAGTCGAGGTCAGGGATTGCAGATGTCGCCCGCTCCAGGTAGAATCGAATACATAGGCGACGTATACCAGTACTTGTCGTCGCTAGGGGGATTCACATGACGGTTGATGCGCCATCACGGGGCGAGTCGGTGGCCGCGCTACCGGGACTTGTCGCCGAACTGCATGATGTGCTGGATCGGATGACCGCAGCCATCGGCGACGGTGATC
>JASGFO010000110.1:0-12138 GCA_047605505.1 Gordonia sp. (in: high G+C Gram-positive bacteria) | reverse complement strand
GCCCACCTGGTTGGGGTGGGCGGCTCGCGACGGGGTGGGCGACACCGACGTCAGTGCGCGGCCTCGTAGGCATCGATCACGCCGGCCGGGATACGGCCGCGGGCGCTGACCTCATAGCCCGCCGCGACGGCCCAGGCACGGATGGCCTGGTTATCCCGGGTCTTGGCCTTGCCGCGGGAGCGTGACGTGCGACGGCCCCGGGCGGGCGTGACGTCCGCGACGCGTGAGACCTCGAGGTATTTCGCGAGCGTCTCGCGAAACTGCTGGGCATGGGTGGCCGAGGTGTCGAATTCGTAGAGGCTGCCGTCGACTCCCCACCGGATGGTCACGAAGGTATCCAGGGTCTGACCGTCGATGTCATCGATGACCTGAACTGTTTCGACTTGCGCCACGTTCTCTCCTTGTTCACCCGTGTTCACCAGTGTTCCCCGAATGCCTGAGAAATCCCTGACCAGGTGATCTCCACCGCGTCGACCGCGGCCGCATCGGGGCGTGTGCACAGTGTAACCAGAAATGGTGGTAGTTCCGCCAATCCGGCTGGCTTGGCGACTATATCCGATACACTCCGGCAGGCCGGCGGCCATGCCGATCAGGTGGTGGGCGTCGTCGACGTCGGGAATTCGCCGGTATCGGTCTCGGTGGATTCTGGCAATCCGATCAGTGAGCCCGGGGCGCGCTCGGAGCTGAGAATGGCACGATAGCCTGCCGAGGTGAGTGCGAATCCGCTGTCCGACGTGGATTGGAGACAATAGAGTCCGTCGGTGTCGACGAGGCAGGCGAAACGTCCGATGGCGATCGTCGTGCCGAAATCGACAATCGAGCTGCGATAGAGTACCGGGAACTCATTGGCGCAGGCGCCGGCCTGCGCGCCATTGGCGTCCAGGCGCACCAGGTTCGCCGACCATTCGCAGCTCGACGCGGTGGCGGTGGTCGGATAGCGGGCGGCCGGGATGGCCTGGTCGAATCGGCAGACCAGCGGGGTCCGCCCGGCGGTCCCGGTGGAGCACAGCGTTCGGCGGTCGGGGGTGGAGAAGTGAAAGCCCGAGGTGTCCTCGAGAGGCGAGTCTGGTCCGATCGAGCCCTGGTGATAGCGTGAATTGTCGGCGCGCGGTGCCAGACTGATCACGCGCCCGATGCTCCAATCCGGCAATTCGTCGGCCTCGTCGGAAACCTGGGCGCGTGATGAGCTCGACGACACCGAGCTTGCCGGCTCGGATTCGGTCGTCAGCTGATCCTGGGGCGGGACCACAATGGGGGACGGATTGCCGTCGTCGGCGAGCAGTGAGCACGCGGTCGCCGAGCCGGAGACGATGACGACCCCGACCGCGGCGAGGATTCCCATGGCGATCTGTCGTCGTCGTGATCCGTACCCTTGCACTGTGTCGACCCCCAAGATTGTTCTCTTCTACGTCTTCACCCCGTTGCCGGATCCCGAGGCCATCCGGCTCTGGCAGCAGTCGGTGTGCGAGTCGCTGGGACTGCGCGGCCGCATCATCGTGTCACGTCACGGCATCAACGCGACCGTCGGTGGTGAGCTCGCCCACGTCAAAAGGTACGTGCGGGCCACCAAGGGTTACCCTCCCTTCGCCGGTGCCGACATCAAGTGGTCAGAGGGTACCGGTGACGACTTTCCGCGTCTATCGGTTCGGGTACGCCCCGAGATCGTCACCTTCGGCGCCCCGGATGAGCTGACGGTCGACACCGGCGGGGTGGTCGGCGGAGGTACCCGGTTGACCCCGCGGGATCTGCATCGGCTCGTCGCCGAACGCGGCGACGAGGTGGTGTTCTTCGACGGCCGCAACCGCATCGAATCGCAGCTCGGCCGCTTCGTGGGCGCCATCACCCCGCCGGTCGAGACCACCCGGGAGTTCGTGCCGCTGCTCGACAGCGGTGTCTATGACGGGTACCGCGACCGTCCCGTCGTCACCTACTGCACCGGCGGGGTGCGCTGCGAGGTGCTCACCGCGCTGATGCGCCACCGCGGATTCACCGAGGTCTATCAGCTCGACGGCGGCATCGTCCGCTACGGCGAGGAGTTTGGCGACGGCGGGCTCTGGGAGGGCTCGCTGTATGTGTTCGACTCCCGGATGACCGTCGGCTTCTCCGATGCCCCTGCGGTGTGCTCGGCCTGCGTCGACTGCGGGACGCCGACGGCGAACGTCGCCAATCATCCCGACCGGCTGGGCCGCGAGCTGGCGGTGATCTGCCCGGGCTGCATCGGATGAGGCCGCCGGTCCCGGTGGTGCTGGTCGCCGGGTTCCTCGGTGCAGGCAAGACGACACTGCTCAATCACCTGCTCGCCACCGGCGGACGCGACGGGGCCCGGATCGGCGTGCTGGTCAACGACTTCGGTTCGGTCAACATCGACGCCCTGCTGGTCGCGGGCCAGGCCGACGGGGCGGTGAGCCTGAGCAATGGGTGCCTGTGCTGCTCGGTCGATCAGGTGGGCCTCGATGCGGCGCTGGCGACGCTGCTCGCACCGTCGGCAGGTCTGGACGCGATTGTCATCGAGGCCAGCGGCATCGCCGAGCCGCGGTCGCTGATCCGTCTGGTGACCGCGGCCGCCGACCCCCGCATGGCCTACGGCGGCCTGGTCTACGTCGTCGACGCGGCCCTGTTCGGCCGGGCCCGCGGCGCGCATCCGGAGATCGACGGGCACGTGGCCCTGGCCGACCTCGTGGTCGTCAACAAGGCCGATCTGCTCGACGCGTCGGCGCTCGATGCGGTGTGCGCGGCGGTGACCGAGCTCAACCCGAGTGCGCCGCAGGTGGCCGTGCGCGGTGCGCGGGTGGATCCGCGGATGCTCTTCGACGCCGCGGTCCGTGGGCCCGACGTCGGGCCGCGCCAACTGACCCTCGACGAACTGCTCGCCGAGACCTGCCCGGATGGCGAGCCCCACGGTGCGCCGCCGGATCACCTGCACGACGGGTTCACGTCGGCGACGCTGCAGGTCGACGAGCCCATGGATCCGCGCCGGCTGGCCCGGTTCCTGGAGCGGCCACCCCGTGGCTGCTACCGGATCAAGGGCATCACCTGGTTCGACGTGCCCGGTCATCGACAGTGCTACGTGGTGCATGGTGTCGGCGGGTTCGTCGACGTCCGGTGCGAGGCCTGGGCGGGCCGGCCACGGCAGACATCTCTGGTGGCGATCGGGTCCGGGATGGACGTCGACGAGGTCACCGCCGCACTTGCCGCGGCGGTCGCCGACACCGCGACCGCCGCCGACGAACACGGCATTCTGCACATCACGCGGTACCTGCCGGCGGCCGCGCGGGCGTCATCGGGGGAGGGCGAGGACATCCGTCCCGATGTCACAACCGGCTAACGATCGGGGCTGCCGAGGCCGCTGATTTCGTCCTTCTCCGGCTGCAGTGGTTCACTGTGTGAAAGAAGTGACTAGTGTGACTGAAGTTGCCTCAGGAAGGAGTGTGGTGCCGTTTTTTGCGGCGCTCACCTTGTGATGATCACGAAACGTCTCGCACGCCTGCACCCCGCGCGCCGCGTGTCCGCCCTCGTCGGGGCCGCGCTGCTGACGGCCGCGGGTGTCGCGGCCGTCGTCTCCCCGGCCGCCGCGGCGCCGACCGACAGCACCGCGTTGCTGGGCAAGACGGTCTTCCTCGATCCGGGCCACCAGGGCAGCGCCGCCGGGCACGACCTCGACCGGCCGGTGCCCGACGGCCGGGGCGGCACCAAACCATGCCAGACCACCGGCGCGACCTCGGTCACCGGTGTCGCCGAACACACCATCAACTGGCAGATCGCGCAGCAGGTCAAGGCCGGGCTCGAGAGCCAGGGGGCCCGGGTGGTGCTCAGCCGCCCCGACGACACCGGCTGGGGCGGCTGCGTTGACGAACGCGCCGCGGCCGCGAGCCAGTCAGGTGCGGCCGTCGCGGTCAGCCTGCACGCCGACTCCACCAGCGAGGGTGCCGATCCCACCGATCGCGGCTTCCATCTCATCGTGCCGACGCTGCCCCTGCCCGACGCGGCCGCCAACACCGCGCAGTCCGGGAACGGGCGCCTGGCGTCGACCACGATGCGGGACGCCTTTGTCCGCGCGGGGTTCCCGGCGGCCAACTATGCCGGCGTGCAGAACGGCATCCAGACACGCAGTGACATCGCGGCGGTGAATCTGACGACGGTGCCCGCCGTCTTCATCGAGATGGGCAACCTGTCCAATCCCACCGAGGCGGCGGCATTGTCGAGTGGCGGCGGCCAGCTCAAGTACTCGATGGCGATCACCGAGGGCATCGTGAACTACGTCAAGGGCGCGACACCGCAGACCCTGAACAACGTGCCCGAGACGCCGACGACACCGGGCACCACCACCGACCCCGATCTCTCCGCGGTGCTGCCCTTCGTGCAGAAACTGTTGAACACCTCTGACCCGGTGGCCATCGCACAACTGCTGCTGACCGAAGGGCAGGATGTTTCCGCCGAGGTGATCAACGCGATGCTGAGCGTCATCTACGGGCTCTTCGGCGGCACCCTGCCCACCAGCTGAGCATGCACCGGCGTGGGGGCAGTCACAGTAGGGTCGAGATCATGTCACTGCGCGATCTGTTCTTCATGGCCCCCCCGGTCCCGGTCCTGCGTGGTCGGACGACCCTGATCACCGGTGCCGCCAGCGGAATCGGTCTGGCGACCGCACACGCCGCAGCGCGGGAAGGAGCCGACCTGGTCCTGACCGATCTGCACCCGGACCGGCTCGACGCCGCCGTCGCCGACATCACCGCCGCGGGCGGCAGCGTGGTCTTCCACGCGGCCGGGGACATCTCCGACTACGAGTGGGTGCGCGGTTTTGCCCGCGAGGTCGACGCCGAGGTCGGCGTGATGGACGTGGTGATGAACGTCGCCGGGGTCTCGGCGTGGGGCACCGTGGAGAACCTCGAACATCGGCATTGGCGCACGATGGTCGACGTCAATCTGATGGGTCCCATCCACATCATCGAATGCTTTGTGCCGCAGATGGTCCGGCGTGGGCAGGGGGGACAACTGGTCAACGTGTCCTCGGCGGCGGGCCTGCTGGCGCTGCCCTGGCACGCGGCCTACAGCGCCTCGAAGTTCGGGTTGCGGGGGGTGTCGGAGGTGCTGCGCTTCGACCTGCGCCGTCACCGCATCGGGGTCTGCCTGGTGTGCCCGGGCGGGGTGGACACCCCGCTGGTCAACACCGTCGAGATCGTCGGCCTCGACCGCGCCGATCCACGGATCGCCCGGCAGGTCGACGCCTTCCACAAGATCGCGGTGAGCCCGGAGCGGGCGGCGGCCGCAATCATCAAGGGCATCAAGAAGAACCGCTTCCTCGTCTACACGTCCTTCGACACCCGCTTCGGCTACTGGTGGGCCCGCAAGTTCGCACTGCCCTACGAGGTGGTCATGCGCATCGCCAACAATCGTTTCGCCGCGCTCGCCCAGATCAGCCGAACCGCCCAGGGGCAGGCCGCCGGCCCTTCGGACGTGCGGTCGGCACGCGGCTGAGGGTGGCCGAGCCGGTGTCCGGGAGCACCTTTCGCAAGTCACGTCGTGACGTGGACCCGGACTTCTTCCGCGCCGAGGCGGCCGGGTTGCGTTGGCTGGCCGCGGCCGGCGCACCGGTGGTCGGCGTTGTCTCGGTGTCGGCAACCCATATCGAACTGCACCGACTCACCCCGGCGCGCCCCACCCCCGTCGCGGCCGGTGAGTTCGGGCGGGCACTCGCGGCGATGCACGACGCCGGGGCGGCGGCCTTCGGGTCGGCGCCGGCGGGCCACACCGGGCGGCAGTTCATCGGAGAACGGCCACTGAGCTCCCGCACCCACCCGCGTTGGGGCGCGTTCTATGCGGCCGAGCGCGTCGAACCCTTCCTCGAACCCGCGATCGCCGCCGGGAACCTGCGCGGCACCGACGCGGCGATCGTGCGTCGGGCCTGCGCGGTCATCGCCGACGGCGCCTTCGACGACGACGAGCCGCCCGCACGGCTGCACGGCGACCTGTGGAGCGGCAATGTCATGTGGACGCCGCAGGGCGTGATCCTCATCGACCCGGCCGCGCACGGTGGTCACCGGGAGACCGACCTCGCGATGCTGGCGTTGTTCGGCTGCCCCCAGCTGCGCGTCGTCATCGACGCCTACCACGAGGCTCATCCGCTGCGCGCCGGCTGGGCGGATCGGGTGCCCGTGCACCAGCTGCACCCGCTCGCCGTTCACGCGGCCGGGCACGGACCCGGCTACGGCGATGCGCTCACTCGTGCGGCGCGGGCATGTCTGGCCCTGGCCGGTGAGTGAGACCTCCACCGGGCGATAATCACTCGGGTGAGCTCCGCCCGCACCCCTGATCCGTCCGTCCTCGTGGTCTCGGCCACCCGCGCGGAGGCCCGCCACGTTCCGCCCGGGACCCGACTTTTGATCACCGGGATCGGGAAGGTTGCCGCGGCGCTGGCACTGACGCGGTTTCTCTCGGACCGGCCCGACGGCGGGCCGGTCGTTCGGCAGATCGTCAACATCGGCACCGCGGGCGCGCTGCACGACCATCACCGCGGGCTGTACCTGCCGTCGGTGGTGATCGAGCACGACATCAGCAGCACCGAGCTACAGGCGATGGGCTATCCCGTCGTCGATCGGTGGGAGCTGCCCGACGGCGATGGCACGGTGCTCGCCAGCGGCGACACCTTCGTTGCCGACCGGGTGCGCCGCGCCGAACTCGCCCGGCGCGCCGAACTCGTCGACATGGAAGGCTGCGCGATCGCGCACGTGGCCGCCGCGTTCGAGATTGAGTGCCGACTGGTGAAGGTGGTCAGCGACAGCGCCGACGAGGCGGCGATGGACTGGCCTGACCTCGTCGACGCGGCGGCACAGCGGCTGGGCCGGTGGCTGTGCGAGCACGGGTGAGGGTTGTCATCCGGACGGGTGAACCGGCCGTCGCCCGAAGGGATGAATCGAGACCATGCCTCCTGGTGATTCGATAATCCGCAACTAGTCTGTGGCTTCAACTCGCCAACCGAAGGGCACAGACGTGGCTCCCAAATGTCCGCACTGCGGTGTCGGAATGTCCCTCTACGAGAAGGTCCAGAAGGCCGACGGACCGTACGGGCGGTATCGCTGCCCAACACAGCACTGCCCCAACTGCAAGGGTCGCTGTACTGAGACGCGCGGTCAAACGATCAGCTGATCCCGCGACCGTCGGGGGCAGTCCACCGACGAGCGGCCTCGTCCGGCTACGAGTGTCGTGGGCGCCTGCTGGTCGGGAACACCGTGCTGGTCTCGGGTTCGAGCCGGTCGAGGTCGGTCGGTCGCGCTGGGCGTGGTGCGCTGCGTCGGGCCTCGGAGTCGGCGCGGCGCCGTGGTTCGGGACGGCCGGGGTTGCGTTCGGGAGAGATGCGGGTCGGGGCCGGGTGGCTTCCGGTGCGTCGCTCGGGCGTGCGGTCGGCGGCCCCGCGGGGTGGTGCCATGCGCTCGGGGGTCTCGGGATCGACCCGTTTGGCGGCGGCCCGGCTGGTTGGTCGTGGGGTGTCGGGGTCGGCAGCTGCGGCGCGCCCGGTCGGTCGGGGTGTTGCGGTGCGTGGGGTGTCGCCGCGTGGGGGGCGGGTCCGGCGCTCGACGACGTCGACGACGTCGGAATCGTCGGCGGCGCGACGGCGACCGGCCCGGTCGGCAGGCGGTGGTGTCACGGCGGCCTGGTCGGCACGCGCGGGCTCGCCGGCCCGGCGGCGCCCGCCGGTAGGTCGCTCGTCGGAGTGATCAGACGTGCGCGCCGCGCGGGTGGTCTTTCGCGGTGTGGTGCCGGTCGCCGTCGTCGACGAGCGTGCCGATCGGCGCTCGCGGACGGTGCCGTCCGCGCGGCGGCGGCCGCCGGCCTTGCCGCCCGTCCGCGGGGTGCCGCGTGTCTTCGTGCGAGGGCGGGTGGCAGACGAGGGGACTGCCGTCCCGGTCCGGGTCAGGAACCAGCGCAACGCGACCACACCCAGCGTGATGAGGAAGGTCAGCGCCATCCACGGGAAGTGCGTCGCTATCGGCAGCAGCACCTTGAGGACCAGTGACTTGAGGCCGGTCGTCTCGCCGGTGTTGCAGATGTAGAGCACGATGACCGACAGGACGAAGGAGGTCAGCGGTGGCTGGACGGCCGCGGTGAACAGGGCGCGCCGGCGCACGGCAAGCGCGGCGACGACACATCCGATGAGGTGGCTGAGATAGAACAGCGCACCGAGGTCCTTGTGGGTGACGGCGTCGATGATGGCGCCGATGCCGGCGACAACGATCGCGATGAGCACCGCACCCCACCAGGGGACACCACGGACCGTCGGCAGCACCGATTGCTGGCCGCGGGACACCGTCGAGTGGCTGCGTTGCGGGAAGGGCACAGGTAGACGGTACCGGTTGTCGTAGCATTTGCCGTCAACCACGACCCCATGTTGGTCAATCTCGTCCTCTCGGGGCGGGTTGCGCGGCTCTCGTCGGTGATCGGGCGGCCACCCGGACCGGGTCGTCGACGAGCCTCGGCGAGGTCGGTTCGCCCAGATCGCCGAGCGCTTCGAGGGACGCCAGCTTGCGGGCGGTGACCCCGAGCCGGGTGTCGAGGGCGCCGACCGTCGAGTTGTAGGCCTCCACCGACCGGCGCAGCGACACGCCGACCCGGTCGAGGTGTGCCAGCACCGACTCGAGTCGGTGGTGCAGATCCACACCGAGCTGGTGGATGACGGCGGCGTCGGCGGCCAGGGCGTGGTGCCGCCAGCCCAGCGCCACCGTGCGCAGCAGCGCCACCAGGCTCGACGGTGTCGTCAGGACCACGTTCCGGCCGATCGCGTACTCGATCAGGGTGGGGTCGGTGCGGACCGCCCACTCGAGTACGGCGTCGCCGGGCACGAACATCACCACCAGTTCCGGACTCGGGTCGAAGGCGGCCCAGTACGACTTCGCCGACAGCGCACCGACGTGCGCCCGGATGGCCTGCGCGTGGTCGGCGAGGAGATCTGCCCGCATCTGCTCGTTATCGCACTCGGCGGCCTGGAGATAGGCCTGCAACGGCACCTTCGCGTCGACGACGATCTGGCGGCCGCCGGCGAGCTGGACGACGAGGTCGGGGCGGATGTCGCCGGTGCGCTCGGAATGCGCGGACACCTGGGTGGCGAAGTCGCAGTGCCGGGTCATCCCGGCCAGTTCGACGACCCGCTCCAGCTGCAGCTCACCCCACCGACCGCGCAGGTGGGGGGTGTGCAGGGCATTGGTGAGTGCGCGGGTCTGGTCGATGAGCCGCGACGATGCGCGCTGCATGCCCCGGACCTGCTCGGACAGGCCCGCATAGGAACTGGTGCGGTCGTGTTCGACGCGCCGTAGCTCCTCGGCGAGGCGGCCGACGAGTGCGTGCAGCGGCTCGACGATGCCCGCCATCTGCATCCCCATCGCCGAGGCCTGCCGCCGTGCCGCGTCCTCGGAGGCCGCTGCCAGCGAACGTCCGGTGAGATCCTGCGCCGAGCGCATCGCCTCGGCCTCGGCGCGGGCCGTGGCGAGCGCGGTGGCCGACCTGTTGGCGCAGATCAGCCACCCGATCACCAGACCGATGACGATACCCACGGCGAAGGCGCAGACGACAAGAGTGCTCATATGTGCGATTGTGCCGTGAGGTACCGACAATTCTTCGGTCGCCGGTGGTTCACTCACCGGCCTCCCGGGCCAACAGCGCCTGCTTGAGCTCGAGGCCGTAGCGAAACCCGCCGAGTGTGCCGTCGCCACGGATTACCCGGTGTACCGGGACGAACAGGTTGGCGGCGTTGCGGACACAGCACGTGCCGGCCGCGCGGACCGCGGCAGCCCGCCCCGCGAGCTCGGCCAGGTGCCCGTAGGTCACCGTCGACCCGGCCGGGACCGTCCGCACCGTCGCCCACAGCTGGGTGATGAACGCGCCGCCCCGCTGGGTCACCGGGATGGCCGGCGGCGCGTCGTGGTCGCCGTCGTAGTAGGCGATGACGGCGTCGGCGATGGCCGGCATCGTGGATCTGACCAGCTCGGCGGGTTGGAGCCGGTGATGGATGAGCGGGATGAGGGTGGCCGGCTCCGCGGTCCAGCCGGACGCCAGGACGGTGTCGTCGGGGGTGGTGATCACCGTGAACGGACCGTCGGGGGTGGGCAGGGTGGTCCAGGTGCCGACGATGGTCTCGGCGGGTGTGCGGGTGGTCATGGGGCGTGTCCTCACGGCTGGGGTGTCGATGACAGATCGGACGCGGCGTGGTCACCGGCGGTTCCCCTGATTCCGTGAAAGGCGTGACGCGGATTACATGCCGTGCCAGAATTCGGCCATGAGCACTGCGTTTGACGGGAACCGTGGCGGCGCGGCCGGGGAGCTTTCGCTCTCGGAATTCCCGGAGTGGGGGCTTGCCATCATGCGGGGCCTCTACGGGAGCGAGACGATCGACGCCGCATGTGCACGAGACGCGGAGCGGCGACACTGGGCGCGGGCCGACGACGCCGAACCGATTCCGTTGTCGCCGCTGCAGGCCGAGCTGGAGGCGATGGACGCGCTCGCGGACTATCTGGTTCGGCTGGTCCGTCGTCGGCTGCACCGCCGACGCTGATCGCGACGCCGAACGATCGAATCCGGTCGCGTCCGCGCCGGATGGGCGGGGCGGATGTGTGAGGATGCGACGGTGACCGATTCTGCGGACGCGACTGCCGGACCGACTTCCGACACCCCTCCGACGCGAGGGCAGGTCATGGTGGCCGGGATGCGATCGTCGGCCACCATCGCCCTCCAGTTCGTCATCCTCGTCGGCGCGCTCGGGGTGTTGCTCTGGGTCATCGGCAAACTGTGGGTGGTGCTGCTGCCGGTGCTGCTGGCCATCATTGTGTGCACACTGCTGTGGCCGCCCGCGCGTTGGCTGCGGGCCCATCGGGTGCCTGGGGCCCTGGCATCTCTGCTGATGCTGCTCGTGGCGTTGGGGGTCCTGGCCGGCGTCATCTCGCTGATCGTGCCGTCGATCATCGATCAGACACCGGAGCTGTCGAGCAAGACCGTCAGCGGCGTGCACACCCTGCAGGATTGGCTGCAGGGGCCGCCCTTCAATGTTCGCGACGATCAGATCGACGACGCCGTGGCTGCGGTCACCGGCAAGATCCAGGACAGCGCGTCGACGATCGCGGCGGGCGTGTTCACCGGCGTCGGCGCCGCCACGTCGATCCTGGTCACCCTGTTCTCGACGCTCATCATCGTGTTCTTCTTCCTCAAGGACGGGCCGAGGTTCGTCCCCTGGCTCCACCGCACGTTCGGCAATCCCGCCGCGATGCACATCGGTGAGGTGTTGACCCGGATGTGGGGCACCCTCGGCGGATTCATCCGCACCCAGGCGCTGGTGAGTGCCGTCGACGCGGTGTGCATCGGTGCCGGGCTGTTCATTCTCACCGTGCCGCTGGCCGGGGTGCTGACGATCATCACGTTCCTGGGCGGGTTCATCCCCATCGTCGGCGCCTTTGTTGCGGGGGCGCTCGCGGTGCTCGTCGCGCTGGTCTCCAACAGTGTCACCACCGCGCTGATCGTGCTGGGCATCATCATCGCCGTCCAGCAGCTCGAGGGGAACGTGCTGCAGCCATGGCTGCAATCCAAGTCGATGGATCTGCACGCTGTGATCGTGCTGCTCGCGGTGACCCTGGGCGGCAGCCTTTTCGGGATCACCGGCGCCTTCCTCGCCGTGCCCGCCGCGGCCGTGCTCGCGGTGCTCTTCCGCTACCTCAACGAGCAGATCGCCCTGCGCGCGGGTGAGCGGCCACCCGACCTGCCGGCGGCCGACGACGTCGGCTCTGAAACCGGTGAGCGTGTCGACGGTGGTGACGCGGACGCCGTCGGCGACCCGGCCTGAGCGCACCCAGCCGACCGGCCCGGCGAAAGGTGTCCGGGTGAGCCGATAGACTCACGCCCCGTGAGTCTCACCCTCGGTATCGTCGGCCTGCCCAACGTCGGCAAGTCCACCCTGTTCAACGCCCTGACCCGCAACGATGTGCTCGCCGCGAACTATCCGTTCGCGACCATCGAACCGAACGTCGGCGTCGTCGAACTGCCCGACGCGCGACTGACCCGGCTGGCGGAGATCTTCGGCAGCGAGCGCATCCTGCCGGCGACGGTCTCCTTTGTCGACATCGCGGGCATCGTCAAGGGCGCCTCCGAGGGCGAGGGCATGGG
>JASGFO010000109.1:0-12151 GCA_047605505.1 Gordonia sp. (in: high G+C Gram-positive bacteria) | reverse complement strand
CCTCGTCGACACCCCCGGCCTGCACCGGCCGCGGACCCTGCTGGGGCAGCGCCTCAACGATCTCGTCCGCGACACCTACTCCGAGGTCGACGTGATCGGTGTGTGCGTGCCCGCCGACGAGAAGATCGGTCCCGGCGACCGGTGGATTCTCGAACAGGTCCGGCAGATGGCGCCGCGGACCACCGTCATCGGGATCGTCACCAAGATCGACCGGGTCGGCCGTGAGCAGGTGGCGCGGCAGCTGCTGGCGTTGTCGGAGTTGCTGGGGCCCGAATCGGAGGTGGTGCCGGTGTCGGCGAAGTCGGGCCGGCAGGTCGACGTCCTCGCCGACGTCCTCGTCTCGTTGATGGAGCCGGGACCGGCCTTCTATCCCGAAGGTGAGCTCACCGACGAGCCCGAACAGGTGCTGATGGCCGAGTTCATCCGGGAGGCCGCGCTGGAGGGCGTGCACGATGAGCTGCCCCATTCGCTGGCCGTCGTCATCGAGGAGATGATCCCGCGGTCCGACCGAGGCGAGGGCCGCCCGCCGATGGTCGACGTGCACGCGATTCTCTACGTCGAACGGGACAGTCAGAAAGGCATCATCATCGGCCACAAGGGGGCGCGGCTCAAGCACGTCGGCACGGTGGCCCGCGCGCAGATGGAGAAGCTGCTGGGCATGCGGGTCTACCTGGATCTGCATGTGAAGGTCGCCAAGGACTGGCAACGTGACCCCAAACAGTTGGGGCGCATGGGTTTCTGACCGGTCGGAGGGTACGCATGAGCAGGCATGACGCGGCGGCCGACGCCGGCGACGATCGGGTGGGCGATCATGAGGAGCCCGAGCCGCGGCCGCCCGCGGTCAAGACGATCTCGCAGGTTCTCGCCTCACCGCGATTTTGGCTGATGCCGCTGCTGGTGGTGGTCGGGGTGATGTCGCTGATGGCGGCGGTGTACATGGGGGCGATCGCCGATCCCGAGCGGCATCTGCACGACTTCCCGATCGCGTTGGTGAACGAGGACGGGGGCGGTGACGTCGCGGGGGCGAACGGGCAGACCACCCACCAGAACTATGGCAGTCGGGTCGCCGACGGCATCATCTCGGCCGCGGCGGCAGGCGGCATCGTCGTCCGTCATGCCGACCGCACGGCCGCTCTCGACGAGTTGAACACCGGCGAGGTGTACGGCGTCGTGGTGATCGGTGCGAACTTCACCACCTCGACGGTGGCATTGGGCAAGGCGGCCGTCCTGCAGGCCCGCCCGGATCCGGTCACGATCGACGTCTACATCAACCGTGGGTCGGGGACGTTCGCGTCCTCGATCACCACGACCTTTGCCCAGCGACTGTCCGAGCAGCTCAACGAGCAGATGGGTGAGCAGCTCACCACCGCGGTCCGGGCCCAGCTCGTGAAGGCCGGCGTGCCATTCTCCGGGGCTGCGCAGCTGGCGCTGTGGCGGCCGGTCAAGGTGGCCGTCGTCGAGCCGAATCCGCTTCCGGAGGGATCCGGGAACGGACTCTCGGCGTTCTATCTCACCGTGCTGCTCATCCTGGCCGGGTTCTCCGGGGCGATGATGGTGTCGATCATCGTCGACGGCATCCTCGGGCAGACCCCGATCGAGTACGGGCCGTTCTATCAGCTGCGGGTCCGGCTGGCGATCTCCCGCTGGGGCACGCTCGCGGCCAAGTGGACGGTGATGGTGCTGGTGGCATTCGTGCAGTCGGCGCTGCTCCTCGGGGTCTGCGTGCTGGTGGGCGCGGCCTTGCCGAATGCCTTTGTGCTATGGGTGTATTCGGTTCTGGTGATCCTGGCGGTCGGGGTGTCGGCGAGCTCGTCGATGGCGGTGTTCGGCAATGTCGGGCTGATCGTGAACCTGGTGTTCTTCGTTGTCCTGGGACTGCCGTCGTCGGGTGGCACGGTCCCGCTGGAGGCCAGTCCGCGGCTGTTCTCGTGGCTCGCGGCCGTCGAGCCGATGCACCTGGTGTATCTCGGCGTGCGGGCGATCCTCTACTTCGACGCCGACTGGGATGCCGGGCTGGGGCATGCGATGATCGCGACGCTGGCCGGGCTGGTGGTTGGGGCGCTGTTCGGGCTCGTCGGCACCACGTTCTATGACCGGAAGGGCTGGCAGCGTTACCCGGGCGGGATGACGCTGCCACCGCGGTTGGCCGCCTACCTGGACAAGACCGGCAACCCGACGATCACCAGCCCGTCGCCCCATCATGTGTCGGTGCCGACCCGGCCGTCGGATTAGGGCGGTGTCCACCGAGTCCCGGCGGCCGGTTGTCGGTCGTCGGTGGAAGAATGTCCGGGGTGAGGAACTACTCCGATGAGGCGGTCGTGCTGCGCCAGCACAAGCTGGGTGAGGCCGACCGCATCATCACGATGCTCACCGCCGAACACGGCCTGATCCGGGCGGTGGCGAAGGGAATCCGGCGGACGCGGTCGAGGTTCGGGGCGCGGCTGGAGCCGTTTGCGCATGTCGACGTGCATCTGTACCCGGGCCGGAGCCTCGACGTGATCACCCAGGTGCACAGTCTGCATGCCTTCGGCGACGCGATCGTCGCCGACTACGGACGCTATACGACGGCGTGCGCCGTGTTGGAGACCGCCGAACGGCTCGCCGGCGAGGAACGCGCCCCTGCCCCACAGCTGCAGCGGCTGACCGTCGGCGCGCTGGAGTCGCTGGCGCAGGACCGACGACCTCGGCAACTCATCCTGGACGCGTTCCTGCTGCGTGCGATGCACTACGCGGGCTGGATGCCTGCACTCGACGTGTGCGCGCGGTGCGCACAGCCCGGCCCGCATCGCGCCTTTCACGTGGCCGCGGGGGGTGCGGTCTGTCTGCATTGCCGTCCGCCGGGTGCGGCGACGCCGTCGCCGGGGGTGCTGGATCTGATGGAAGCACTGTTCCGGGGCGAATGGGAGCACACCGAGTGCGCGGGTGAATCGTTGCGGCGTCAGGCCAGTGGACTCACCGCAGCGCATCTGCAATGGCATCTGGAGCGCCAGTTGCGGACCCTGCCGCTGGTCGAGCGCGCGGCTCCTCATAAGGTCTCCTTGGCGGGCGGGGCGACCGGTGACGTGGCGAGAGGAGTCGGCTGATGGCGTTGCGTTCTGGCTCCACCGCGGGCAAGGGAACCCCGACGACGGTGCGGCCACCGGATCCGCATCCGAGCGGTGCCCGGCCACCGGCCTTGCCTCGCGAGTTCGTGCCGCGGCATGTGGCGCTGGTGATGGACGGGAACGGGCGGTGGGCCACCGACCGCGGTCTGCCGCGCACCGAGGGACACAAGCGGGGCGAGGCCGTGCTGATGGACACGGTCTGTGGGTGCATCGAGATCGGCGTGACATGGCTGTCGGCGTACGCGTTCTCGACGGAGAACTGGTCACGCAGCCCTGACGAGGTGAAGTTCCTGATGGGCTTCAACCGCGACGTGATCCGGCGGCGCCGGGACGAGATGAACGAGATGGGTGTCCGCGTGCGCTGGGCGGGGCGGCGGCCGCGGTTGTGGCGCAGTGTGATCAAGGAGCTCGAGGTGGCCGAGGAGCTCACCGCCGACAACTCCGTGATGACCCTGACGATGTGCGTCAACTACGGTGGGCGCGCCGAGATCGCCGACGCCGCACGGGAGATCGCACGTCGGGCGGCACGCGGTGAGATCGATCCCGAACGCATCACCGAGTCGGCCTTCGCGCGCTACCTCGACGAGCCCGACATGCCCGACGTCGATCTGTTCCTGCGGCCGTCGGGGGAGCAGCGGATCTCGAACTTCCTGCTGTGGCAGTCGGCGTATGCCGAGATGGTGTATCAGGCGAAGCTGTTCCCGGATTTCGACCGGCGCGACCTCTGGGACGCGTGCGTCGAATACGCGCAGCGGGATCGCCGTTTCGGCGGGGTGAAACCGACATGAGTTCCGGTGGCGGACCAGGGACAACAGTGGATCGTCTGGCCGGGCTGCTGGCCGCGGTCGGGGAGGTCGCCGACCGTGATGCCGAGTCGGTGGTGGTCCTCCTCGGGCGGACCCGGGCGTCGGTGCGGGTGCTCGAGCTCGCCGAGGAGCTGGTGATCGTGGCCGTCACACAGCTCGTCGCGCTGAATTTGCCCAATACCGCCGAACTGCGTGACGACGTCGAATCCGCCGACGCGAGACTCAATTTCGGGAGCCTGCGGAGATCGGATCCCGACGGGGTCACCACCGACGTCCTGCTCTACTACTCGTTCCCGTACGGCGAACTCGCCGATCTCCCGCTGCTGACGCTGCTGCATCTCGTGCTCTCGGCCGGGGCCGATGTGGCCGGGGCACTGGTCGGATAGGTGCCGCAACCGTCCTACCTGCAGGCTCAGCGAGGTGCCACGACGATAATTGTGATGGCCCACCGCTGTGCCTGTACTTAGGACTTGTCTCCCGGCTACTCGCCGGTGCGGCACCGTTCACAACACCCGAACACCTCGACGGTGTGGTTGATGTCGGTGAAGCCGTGTTCGGCGGCGACCGCCGCGGCCCAGCGTTCGACGGGGGCGGCCTGGATCTCGACGGTGGTCCCGCATTCGCGACACACGAGATGGTGGTGATGACCCTCCGAACAGTGCCGGTACCGCATCTCGCCGGAACCGTCCCACAGCTCATCGATCTGGCCGGCGCCTGCGAGCGCCTGAAGATTCCGGTAGACAGTGGTCAAACCGATCGACTCGCCACGCGCCTTGAGCTTCTCGTGGAGTTCCTGCGCCGACTGGAACTCGTCGCTGCCGGCGAGGATGTCGGCGATCGCGGCGCGCTGGCGCGTGGAACGGATCCCGGTGACCGGGCGGTCGGCGGTGGGGGTACCTGAGGTCGGGGTGCGCGCGCTCATCGGCCCGAATTGTCGGATGTGCGTGTCTCCGTCGCGTGGACCAGGGCATCGGTGACGATGTGGGCGAGATGGTCGTCGATGAGCTCGTACATGATCTCCCGGCCGTTGCGGGTTCCCCGGACCACACCGGCGTCCTTGAGGACCCGCAGGTGCTGGCTGACCAGCGGCTGGGACAGACCCAGCAGGCCGACGAGCTCGTGGACGCACTTCGCGGAATCCCGCAGCGACAACACGATCGCGATCCGGGTGGGCGCCGCGAGGGCGCGCAGCAGATCGCTGGCCGCCTCCCGGGCCGCGGCGTCCCGGCTGAGGCAGGTGTCGTCGCAGATGCGCGGGGTCGAATCCATGCCGGCCAGTTTAACTGAAATCGGTTGCCATTTGTGGGCGGGTGTCACCGCACGGGCCCCTTTTCCGGCCAGTGCTGGGAGCAGGGCCCGGGCCGGTCAGGCCAGGACGGTCTCGTCGTATCCAACAGCTAGTCTGAATGGGTTGCCGGTTCGTGTGACCCGTCAGCTTCCCATCCCAACGTCCGTGGAGTGCGATTCACCGTGGCCGCCGCCCCGTCCCAAGTCGAAGCCGTCGTCAACCTCGCCAAGCGCCGGGGTCTGGTCTATCCGTGCGGTGAGATCTACGGAGGTACGCGCTCGGCCTGGGACTACGGTCCACTCGGCGTCGAGATCAAGGAGAACATCAAGCGTCAGTGGTGGCGTTCGATGGTGACCAGCCGCGACGATGTCGTTGGCCTGGACTCGTCGGTCATCCTGCCGCGCCCCGTGTGGGTCGCGTCGGGCCACGTGGCGGTGTTCAACGACCCGCTGGTCGAATGTCTCACCTGCCACAAGCGGCATCGCCAGGATCACCTCCAGGAGGCGTATGCCGAGAAGAAGGGCATCGACGACCCGGAGTCGGTGCCGATGACCGACATCGTCTGCCCGGACTGCGGCACGCGTGGTCGGTGGACCGAGCCGCGCGACTTCAACATGATGCTCAAGACCTATCTGGGCCCGATCGAGTCGGAGGACGGCCTGCACTACCTGCGCCCGGAGACCGCGCAGGGCATCTTCATCAACTTCAAGAACGTGATGACCACATCCCGCAAGAAGCCGCCGTTCGGCATCGCGCAGATCGGCAAGAGCTTCCGCAACGAGATCACCCCGGGCAACTTCATCTTCCGGACCCGGGAGTTCGAGCAGATGGAGATGGAGTTCTTCGTCAAACCCGGCGACGACGAGACCTGGCATCAGTATTGGATCGACGAGCGGCTGAACTGGTATGTCGACCTCGGCATCGACCGCGACAACCTGCGCCTGTTCGAGCATCCGGCGGAGAAGCTCTCGCATTACGCCAAGCGCACCGTCGACGTCGAGTACAAGTTCGGTTTCGCCGGCAATCCGTGGGGGGAGCTCGAAGGCGTGGCCAATCGCACCGATTTCGACCTGTCGACGCATTCGACACACTCCGGCGAGGACCTGTCCTTCTTCGACCAGGCGTCGGGCGAGCGCTACACCCCGTATGTCATCGAGCCCGCGGCGGGCCTGACCCGCTCCCTGATGGCCTTCCTGTGCGATGCCCTCACCGCGGAAGAAGTACCGAACGCCAAGGGCGGCACCGATGTTCGCACGGTCCTGAAGATCGACCGGCGGCTCGCACCGATCAAGGCGGCGGTTCTGCCGCTGTCCCGGAACGAGCGGCTCTCGCCGAAGGCGCGGGATCTGGCGGCCGAGCTGCGCAAGCACTGGAACGTCGAATTCGACGATGCGCAGGGCATCGGGAAGCGGTACCGGCGCCAGGACGAGATCGGCACGCCGTTCTGCGTGACCGTCGACTTCGACACCCTCGACGACCACGCCGTCACGGTCCGTGAGCGTGACACCATGAGCCAGGAGCGGGTGTCCCTGGACAAGGTCGTCGAGTACCTGGCCGGCAAGCTCGTCGGCGCCTGAGCCGTCGCGGCCTTCCTCGGTGGGCCTGATCGGTCCGGGTCTGTCACAATTGGGATCCAACTGCGTGGTGCCGGCATGGGGTCGGGGTCCGCGCGATGTCAGAGAGTGGAGTGGGAGTCGTGGCAGTCAGCGGCAAGGTTGTCCATTACGACGCGAACCGGGGATTCGGGTTCCTGGCGCCGGAGTCCGGTGGCGCGGATGTGTTCTTGCACATCAACGACATCGACATCGACGAGGATTCGCTGAAGCCGGGTGCCAAGGTGTCCTTCGACATCGAGGAGACCGACCGCGGCGCCAAGGCCATCAATGTCTCGGTGACCGAAGCGGCGCCGGCCGACGAGGCCGCCGCGCCCGCCCGCCCGCACCGCCGTGACGGCCACGAGCACCATGGGCGTGGGCATGATCGCGACCGGCCGCGGCGCCCGCGCGTGGGCAGCGGGGCACTTGACGCCGCCGCCTTCACCGAGGAACTCACCGAGCTGCTGTTGGAGGCCGACGATGCGCTGACCGCCGGGCAGGTCCTCGCGATCCGCCGGCGTGTCACCGAGTTCGCCGTCGCCCGGGGCTGGGTGCTTGACTAATCCACCCGCCCCCGGCTGGTCCGGGATTCCCCCCACGGCGTTCTATGGCGACGAGGCCACCGAACGCGTGGTGGTCGAGGGTCTCAAGACGGCGAGCCTGCCCGGGACGAGGACCGATCATCGCAGCGAGTACGCGCGTGACCGTGCGCGCGTCCTCCATTCGGCCGCGTTGCGCCGGCTTGCCGACAAGACGCAGGTGGTCGGTCCCCGCGAGGGCGACACGCCGCGGACCCGGCTGACGCATTCGCTCGAGGTGGGACAGATCGGCCGGGGCATCGCGATCGGCCTGGGGTGTGAGCCCGATCTGGTGGAACTGGCCGGCCTCGCCCACGACATCGGGCACCCGCCCTACGGCCACAACGGCGAACGCGCCCTCAACGAGTTCGCCGCCGAGATCGGCGGGTTCGAGGGCAATGCGCAGAATCTGCGGATCCTGACCCGGCTGGAACCGAAACTGCTCGACGAGAACGGGTGCTCGGCCGGTCTCAACCTCACCCGCGCGTCGCTCGACGCGACCTTGAAATATCCGTGGACGCGTCGCCCGCCGCTGGTGAAATTCGGTGCGTACGAAGACGATGCAGCCGCTCTGGCATGGGTGCGCAAAGGTGCGCCGGATGACCACAAATGCATCGAGGCGCAGGTCATGGACTGGTCGGACGATATCGCGTACTCGGTGCACGACCTCGAGGACGGCGTGATCGCCAACCGGATCGACCTGCGTTCGCTGGCCGACGCCGACGATCAGCGGACGCTCGCCGCGATCGGGGTGAAGGAGTTTCCGGAGCTCGAACCGGAACCGCTGATCGATGCGGCGCAACGACTTTCGCGGATGGACATCGTGCGTGACGTGGGCGTGTTCGACGGCAGCCTCGACGCATCGGTGCGATTGAAACGGCTCACCAGCGAATTGATCGGCCGATTCGCGTCGGCGTCGATCACCGGAACCCGGGAGGTGATCGGCGCGCGGTCGATCGCCCGCTACGACGCGGACCTGTCGGTACCGCCGCTGATCGCCGCCGAGGTCGCGATTCTGAAGACCCTTGCGCTCCGGTTCATCTTCTCCAACACGCGACACAAGGCGAAGCAGGCCGTGCAGCGGGAGCGCATCCATCGGGTGGGGGAGTGGCTGTTGGCCGCGGCACCCGGCGGACTCGACCCGGTCTTCGTCCCGAGTTGGCACAACGCACCCGACGACGCGGCGCGCCGCCGGGTGATCGTCGATCAGATCGCGTCGATGACCGAAGGCCGACTCGAACGCACCGACAAGGAAAGCTCCGGGGCGCAGGCGCATCTGGGGTGAGCGGTCGGCGGTGATCTCCGGTGATCCTCCCGGTCGATCTCGCGACTCGACCGTCCGCCTCGATCGGGTAACAGCCACTCTCGACGGCGAACGGGTGGACGCGGATGTCCCGCGGTGGGTGCGCGTACCGGACTCCGGCCACGCGCTCACTACACTGGTTGCGTGCCAGGCCGAATCCCCGATCGTGACATCACGGCAATCCGTGAACAGACGCGGATCGAGGACATCATCGGCGAGTACGTCGCCCTCCGGCCCGCCGGTGCCGACCGCCTCAAGGGACTGTGCCCCTTCCATGACGAGAAGACCCCGTCCTTTCACGTGCGCCCGACCCACGGCCACTTCCACTGTTTCGGCTGCGGCGAGGGCGGCGACGTCTACAGCTTCCTGCAGAAACAGGAGCACATCACCTTCCCGGAGGCCGTGGAAACCCTCGCCGACCGCATCGGCTACCAGATCCACTACGAAGGCGGCGGGCCCGCCATCGCCCGTGACCGCGGCACCCGGGCCCGGCTCGCTGCGGCCAACGCCGCCGCCCACGCCTTTTACGTCGCCCAACTGGCGAGCCCCGACGCCGCGCCGGCCCGCCAGTTCCTCACCGACCGGAAGTTCGACGCGACGGCCGCCGCGCAATTCGGGTGCGGGTACGCCCCCGGCGGCTGGGACACGATGACCAAACACCTGATGTCACAGGGTTTCGAGTTCACCGAACTCGAAGAGGCCGGACTGTCCAAACAGGGCCGTAAGGGACCGATCGACCGATTCCACCGGCGGTTGCTGTGGCCGATCCGCAACCTCGGCGGCGACATCATCGGCTTCGGCGCGCGCAAACTGTTCGACGACGACAACCTCGGCAAGTACATGAACACGCCCGAGACGATGCTGTACAAGAAGTCGCAGGTGCTGTTCGGACTCGACCTCGCCAAGCGCAACATCGCCAAGGGGCATCAGGTGGTGATCGTCGAGGGCTACACCGATGTGATGGCGATGCATCTGTCCGGCGTGACGACCGCGGTCGCGTCCTGCGGCACCGCCTTCGGCGAGGATCACCTCGCCCTCGTACGCCGGCTCATGATGGACGATTCCTACTTCCGCGGGGAGGTCATCTATACCTTCGACGGCGACGCCGCCGGAAAAGCAGCCGCACTCAAGGCATTCGAGGGTGAGCAGGCTATCGCGGGACAGACCTTCGTCGCCATCGCACCCGACGGCATGGACCCGTGCGAACTGCGTCAGCAGCGTGGCGAGGCCGCGGTCCGCGACCTGATCGCCCGGCGGGTCCCGATGTTCGAGTTCGCCATCAAAACCCTCGTCGGTACGCACGATCTCGAGACCGCCGAAGGCCGCGTGCACGCGTTACGGGAGGCGGTGCCGGTGGTCGCCCGCATCAAGGACGTCGCGTTGCGCGACGAGTATGCGCGCCAACTGGCCGGCTGGGTGGGCTGGGAAGAGGTCGCCCAGGTCCTCGGCCGGGTGCGGGAGGAAGGCGCCCGGTTTGCCCGCGCCACCGGCCGTGAACAGGCACCCGCGCGTTCGGGCCGGCGGGGCCGCCCCGAGGCGGACCGGGCCCCGAGTACCGGACGGCCCCGACCCGACGACCCGCGGCTGTGGCCGCAGCGTGAGGCGCTCAAGGCGGCGTTGCAGTACCCCGCGATCGCCGGGACGGTCTTCGATTCGTTGCCCGAGGAGTGCTTCACCGACCCCGCCTACGGGCGGGTCCGTGCCGTGATCGCCGGACTGGGCGGCACATCGTCGGGGATGGGCGGCGCGCAATGGGTGGACGCCGTGCACCACGAGATGGGCGACGACGCCCTGGCCCCGCTGATCACCGAACTCGCCGTCGAACCCATCCCGGCGATCGAGGACAACATTCCCCGCTACATCAACAGCGTGCTCGCGCGCCTGCAGGAAGTGTGGGTGGGAGCGCAGATCGCCGACATCAAATCCCGGCTCCGGCGGATGGCGCCCAGCGACGACCCCGACGCCTACAACGCGGTGTTCGGGGATCTCGTCGCCCTGGAGGCCTACCGGCGCTCACTGCTCGAGCAGGCCACCGATCCGAGCGCCGACGCCGGATAGGCCGCTATGCCGCGGTGTCGTGTCGGCTGCCCGGCCGCAACTCCGGCGGGAACATCGGACGGTATGGGTCGTCGGCGTTGTAGACGCAACCGCCGGCGTAGGTGTGGATCTCGTCGCAATTGTCGGGTACCGGACGTGGTCGGCCCCAGATGTGATTCCCTGCTGTGCTCATCGGTCGCCTCCTTCGGTGGAGAAAAGTATGGGTGCCGACCTGTCCGAAAGGGCAGTGAGCGCAGAGTTTCACTCAGCACAGGAAATATGGCGTTCATCACGGGGGCCGGTCGGCGTGGCCGCGGCGCTGTCCGGTCGTCGACTGGGGAGACGACCGCGCTGCCCGGATGCCGCCGCCGGGCCTGGTAACGTGCACCGACGACAACCCTGGGGGAGTTAGCTCAGTCGGTTAGAGCCGCGGACTCATAATCCGTCGGTCGCGGGTTCGAGCCCCGCACTCCCCACCATAGAGGTCTTACTCGAACCCGAGACCGGCCAAACATCGGCGAGACTTGTCTTGCCATCAGATATGACCTGAGCAGGAGCTCCCGCAGTGCGGGAGCTCCTGCTTCTTGGTTGAGCGCCGGTGTGGCGGGGTACGTTGCTGTCGTCGGCCGTGGCGGTCGGGTTGGCGGCCTGCGTGCGCGCTTGGTGGAGGTCGTCGAACGGCTCGCGTAGTTGGGCGTGTTTGACGCCGTCATCGTCGATGTAGAACGCGGTGTAGAAGGTTTGGTTCATGAGGCGTCGGGTGGTGTCGTCGACGCGGGCGTAGAGGCGATCGGGTTCGCGGAGTCGCTCGAGGGCGTCGTGGAGGACGTCGGCTCCGAGCTGGAGCTGCTTGGTGGTGTCGATCAGGCTGTCGTTGAGGCTGTCGCGGTCGGCTTGCAGTTTGCGGAGTCGTTGGCGGATCTTCTCTTGTGGCAGCGTGCCGTCGGCCGCCAGGTCGAGCAGCCGTCCTTCTTTGATCTCCAGCTCGCGGAGGCGTTTCCGTGCCCCGGTATGGAGGTGCTTGGTGTTGGCTTGTTCGTTCGACAGGCTGGCCGTCAGCGAGGCTTGTACGTCGTCGACGAACGAGGTTGGGAGCCGCAGCGTCTTGTAGTGCCTTTCGACGGCTTCTTCGACTTCCCAGGCCGGCAGGTGCGGCAGGTCGCAGAAGCCTGCCTGGCGTCCACGACACATGTTATCGGGAGGAGCATCCGGAGTTGGCTGAGCGGCTTGACGAGTCGGAGCGTGATGAACTGTTGCGTTTGCGGCGTCAGGTGAAGCGTTTGGAGACGGAGGTCGAGTTCTTGGGAAAAGCTACTGCCTTCTTCGCCCGGAAATCTCGACCGTAGAACGGTTCGAGGCGATTTCAGCTGAAGAAGGCAACTACGGTGTTTCCCTGATGTGTCGTGTGCTGGGGGTGTCGCGGTCAGGGTTTTATGAGTG
>JASGFO010000108.1:0-12231 GCA_047605505.1 Gordonia sp. (in: high G+C Gram-positive bacteria) | reverse complement strand
GCGGGGTGTCAAGGCGCAGCCCCCGCGTCGCCGGAGGCGGCGCAGACAAGCGGGGAAGAGCGGGGTGTCAAGGCGCAGCCCCCGCGTCGCCGGAGGCGGCGCAGACAAGCAGGGAAGAGCGGGGTGTCAAGGCGGAGCCCCCGCGTCGCCGGAGGCGGCGCAGACAAGCAGGGCACACTGGTTGGGTGAGTCCACCAGCTGTGCCCTCTGTCAAAGGTCCGCTCCGTCCGATGGAGATCGCGTCGATCGCGATCTTCGGTGGGGTGGCGGTCGCCGCGGTCGTGGTTGCGGCGGTGATTCCGTTGGCCGGCGCGGTGCGGGTGTTGGCGCCGGTGCCGTTGGCGCTGGTTGCGGCGCGGACGCGGCCGCGGGCGACGGTGGCGGCTGCGGTCGCGACGACGGCGGTGGCGTTTGCGATGGCCGGTTCCGGGGCGGCGTTGTCGGTGTTCGGGTCGGCGGTCCTGGGTGGCATCATCGGCGAGTTGAAGCGGCGTCGTCGAGGATCGGTGGCGATGGTGGTGACGGCGGTGGTCGTCGCGCCGATCATCGCGGGGATCTCGGTGGTGCTGCTCCTGATCCTCACGCCGATGCGGGAGCTCGTGTTGTCCGCGATGGACAACACCCTCAAGGGGCTCGGGAAGTGGGCGGGCCACGTGCCCGGCCTGGCGGGGGTGTCGTCGTTCCTGGCGGGTCTCGGCGATCACCTGATGACCTACTGGTGGGCCTGGGTGTTGGTGTCGGGGGCGGTGGGCACGTTCATCTCGATCGTGGTGGCGTGGTGGATTCTGGGTGCGGTGATCGAGCGGCTCGCCGATGTGCCCAGTGAGGACACCATCGACTCGCCGGATCGAGATGCCGATGCCGCCGCGGTGGTGGCACCGATCCCGCTGGAGTTGTCGGGGGTGGAGTTCGCCTACGCGCCGGGTGGTCGGCGGATTCTGGCGGGCATCGATCTGACGATCGCGCCGGGAGAGTTCGTCGCGGTGGTCGGTGCGAATGGTTCGGGCAAGTCGACGCTGGCGAAGATCCTGGCGGGCCGGCCACCGTCGGCGGGAACCGTGCGTCGCCCCGGCGCCGCGGGTCTGGGCGCCGCGCACGGCACGGCGATGGTGTTGCAGCGCCCGGAGACGCAGATGCTGGGTTCGCGGGTGGCCGACGACGTCGTGTGGGGGCTGCCACCGGAGATCGACGTCGATGTGGATGCCCTGCTGGCCGAGGTGGGGTTGGCCGGGCTGGGGGAGCGTGAGACGTCGGATCTGTCGGGCGGTCAGCAACAGCGGCTGGCGATTGCGGCCGCGTTGGCGCGGGACCCGGCACTGCTCATCGCCGACGAGGTGACGTCGATGGTCGATCCGGCCGGCCGCGAGGAGGTGATGGCGTTGCTGCGTGGGCTGCCCGCGCGGCGCGGTGTCGCGGTCGTGCTGATCACGCACCGGGCGTCGGAGGCGCGGGCCGCCGATCGGGTCGTCCACCTCGTCGGTGGTCGCGTGGATCCGCAGTCGCCTGCGTGGCTGGCCGCCGACGCCACCACTGTCGAGACGGCACCCGAGGCGGTCGGTGACACCCGGGAGAACATGATCCGGCCGGCGTTGCTGCGGCTGGTCGGGATCGGCCACACCTACCTGGCCGGGTCGCCGTGGGAGGTGCGCGCGTTGCGGGATGTCTCGCTCACCGTGCATTCCGGCGACGGCCTGCTCATCGTCGGCGGGAACGGGTCGGGCAAGACGACACTCGCGTGGATCATGGCCGGCCTGATCAAGCCGTCGGAGGGGCGGTGTCAGCTGGCCGCGGCGGGGGCCGAGGCGACGCGCGACGACTGGGACGAGGTGGGTTCGCGCGTCGGGGACGTCGGATTGGCCTTCCAGCATGCGCGGCTGCAGATCCAGAAGCAGACCGTCGGCGACGAGATCATGGCGGCCGGCGGGGAGAAGGTCGGCACGGCTGAGGTGGCGCGCGTACTGGAGTCGGTCGGGCTGCCCCGGTCGATGGCGGCGGCCCGCACCGATTCCCTCTCGGGCGGGCAGATGCGACGGGTTGTGCTGGCGGGTCTGCTGGCCCGTAAACCGGCGATCCTTGTGCTCGACGAGCCGCTGGCCGGTCTCGACCCCGGTGCCCGGGACGAGGTGATCGGCGTGTTGGCGGGATTGCGGTCGGCAGGGAAGTCGATCGTCATCATCTCGCACGATTTCTCGTCATTGGAGCGGGTCTGCGATCGTCGCGTCCATCTGACACGCGGGGTGCTCGATGCGCCGGGCGCATCCGATCCGGCCGCGGGTGACCGCGCGGGGACATTCCATCTGGCCGGCGAGGGGAATGGCGAATGAGCATGCGGACAGTGCCGTTGCGGCAGGTGCCCGGCGATTCGGTGATCCACCGGCTCTGGGCGGGCACGAAACTGTTGATCCTGCTGATCCTGGGGGTGATGACCTGGGTGCTGCCGTCGTGGCCTGCGCTGGGGATGGTCGCCGCGATCGTGGTGATCACCGTACTGATGGCAGGTATCCCGCTGGGCGCGATCCCCCGGCCACCCTGGTGGTTCTGGGGTCTGCTCGGGATCGGTCTGGCCGCGAACGCCGCGTTCGGGCCCGAGGCGATGATCGTGTTCGCGCGGGCCATCATGGTGGGTCTGGTCCTGGTGGCCAGTTCGATCCTGGTGATCTGGACGACGCCGCTGGCCGAGATCGCCCCCGCGATCGCGGTCCTGCTGCGGCCGTTGCGGCTGCTCCGGCTGCCCGTCGACGAGTGGGCCGTGTCGGTGGCGCTGTGCCTGCGGGGTCTGCCGCTGCTCATCGAGGAACTGCGACTGCTGCGGGCCGCACATCGGCTCCGGCCGACCGCGCCCGCCGATTCCGGTCACCCTGCCGCCGAGATGGGGATCATCGACGTCGTCGTGGCGGCGATGTCGTCGGCGCTGCGGCGCGCCGAGGAGATGGCCGAGGCGATCACCGCGCGCGGCGGCACCGGCCGGCTGACGGCGTATCCATCGCGGCCGGGATGGACCGACGCGGTGGTGCTGACCGTGGTCGTCGTGGCGTGCATCGCCGCGGTCGTGGTGACGGTGGTGTGGTGAGGACGCCGGTGTGGTGAGGATGCCGGTGGTGAGGACGCCAACGGCGGCCATCCAGGGGACGGGATGGCCGCCGTCGGGGAGGGGTCAGGACGGGCAGTGCACGGTGTATTTCCACACTGTGGAGTCCTGGCCCCTGCCACCGTGGACCTGTACTTCGACGAAAGTGTCGTGGCCGGCGGACAGGTTGATGGTCAGCTGTCCCTGGCCGTCTCGGGCTGGGTCGCCGTACTCGTCGCCGACCCAGCCGGTCGTCTTGATCAGCTTGTTCTGGTAGTAGACGTCGATCTTGTCCGGCTCGGTCTCGGTGTCGTAGGTGAGAACGAAGGACGTGGGGCCGGCCTGGCCAAGTTCATGGCGGAAGCGTGGTGAAAGACCGTTACGGCCGGAGTGGGTTTCCTCGCCGCACTGCTGCGTCTGCGGTGGATGGTCATACCGCGGATCCTGGGTTCCGTCGGCGTGGGCGACAGCGGGTGCGCCGAGGGCGAGGGCGGCAGCGGACAGCGCGGCCGCCGAGAACACACGCAGGTTACGTCGTCGGATCACAGTGAACTCCTAGCTAAGACTCATGTCACGATCAGGTCACGAGTGACGCTAGCCATCAAAGTGCGACGGAGGTATCCGCCGAACGAGCGAAAGCGGGTCGTCCGTTCGGACGAAAATCGCTGGTGGCGGCCCCGCAGACAGCACAACGCCCGCGGCGGTGACCCGCCGCGGGCATTGTGGTGTGGGGGTGATGGGCCGTCGCCGGATCAGGCCGGGACGATGAGTCCCGCACCCTGCGCGGTGGCGCGGGTGAAGCGCTCGGCCGCGTCGGCCCAGTTGACGACGTTCCACCAGGCCTTGACGTAATCCGGTTTGACGTTCTGGTAGTCGAGGTAGAAGGCGTGCTCCCACATGTCGAGCAGGACCACCGGGATGATGGCGGCCGGGATGTTGCCGCTCTGGTCGGTGAGCTGCAGGATGACCAGCTTGCCGCCGATGGTGTCGTAGCCCAGGATCGCCCAGCCGGAACCCTGCAGGGTGGTGGCCGCGGCGGTGAAGTGGGCCTGGAACTTGTCGAATCCGCCGAACTGGTCGTCGATGGCGGCGGCGAGCTCACCCTCGGGCTTGTCGCCGCCGTCCGGCGACAGGTTCTTCCAGAAGATCGAGTGGTTGGTGTGGCCACCCAGGTGGAACGACAGTGTCGCCGACAGCCCGTAGACCTTGCCCGCGATGGTGCCGTCCGCGCGGGCCTCGGCCAGCTTGGCGAGGGTGTCGTTGGCGCCCTTGACGTAGGTGGCGTGGTGCTTGTCGTGGTGGAGCTCCATGATCCTGCCGGAGATGTGCGGCTCCAGTGCCGCGTAGTCGTACGGGAGATCCGGCAAGGTGTATTCAGCCACGGTATTCCTCTCTGCGGGCAATGCGCTTGGCGTCCAAAGACTGTGGGTCCCAGATTCCAGGGCGTTGCGGTTGTCGCTCTTCGGCACACGTGTGAGATGCCCTCGGGTGGCAGCACTCACACGGACAACTCCACCCTTACGCAGTGACCGGGTGAATGCAACAATCCCGCGCGCAGCGGATTCAGATGACCATCAGCAGGACGAACACGATGAACAGCGCGACGATGCTGGCGGCGATCGAGAGGCAGCGGCGGCGGACCTCATAGGTGATCAGGGTGCCCTGAGGGGTGGCCCGTCGAAGGTCCGGCGTTGCTGGGGTGGCCATCGTCGTCCTCCGATCGCGGACGCCGCCCCGGACCTCCTCCGACAACCCGGTGAGCGGCATCACAGTGTGATTGCCCACATCATAGGCGCAGCGGCGTGTCGCTCCCAAAATCGGTCTGCTGAATCGTTCGTCGCCGCGCGGTTCCCGGCCCGTCCCCGCGCGTAGACTCCGGGGTATGTCGTGGCTTGACCAGCTCATTGCCTCCCGCCAGTCCAAGACCCAGCCCGTGGCGGCGTCCGCAGCGTTGCCCGGGCGGGCCACCCCGGTGCCGCTCGCGCCGACGAACATCGTCCTCGGGCATCCGATGCGCGGCGCCGACCCGGAACAGGGCACCGGGATCGGCGATTTCGGCGACGGACTGGCGGCGGTGGTCCTCGCGGGCGGCTGCTTCTGGGGTATCGAGGAGATCTTCTGGCAGGTCCCCGGTGTCTGGACGACGGCGGTCGGCTACGCGGGCGGATACACCCCCAACCCGACCTACGAGGAGACCTGCACCGCGCAGACCGGGCACACCGAATCCGCCCTCGTCGTCTACGACCCGACCGTCGTCGACCTCGCCGCACTGCTGAAGATCTTCTGGGAATGCCATGACCCGACGCAGGAGATGCGGCAGGGCAACGACATCGGCACCCAGTACCGGTCGGCCGTGTTCACCCTGTCCGACGCCGACGCCGAGATCGCGCGGGACAGTGCGGCCACCTACCAGAAGGCGTTGACCGCCGCGGGTCTCGGCCCGATCACCACCGAGATCGCACCGCTGCCGGCCGCCGGTGACGGGCACTTCTACTACGCCGAGGACTACCACCAGCAGTATCTGGCGAAGAACCCGCACGGATACCGGTGCCACGCGGCCACGGGCATCGGCTTCCCCGGCTGACCCTCGGTGTCCGACGCGATCACCCTCGGGCAGTGGAATCGCACGCTGCTGGAGCGTCAGCATCTGTTGCGCCGCGTCGCCGACGACGCGATCGACGTCCTCGACCGCGTCGTCGGGATGCAGTCGCAGGATCCGCGGGCACCGTTCTACGGCCTGCACTCGCGCATCGACGGCTTCGTCCCCGATGAACTCGACGAGCTGCTCACCGACCGTGCGGTGGTGCGCATGGTGCTGCTCCGCGGCACCCTGTTCCTCGTCGACGCCGAGGATGCCCGGTGGCTGCGCCCGCTGGGCCAGCCGGCCCTCGACGCCGCGATCCGCACGACGCATCGGCGCCGGCTCACCACGGGCGCCGACACCGGCACGGTGATCACCGAGGCCGCCGCGCTGTTGCGGGGCCGCGAGCTGACCGGCGCCGCACTCGGTGCCGAACTCGCCGCCCGTTTCCCGGGCGAGAACCCGTCGGATCTCACCGCCGTCGCGCGCTGCGGTCTGCCGCTGGTCCAGGTCCCGCCGCGCGGGCTGTGGCGTGGCCGTGGCGGCGTGACCTACCGGCTGTTCGACGACTGGGTCGGTGCACGCGAGCCCGCACTGACCGGCGACGAGGCCCGCAAGGAATTGATCCGGCTGTATCTGCGGGGCTTCGGCCCGGCCAGCGCGGCGGGGATCGGCACCTGGTCGGGGGTGCGCGGGCTGGCACCGGTGCTCGCCGCAATGGAACGCGACTGGGAGCTGGTCCGCTACTCCGGGCCCGGTGGCGAGACGCTCTACGACCTCGACGGCCTCGGCCTCACCGACGCCGACATCCCCGCCCCGGTGCGGCTGGTGGCCCCGTTCGATCATGTGCTGGTGGCGCAGGGCGATCGCGGCCGGATTGCCGACGCCGACGCCTACGCGCGCACCGTCACCCCCAATGGCCGGTCACCGGGATTCCTTCTCGTCGACGGCCGGTTGGCGGGGCAGTGGAAGACCACGGGGTCGCAGGTGCACACCGAACTCTTCGGTCGGCTCTCGGCGCGGCGACGTGCCGAGCTCGACGCCGAGGTCGAGCGGGTCTCGCAGTGGCAGCAATCGGGCGCAGGCGTCACCGGCCGGAGCGGGGATGGCGGCTCGTGATGCAGTAGCGGCGCCCGGCCGGATCGGCCATCATCGCCGCGCCGTCGAGGCGTTCGAGGACGGTGGCGCCCCAATCCTGGTGGCGGGCGATCTCGTCGTCGACGGAGGTGGTCGCGATGTCGAGATGGGCGGTCGTGTGCCGCCGCGGATCGTGCGGCTGGAGACGACGCAGCAGAAGCCGGATCGTGTGCTGTTGATCGTGATGTAGCGCAACGAGTTCGGAGTTGTTCGTGGGCTCCTCGGACAGTCCGGTGAGCGCCGGCCAGAAAGCGCGCTCCCGCGCGAAGAGGGCGGCGGGGATGTCGAGGCATACCTGGTCGATGATGCTGATGGTGTCCTCGGGCCAGCGGATGGGTCGGGACCGGCGGAGTGGGCCGTCGAACCCGACGAAGCAGATCGGCAGGCCGCCCGGTGAGGTTGTGGTGAGGTGGGTGCCGTGGTCGACGGCGTCGCCCGCGCCGAGGGCGCTCGCCTCGAGTGCGGCGGCGTACCGATCGTCGACGTGCAGATCGACGTGGACGCCGCCCGGGCCCGAGCCGACCCGCTGGACTCGCAGATGCGCGTCGCCGCTGAACGGCTCGAGGGTGGCGAACTCGCGGTGCGGGCCGCGTGGCGGCGACACCGTCGAACCGGAGATGGCCCGCCAGAAGGTGACCTCCGCACCGAATTGCGCTGCGGGGAAGTCGAGAAACGCGGTGATCCAGCGGACCTGCACCAGCGCAGTGTAGGCCGTGTCTTCCCATTTCCGGTGTGGGTCTTGGCAGGGCCGGGCACCTCGGTGCCGGACCACTACACTCGGCCCGGTGACTGGAGTCGTGGGCAATGTGGTGACCAGGCTGCGCAAGGCGCGTGCGGAGAGGGTCGCGGTGGTGCGGCTCGACGGGCCGATCGGCACTGCCGGTCCGGGCCACGCGGGCCTGTCGACGACGTCGGTGGAGCCGGTGCTGCGGCGCGCGTTCGAGACCGAGCATCTGCGGGCCGTCGTCGTGGTGCTGAACTCGCCGGGCGGGTCGCCCGCGCAGTCGGAGTACATCGCCGAACGGATCCGGCAGCTCGCGTCGGAGAAGAGTGTGCCGGTCCTCGCGTTCTGTGAGGACGTCGTCGCCTCCGGCGGCTACTGGATCGCGTGTGCGGCCGACGAGATCTACGCCGCGCACACCTCGCTGGTGGGATCGATCGGCGTCGTGTCCGCGGGGTTCGGTTTCCCCGACGTGCTGGCACGGCTCGGCGTCGAACGTCGTGTGTATCACGCGGGTGAGCACAAGGCCCGGCTCGACGTGTTCTCGCCCGAGGACGCCGACGACGTCGAATGGCTGACCGGTCTGCAGGCGCAGTTGCATCAGACCTTCATCCGCTGGGTCAGACAGCGCCGCGGCAAGCGGCTCACCGCGTCGGACGAGGCAGTGTTCACCGGTGATGTGTGGATTGGTGAACGCGCCGCGGAGCTCGGACTCGTCGACGGCGTCGGCGTGATGCGGTCGGTGGTGGCCGAGCGCTACCCCGACGCCGAGATCACCGTCATCGCGTCCCCGAAGCCCCTGCTGGCGCGGCTGATCGGCGATCAGATCAGCGCCGCGACGCTGGCGGAGAACGTGATCGGCGGCGCCCTGGCCGCGGTGAAGCAGGCCGGGTCGGTGCGTCTGCAGTAGGGCGTGTCTCCCAATCCCCCGCAGAAGAATCGAGAGACACGCCCTAAGTTGTCCCCAGGTTGTCCACAATCGGTGTGGATGGCTGTGGGCGGGTGTGCATGGGTGAGTTGTTCACCCGCGTGAACGACCTGGCACACCAGGGGACAAAACAGTGACCGGGGTCACTATCTGTGGGTCGCTCCGCGGCAAATCGACCCGCTTGTCCACTGTGCCGCGGTTGCTCGTCGCCCGGTCTGCTGACCTGGGGATCCTGGCATGTGGATAGCGCTATGTAGGTCTACATAGTCGTCCCGATGGCGCGGTCTGGGGCCTGGTTGCCCAGGTCCGGCTCGGGTGTCGGGTGGCTGTGCAACGATGGAGAACATGACTACGGGGCGCAACGCATGAGCATGGGCGACATCGCGCAGGTACCGGTCACCTCGCTACCGGATGACTTCGGCGCCGATCCCGACCGGCTCCTGCTCGATGTCCGCGAGGATTCGGAGTGGGCGGCCGGGCATGTCCGTGGCGCCGTGCACATCCCGCTCGGGGAGATCCCCGCGCGGCTCGACGAGATCGATCCCGACGCCGAGCTGTTCGTCATCTGCCACTCCAGCGGCCGGTCGATCCGGGTGCTGCAGTACCTCGAACGAGTGGGCTATGAGGGCACCTGCGTGGAGGGCGGCATGCTGGCCTGGGTGCAGTCCGGGAAGCCGGTCACCGAGCCCGGCGAGGACGACTGAGCATGCTCGATCTGTGCCCGCGCTGCCGCATCCAGGCGCCGCACAAACCCGGTCGGCAGCGGTGCCCGCGCTGTGGCGGACCGCTGCGAACCGTCGGCTCCGCGGCCGAGGCCGCCGCCATCGTCGCCGGGAATGTGCCCGCCGGGAATCTGCCGGTCCGGTACGGGCCCGCCGCGCCGCCGCGCCCGGCGCCGCAGATGTATCACAGTCGCCCTGTGCGGTGGGTGGCCCGCCGGCCCGCGGACACCCTGCCGCCGCCGCGGCGGCCCCGGTGGCGCGGGCCCCGGCTGATCCCGCGCTACCCGTATCTGCCGCGCTGGGGCCTCGTCGACAAGCCCGTCGTCGCCGACGCGGCCGAGACGGCGCCGGGCCGCCTCGGTACCGCGCTGGTCGCGGTGTTCCGGTATGCGGCGTATGCGTTCGCGCTGTCGGCGCTCGCGCATCTGCTGCGTTACGTCCTGCTCGTCGTGAACCGGACGACGACGCTGCCGCCGTGGTTGATCTGGGTCAGTGGCGTGGCGGTGCCGGCCGGTGGCCTGCTCGCGCTGGGCGGCCTCGTCGCCGCGACCGTGGTGTTCACGCGCTGGGTGCTCGCGATCCGTGCCCGGGAGTTCCGGCACGCCGGATTCGCCGATCCGCGACCTCGCTGGAGGAGCAGTGCGCTGGCGGCGATTCCGCTGGTCAACCTTGTCGGGGCGCCGCTGCTGCTCGCCGAGGCCGCCGCGGTGTCCGGCCCCGACCGAACACTGCCCGCGTCGTTCCGGGAACGACTCACCCCCATCTGGGTGGCGTGGGCGCTGGTGCATGTGCTGGCCGGTGCCGCCTGGATCACCTGGTTCGTCGGCCGGGAGTCCGGGTCGATCCAGACCGGCGCCAACGCCCTCGGACTCATCGTGCTCACCTCGGCGGTGTCGGCGGTGTTCGCCGTCACCGCGGGGCCGCGCCTGGCGGTGCTCTTCGACGCTGCCGAGGCGGCCACCCCCGCCCGCCGCTGGGTGGTGGCCGGATGAGCGCCCTCGGCGAGGTCTCCCGGTCGGGGAAGCCGGCCGTCGTCGCGCATCGGGGTGCCTCGGCCGATCGACCCGAGCACACCCTGGCCGCCTACGAGCTGGCCCTGAGTCAGGGCGCCGATGGTCTCGAGTGCGACGTCCGCCTCACCGCCGACCACGAGCTCGTCTGCATCCACGACCGCACCGTCGACCGCACCTCCGACGGCACCGGCATCGTCAGCGAGATGACGCTTGCCGAGCTGACGGAACTCGACTTCGGCAGTTGGCATTCGGCGGGCACCCCGGCCCGCGTGCTGACCCTGCGTGAACTGCTGACCCTCACCCTGGATTGGCGTCGCCCGGTCCGGCTGTTCATCGAGACCAAACATCCGGTGCGGTTCGGCAGCCTCGTCGAGCAGAAGCTGCTCGCCGAGCTCCATGACTTCGGGGTGGCCACCCCGCCGTCGGCCGATCACAGCCGGGCCGTGGTGATCTCGTTCTCGTCGGCCGGGGTGTGGCGCATCCGGCGGCACGCGCCGATGCTGCCGACCATCCTGCTCGGCGACACCGCCCGCGTTCTCGGCGGCAGCGCCGCGACCGCCGTCGGCGCCACCGGGATCGGACCGTCGGTGGACACCCTGCGCAACCATCCCGACCTCGTCGACCGGGCCGCGGCCGCCGGCCGCGTGACCTACTGCTGGACCGTCGACGACGCCGCCGACGTCCAGCTGTGCGCCGACCTCGGTGTCCGGTGGGTGGCCACGAACCATCCCCAGAAGGTCCGGGAGTGGCTGGTCACCGTCGACTGAGCGGGCTGACGGGGGAGACGCGGCCGGCATGAGAAGCTGGTCCGATGGGCAAGAAGAGCAAACGCGGAAGCGGGCCCCGGCCCGGCAGCAACCGGGCCGAGCGGGTCGCGGCACGCAAGGCACGTCAGGCGGCCGCACTGGTGGCCACCCCCCGGCCGTTTGCCGGGTTGGCCGCCGAATGTGACCTCGTCGCACTGCGATCCTTTGTCGCCTCGGCGACGGCGGTCCTCGATCTCGTCGAGCCGGGGCCGCCCGCCCCCGTCCTGACCTCGGCGGTGCCCGACGACGCCGACCTGCCCGGCGGGCCGGCCGGCACCCGCAACGAGGTGGTGCTGGCGACGATCCTGCCCGGTGCGATAGCCGCGCTCTGCCGTGAATCACGGGGCCGGACCGAGGGTCTCGTCGCCCTGCAGACCGATCCGGAACCCGCGGACGTGGCTTTCGGTCTGTCCGCTGCCATCGGGTGGGCGGCGCACGCCGACGCGGGGACCGAGTATCCGGGCGCACCCGGCGACGCGGTGCCGCTCACCGACGTGCTGAACGCCGACGCGCCACTGGACATCATCGTGCACAACGACTTTGCCTGGTGGTTCCCGCCCGGCTCCGAGGTTCCCGGCGAGATCGCCACCATGCTCGAGCGCGCCAACGACACGGTCCGCCCGACCGCCCGCATGCACATCTCCAGCGGCCTCGGCGCACCCTGGTGGGTCGACGCGGGCGAGCGCGCCCACCTGCGCTGGATCCGGCCCGAGCCGGAGGATGATCTGATGACCGCGCTGGCCCGGCTCCACGCCGCGGGCAACCTCACCCTCGGGGAGGGCTCACGCTTCGCCGGCTCGTTCCGGACGCATGGCCTGCTGGTCCCGGTCTTCGACCTCGACCCCGAACGCCACCATGAGGAGTGGTACGACGCGCTGGCCGCCTTCGACGATCAACTCGCCCATGCCCTGACCCAGACCGGCGACCTGACCATCGCCGAGCGGAGCTCGCGGGACGGGATCCGGGGCCGACAGGTGACGCTGCGTTGAATGGCGGTGTTGTCTGCGCAGGCTCCGCCTGCGCGGTGCCTGCGCCTTGATACCCCGCTCTTCGTCGTCGGTCCGCAAGTGCCTCGTACCTCGGATGCGAGAGTTCGCGGCCTGCGGGGCACTTGCGGCCCTCCTCCTGCATCGCGGGGCCGGCTCCGGCAGGCTGTTGTCTGCGCAGGCTCCGCCTGCGCGGTGCCTGCGCCTTGATACCTGCTCTTCGTCGTCGGTCCGCAAGTGCCTCGTACCTCGGATGCGAGAGTTCGCGGC
>JASGFO010000107.1:0-12308 GCA_047605505.1 Gordonia sp. (in: high G+C Gram-positive bacteria) | reverse complement strand
GTCGAGGCCGAGCACCGCGGGGTCGGCGACGAGATTGCCCAGCACCGCACCGAGCAGGGCGCCGGCGGGCCAGGTCACGAGCACGCCGACACCGGACAGCAGAAATGTCGCCCGGGCCCGCGTGGGCTCCGTCTGCGCGGCGGTCAGGGCCGCGCTCTCGTCGTTGATGAGATGCGCACCGAGCAGCATGCGGACACCGGTGCCCACCGACGGCCCGACGGCGAGGCCGTAGCCGAGGTTGCGCGTGTTGATCAGCACGCCGGCGGCCGCCCCGAGCCAGGGTGCGCCGCCCGCGACGAGAACGGACAGGAACACGAATTCCGACGACCCGGCGAGCACCACGGTCGCGATGAGCGTCAACTGCCACCAGGTGAGCCCCACGCTGTGCCCGGAGACCCCGTACGACATGCCGATCACGAACACCGACAGGTACATCACGCCGATCGCGCGCACGGTCGCCCTGTCGAGTGTTCTCCACAATGAACGCATGACCCGTATCATGAACACCATGACCGGTGTTCGTCAAGATGGACAGTCGTATGACAGAAAGAACGGCGTGCCGAGCGGCACGCAGGATCCCAAGCAGTTGGTGGCGGCCGGGCTCAAGCGCGAGCGAACCCGTGCGGGGCTGTCGCTGGGGGAGCTCGCACGCCGGGCGGGCATCGGCAAGTCGACGTTGTCCCAGCTCGAATCCGGTGCGGGGAACCCGAGCGTGGAGACGATGTGGGCGCTCTCGACGGCGTTGGGAATCCAGTTCTCGGCGCTCCTGGACACACCGGTCCGTCAGGTGGAGGTCATCCGAGCGGGGGAGGGGCCGGTCTTCGCCGCGGCCGCCGCCGACTACACCGCGACGCTGCTGTCACCGGCACCTCCGGGATCCCGCCGCGACGTGTACCTGATCCGTGCCCAGCCCGGCGATCCACGCCGGCCGCAGCCCCACGCGCCCGGCGTCGTCGAGCATGTGGTGCTCAGCGCGGGCCGGGCACTGGTCGGCCCGATCGACGATGCGGTCGACCTCGGTCCCGGGGATTACGTCAGCTATCCCGGCGACGTGCCGCACATCTTCGACGCCCTCGAACCCGGCACGGTGGCCGTTCTGATCAGCGAGAGCTGCTGATGTGATGCTCAGTGCCGTCGGCCCTGTGCGGCGGCGAGCCGCTGGTGCAGGCCGATGCCCAGCCAGGGGCGCCGTCCCCATGGGGTGGCCTGGCCGGAGAGCACGGTCCAGGCCGGAGACAGCCGGTCGTACAGGCTCAGCAGGACCACCGACGGATCGGCGCTGATGTGGACGTCGGGTGGGCGGGGCTCGGCCGGATCGATCTCGAGCGCGCCGTCGGTGAACTCGTACACCACGCGCTCGTCGGTCCCCCGGATCGTGATGGCGTAGGTGGCGGTGTGATTGTCACACCGCGATTCGCGGCTCCAGACGTCGAGGAGTTGGTGGCAGCCGCGAATCACCAGCGGCGCGGCCGTGGCGTCGAAGTGCCACGGTGTGCCGAGTGCGCGGGACACGTCCCGACCACAGATCGCGAAGTCGGCGATGAGAATGCCCAGTGCGGCGTCGGCACGGATCGTCTGATTGTGATTGCCTGCCACGCGCATCCGCGGGACCCGGGCGCCGAAATGCGCGACCACGTCGAGCAGTTCGTCGAGATCGGACCGCAGGGATCGCGACAGCACCCGGATGTCACGGGTGGGGAGATTCGCGATCTGCTTGGCGTAGATGTCGGCGAGGTCGCGTGGCTGGGCGGGCCACTCGTCGTCGCCGCGGGCGAGGGCCAGGTAGCGGGCGGGCTCCGACGCGAGATGCCCGACGCAGTCGGTGAGGGTCCAGCCGCGTCGGGTCCGTAGCCGCACATCGGGGGAGCGGGCGTCGTCGACGAGCCGCGCGAACTGCTCGCCCAGGGTTCGCGCGGCATCGATGTAGTCGAAGCGTGAGATCGTGTCGCGCATGGCTCGCACCCCCATTCCGGCACTTGAGGCTACCGGGCCAGGCCCGCCGCCGCAGCGGAAGTGCGCGGCGGCGACAACCGAGCCGGGTGATGCGCGGGGCGCCCGGATCAGGGAACCCTGTTTGCGCCGCGCCGCGATGCAGGGAGCGGAGCGCGGGAGCGTAGCGACCAAGTGGAGTGACCGAAGAGCGGTGCTCAGGGGCGCAAACACCGCGCGGACGGAGTCCGCGCCAACAAGTAGAGCGCCGCGCCGCGATGCAGGGAGTGGAGCGTGGGAGCGTAGCGACCAAGTGGAGTGAGCGAAGAGCGGTGCTCAAAGGCGCAAACACGCGCGGACGGAGTCCGCGCCAATAGCTAGTGCGTCCGGTACGGCAGCAGCGCCATTTCTCGGGCGTTGCGCACGGCGGTGGCCACCTGTCGTTGTTCCTGCGGGCTCAGCCCGGTCACCCGGCGGGAGCGGATCTTCCCGCGGTCGGAGAGGAACTTCCGCAGCGTGGACACGTCCTTGTAGTCGACCGTCTTGCCGCCGGTGATCTCACGGATGGTGGTGCGTGCGCGGGGTTTCGGGGCGACGCGGCTGCCGCGTCGGGGGGTGGATTTCGGCATGGTTGCTCCTGACTACCAACTGGACTTGTGGATACCGGGGAGTTCGCCGCGATGGGCCAGCTCGCGGAAGCGGACGCGCGAGACGCCGGCCTTCCCGACGTATCCGCGGGGCCGTCCGTCGATGGCGTCGCGGTTGCGGATCCGGACCGGGCTGGCGTCGCGGGGCAGCGCCTGCAATGCCCGCTGGGCGGCCGCACGGGCCTGCGGGGTCGCGTGGACGTCGGCGAGGACGCGCTTGGAGGCGGCGCGCCGCTCGGCGTAGCGGGCGACGGTCGCCTTGCGTCGCTCGTTGGCGATGATCTTGGACTTCTTGGCCATGAAGCTGGTGCTCTCTTCTCAGGTGACTCTGGGGTGTCAGCGTTCTTCGCGGAAGTCGACGTGGCGCCGCGCGATCGGGTCGTACTTGCGCAGCGTCATCCGGTCGGGGTCGTTGCGCCGGTTCTTGCGCGTGACGTAGGTGTATCCCGTTCCGGCGGTGGACCTCAGCTTGATGATGGGCCGGATTTCGTTGCGGGCCATCAGATCTTCTCTCCGCGGGCACGGATCTCGGCGACGACGGATTCGATCCCGCGCCGGTCGATGGTCTTGATGCCGCGGGCGCTCACACGCAACGTGATGTACCGGCCCTCGCTGGGCAGGTAGTAGCGCCGACGCTGGATGTTGGGATTCCAGCGTCGCGAGGTGCGGACGTGTGAGTGCGAGACGGACTTCCCGAATCCCGGTCGCGCACCCGTGACTTGGCAGTGGGCGGACATGACAACTCCCTAATGGCAATGATTCGCGTTAACGACCGATGTACCGTACCGTGGTCTCCACATAAATGGAAATCATTGTCAATTGGAGTGGTGGAGATGGAACCCGATCAGGCTGACGTCAACGTCGACGGCCGGACCCCGATGATCCTGGTGACCGGTCTGAACACGTCGGCCGTGGCCAGGACCGTCGACTCGCTGGTCGTGGCCGGGACCACCGTGGTCCACCACGACCTCGACGCGGTGGCGGCGGGCCGGGTGCGGCGGACGCTGCGATCGGTCGATCTCGACGGCACCGAGACCGTCGAGATCTCCGAGATCGACCTCGAGCACGGGTGCGTCTCCTGCACGATGCGACTCGACCTGCTGCCGCTGCTGCGGGAGCTCCATCGCGGCGACGGTCTGCCCGCCGGTGCCGCGGGTGACCGGTCGCATCCGGAAACGATTGTGTTGCAGCTCGATCCGCGTATCGAGCCGGAGGCGCTGTGCTGGGCCGTCCAGAACGTCCTCGTCACCGATCAGCCGGGCATCCCCGACGGGCCCGCGGGCCGCGACGTCCGCGTCGAGGCCACGATCGCCTGCGTCGACGAGGAGTCCTGGCTGTCGTCGGCGACCGGCGACGAGACACTCGCCGAGGCCGGGCTCGGTGAGTCCGACGACGACCGGACGCTGGCGCAGGTGGTCGTCGGGCAGGTCGCCTTCGCCGACGCCCTGGTGGTGGCCGCCGCCGACCCGGCCCACCGGGACCGCTGGGAGACCCAGCGGACGGTCGCCGTGCTGACCCGCCTGGCCCCGCGCGCGCCGATGCTGATGGAACTGCCGCAGCGGCGGATGACCTCGATGCGGGCGACGCAACTGCTGCGGGCGATCCCGGCCGACTCGCGGCGCGGTCGCGTCGACGATCCGCACGATCCGCTGCTGGCCGACCGGCCGCCCCTGGACTTCGACGGCGACGTCGGCATCGTCGAGTTCAACGCCGACCGCCCCTTCCACCCGGCACGCCTGCATCACGCACTCGACGTCTTCCTCGACGGCGTCGTGACCGCGCGCGGCCGGCTGTGGTCGGCGAATCGCCCCGATCAGGCGCTGTGGCTGGAATCGTGCGGCGCGGCCCTGCGGATCGCCGACGGCGGCGCCTGGCTCGCGGCGATGTCCGATCTCGAATGGGACCGCGCCGACCCGCAGCGCCGCGCCATGGCCGCGCTGCGCTGGCATCCCGTGCACGGTGACCGGCACACCGCGCTGGTGATCCTGGTCAACGGCGCCGATCCGGCGCAGCTCACCGCCGTCCTCGACGCGGCGCTGCTCGACGACGACGAGCTGGCCCTGGGCCCGGCCGGCTGGCGGCGGCTGCCCGATCCCTTCCGGCTCGCCGACGACACGTCGAACACCCTGGGCTGACCGCACCGCCGAGACACCGGGGACCCGCCGGCGCCGGCATCCGTGCGCCGTTCCCCGGCGTCTCGGGGACGATGGATGGCATGGAAAAGGTACTGATCGTCGTCGGCGCGATCCTGCTGATCGCGGCGGCCATCGAAGTCGGCCCCCGCGTGCATGTTCCCGGCGCTCTGCTGCTGGTGGTGATCGGCTCGGCAATCGGCCTGATCCCGCCGGTCCCCGAAGTCCACATCGACCCCGAGTGGATTCTCGTCGGCGTGCTGCCGCCGCTGCTGTACTCGGCGGCGGTGCAGATGCCGACGATGGACTTCCGCCGCGACTTCCGGGCGATCAGCGCACTCTCGGTGCTGCTCGTCGTGATCAGCGCGTTCCTGCTCGGGGCGTTCTTCTGGATGGTGTTGCCAGGGATCGGCCTGGCCACCGGTGTCGCGCTCGGCGCGATCGTCAGCCCCACCGACGCGGTCGCGACCGGCATCGCCAAACGGCTCGGCGTGCCCTCACGCGTCATCGCCGTACTCCAGGGCGAGAGCATGCTCAACGACGCCTCCGCGCTCGTGCTGCTGCGTGCCGCCGTCGCGGCGATGGCCGCGTCGATCTCCTTCGGCGGCGTGGTGGTCAACTTCGGTTTCGCGGTGGTCGTGGCGGTGCTCATCGGCGGCTTCGTCGGCTGGCTCAACCTGCGCGTGCGCGCCCGGATCCGCGATGCTGCGGTGTCCACGGCGATCTCCTTCACCGTGCCCTACCTGGCCTATCTGCCAACGGAGGAACTGGGGGCCTCGGGCCTGGTCGCGGCGGTCACCGCCGGGCTGGTCACCGGTGCCGGTGCGGTCGGTCACCTCACCCCCTCGCATCGGATTTCCGACACCCAGAACTGGCATATGGTCGAGATGATCGCCGAGGGCGGCGTGTTCTTGCTGATGGGCCTGGAACTGTGGGGTCTGCTCCGCGATGTGCATCGCGACCACGACGGCATCCTGCACGCGGTGTGGCTGGGCCTGGCCGCGCTCGCGGTCATCGTCGTGATCCGCGCGATCTGGATGGTGCCGATGGTGTGGTGGCTCGAACGCAGCCGGCGCCGCGGCGACGCCATCCGGCCGATGCTGGAGAACTACACCGTCACGCCGACGGCCGGCTCCGGTGATGCGCCCAACGTGGTGAGGCGGAAGCTGTCCCGCTGGAAATGGCGGGCCCGGTTCACCCGGAGCCGCACCCCCGCGGAGCTCCCCGCGGTGTCCCCGGAGACCGCCGTGCGCATCAACGCGCGCATCACCCGGGCGCTGGCCGATCTCGACTACTACGACGACGCCCCGCTCGGTGCCAAAGAGGGTGCGATCCTGGTGTGGGCGGGGATGCGCGGAGTCGTCACCCTGGCCGCCGCGCAGACGCTGCCCGAGGACACCCCGGAACGGCCGCTGCTGGTGCTGACCGCGTTCGTGGTGGCCGCCGCGTCACTGCTGCTCCAGGCGGGCACCCTGCCGTGGCTGATCCGGTCGTTGCGGTTGCCCGACCGCACCGCCACCGACATCGCCGAACGCAAGGCGCTGCGCGCGGCGCTCGACCGGCTGGCGCAGGAGGTGATGGCGACCTCGGTCAAGGTCCAGGAGGTGCCGTGGCTGCGGGCGCGCATCGAACAGGCCACCCGGGAGGCCGAGGAATCCGACGACGGGGTCGGCGGTGGCGCGACCACCGGACTGAGCTTCGCCGATCGCGCCGAGGTGCGGAAGGTGCGTCGCGAGATCATCAAGGCCCAGCGCGATGAACTGCTGAATCTGCGCCGGGAGGGCAACTACAGCTCGGCGGCCCTGTCGCGGATGCTCAAGCAGCTCGACGCCGAGGAACTCGCGCTGTATCCACAGACGGGCTGAGGGCTGCCGAGGGATGCCGACGGGCCGAGCGAGTCCGGGCGCGTGTCCGCCGGACGAATGACCGCGGGCGCGTAGCACTTTCACCGCCGAGGAGGTCTGCTCCGGGAAGCCCGATCTCTGTCCACCGTTCGACTGGTTGGGTCCGATCCACCGGTGTTGCCGGGCTATGGTTGCACCCATCACCACTGGCCCGAGTCATTGGAGGGACCGTGCACGTCCGCGTGACCCGAACAGGGCGATCTCACGATCGCGATCACCAACTGTCCGCCGGATCGCGCCGGTCGGTGCCCGTCGTACCCCGGCCACCCGTCGCACCCCGACCCGTCGTGGCCGCCCTCGCGCACGCCCGGCGGAGGCGGCAGTGACCGGACCGACGCGCGGGGCGCCGCGCCCCCGGCCGGTGCCCGTGCCGGGTGTGCCGCCGGGGTACCCGCCGCCCGGGTATCAGCCGGCCCCGGGATATCGGCCGCCGGCTCCGCCGCGTCCCGGCCCAGCCGGGCCGGGCGGCCCCGGCCCGTATCCGGGTGCCCGTCCGCCCCGCGACCCGACCGCGCACATCGAACGGCCCCGCACCGGCGGCGATCTCACCGACGCGCTGATCGAGACCGATGTGTGGTCCGATGCCATGGTCGAGCAGGCCGGCATCCCCATCGTCGACGCCCCGTTCGTCACCGTCGGCTCGGGTATCGGCTCCTTCGTCACCGTCGACTACCTGCGGATCTGCGGGGTGCCGCTGGACAAGATCGCCGTCCTCGGGCCGCAGGACGTGCCCTGGCATTCCTACGAATACCTCACCCGGGTCTCGCAGATCCCGCGCCGCGAACGGCTGCGTTCGGATTCGGCGTCGACGCCGGACAACATCTGGGGATTCCCGTCGTACGCGGTGCGGGAGGCGTGGGCGACGAAGTCGGTCAAACCGTTGTGGAATGTGGCCGTCGAGCCGATCTTCGCCAATTACTATACCCCGAGGGCCGGGCAGGCATTCGAATCGATGGAACGCGAATGCCATCGGATCGGTTATCTGAAATGTCTCCACCAAGGCCAGGTCCGCATGATCCGAAAGCGTTCCGGTGGTGGATATTTCACGATCCTCACCCCGCCGCAGGGGACGTCGCCGACCAAGCGGGTGGCGTTCCGCAGCCAATATGTGCATGTCGCGATCGGCTATCCGGGTATCAAATTGCTGCCCGATCTCCAGGATTTCCGTGAGCGCTACCGCGATGCGTCCAAGGTGGTCAATGCCTACGAGTCCCATGAGCACGTCTACCAGGCGCTGGCCCGGCGACCGGGCACCGTGATGATCCGGGGCGCAGGCATTGTCGCCTCGCGCGTGCTCCAGCGGCTCATCGACGATCGGGACGAGCTCGGTCTGCAGACGCAGATCGTGCATCTGTTCCGCACCTACGTGGACAAGGCACACGGTCCGCACATCTTCATGCGCCGGAAGGGCAAGGACGGCTGGGCGTATCAGGGCTTCAACTATCCGAAGTCGGTCTGGGGCGGCCAGCTCAAGGCCCGGATGCGCAAACTCGAGGGCCATGACCGGGCCGAGGCCTACAAGCAGATGGGTGGCACCAACACCCCGGTCCGTGACGACTGGCAGGAGCAGCTCAAGCGCGGCCGCAAGGAGGGCTGGTACCGGGTGGCCGTCGGCAAGGCCGAGAAGCTCGTCCCCGGTCCCGGCGGCACCGGGGTGGTGGCGACGGTCCGCATCGACCCGCACGCGTCCATCACGCAGGAGGCGCGCCCCGACGGCACCGTCGAGCTCTACGCCGACTACGTCATCGACTGCACCGGCCTGGAGGCCGACGTCCGCGAGCACCGGCTGCTCGCCGACCTGCTCGATCACACCGGGGCCGGCCTCAACCCGGTGGGCCGGATGGACGTCGGCCGCGATTTCGAGCTGCTCGGCACCGCCAACGGCAGCGGCAAGCTCTACGCCTCCGGAAGCGCCACGCTCGGTGGCTATTTCCCGGGCGTCGACACCTTCCTCGGGTTGCAGATCGCGGCCCTGGAGATCGCCGACGACCTTGCCCGGCGGGGATTCTGCCGGAAGCTGACGGCCTGGCGATCGACGGCCCAGTGGTGGCGGTGGGTCCGAAACAAAGGGGTTGACTGACGTGCTGCCAACTCTGTGGGGGCGCCTGCAGACCCGGGTGCTGGTGCTGGCCGTCCTCGGCGGCCTGTGGACGGTGGTGCTGTGTCCCGTGCTGTGGGTGCTGTTGCCCGCGGAGGTGGGCTTCGGCGAGACCTATGCGGTCGCGTTCGTCATCCTGACGACGGTGATCGTCCTCGGCGTGGTGTGGGAGTTCGTCTACCACTTCCTGCAGCAGTTCCGCTGGGAGAAGGACTGGCCCACGCTGTTCGGTCTCGTCACGGCGATCCCGGAGGGCATCGTCGTATGGTTCGTCGCGAAGTATGTGCTGCTGTCGTCGGGGAGTGGGGCCCAGATCCTGCCCGGCGACCTGCCCATGCCGACCCCGCTGGTGTATTCCATCCAGTTCGTCACGACGTGGCTGCTGATCTGGATCGTGACCAACGGTCCGCTGCGGGCGGTCTTCCCGCGCTGGCGATTTCAAGGAGGTCGGTTCTTGTGAGCGCCCCTCAGGGAAATCCGGGCCCGACGCCGACGGTGACGTTGGTGCCCGGCCCGGGCATCGTGATCCGCAAACCCGGACTGCTGTGCGTGGTCGCCGACACCGCGCGCGCCCTGGTTCCGGACCTCCTCGAACTCCATACGAGGCTCGCCGGCGCCGGGATGCCCCGGCGTGGCCGCCAGGTGGTGCGGGCGATCGCGCAGCTCGTGGCGACGGCCGACTTCGACTCGTCGCCCGACGTCGGGTGCGCGGCCCCCGACGCGGTGGGCATCGCCATCTACCTGTCCGGGTCCGTCTTCGCCGAGGCCGACGGACGCCGGCTCACCGCGGGTGGTGACCTCCCCTTCGACCGCGCGATTCCCTGGCCCTATGAGGGGCTCGGGCTGTACGTGGCCGATGCGGTGCCGGCCGAGCCGGGCGAGGAGACCTTCGACCTCGTCGAGGGATACGTGCCGGCCGCCGGGGCGCTGATGCACACGCCATTGGGTATGCGCGGCACCGAGATCCACGAGGTCCCGGCACATCCCGCGGCTCGGCAGGTGCCGTCGTCGATGACCGAGAGCCCGCCGCCCGCCCCGACCCCGCCCGCCCCCATTGCCACCGAGGCGATGGCCGCCGCGGAACCCGAGGACGTCGCGATGAGCGGGGCGGGGATGGCCCAGTCGGGGCGGAACGAGTCGGGGCGGAACGAGTTGGGGATGGCCGAGTCGGGGATGGCCGGGCAATCACCGGCCGGTACCGCCATGGCCGAGCAGCGGGCACCGGCCGATCAGCCGGCGCCCGATCCGATGATGCCCGACCAGATGGCGGCTGACCCGCTGATGCCCGCGCCCGTCGCCCCGGCGATGCCCGAGCCCGCGCCCGCCGCCGAACCCCCGTCACGGCCGTTCACCTCGACACCGCTGTTCGGTGGCCCGACGCTGGATCCGGAACCGGTCGACGACCCGCCGCCCGCGGAGACCCCGGCGCACCCCGACCCACCGCGCCCCGGGCCGCGGGTGGCGCCCGGGCCGCGTCTGGACAAGCGGTTCTCGCCGCCGACCCCGGTGCCCGCGTCACCACCGCCGCTGCCACCACCACCAGCAGCGGAGCCCGAGCCGGTGATCCCCGCGGGCGGTTTCCGCAGCGACTCCCTGCAGTCGGCGCCGCCCGATCACCGCGAGCCACTGCCGGTGCAGGAGAAGGTGAAGTCGGCCACCGAGGTGGTCAACCTCGTCGAATCACGGGCGCATGTTCACGGAATCCGTTGTTCTCGCGGACATCTCAACCATCCGCGATCCTGGCTGTGCGGGGTATGCGGGATCCGGATGGATCAGCTCACCGGGATTCTGGTGGAGGGCGAACGGCCACCGCTGGGCTGGCTGCTCCTCGACAACGGCACGACGTACCTGCTCGACGAGGATCTGGTGCTCGGTCGTGAACCCGGGGCGGTGGCCGGTCGGCGGCGCGGCGGGCCCAAGCCGATCCGTGTCCCCGACGACACCGGCCAGCTGTCCCGGCGCCACATCGAGATCCGGCTGATCGAATGGGATGTGCACCTGATCGACCTGACCTCGGCCAACGGCACCTTCGTCAGCGATCCCGCGCTCGGCAACCGGGAGGTGCGGCTGCCACCGAATCAGCCGCATGTCCTCTCGCCGGGCTCGCATGTCCGTATCGGCGGCCGGCATTTCATCTTCGAATCACCGCATGCCCGAACCTGATCCGGGCGAGATGGCGGAGGAATGACCCCATGAGTCACACAGTTGCGTACCTGCTGCTCGACGTGGCGATCGTGATCGCCGCCGCCCGTGTCGGCGGCAAGATCGCGCAGAAGCTCCGGCAGCCCGCCGTCGTCGGCGAAATCGCCGCCGGGATCTCGTTGGGCCCCAGCCTGCTCGGCCTGTTCCCGGGCGATCTGACCGCGACCCTGTTCCCGGCTGACGGTCGCCCGCTGCTCGATGCGCTCGCCCAGATCGGCCTCGTCCTGTTCATGTTCATCGTGGGACTCGAGCTGGACGTCCGGCTCATCGAGGGCCGGGAGCGGGCCGCGGTGACGATCTCGGTGTTGTCGGTGGTGTTGCCGTTCGCCCTGGGAGTGGCGGCGGCGATCGTGCTGTATCCGAGCAACAACACCTTCGAGGGCCAGGCCATCCATCGTCTCGGCATGGTGCTGTTTCTCGGTATCGCGATGTCCATCACGGCCTTTCCCGTTCTCGCCCGCATCCTGACCGATCGCATGATGACCCGCACCGTGCCCGGTGCGGTCAGCCTCGCCACCGCGGCCGTCGACGACATCATCGCCTGGACGGCGCTGGCCTTCATCATCGCCGTCATCCGTGGCGACGGCCTGGCCGACGTTGCGCGGATCGTGGGGCTCACCCTGATCTATGCCGCGGTCATGTTCCTGATTGTGCGGCCGCTGCTGCGGCGGCTCATCGACTGGCGCAACCGGGCCGGGCGGATGACCCCGGACGTGCTCGCGGTGATCCTGGTGGGGCTGTTCCTGTCGGCGGCGGCCACCGACGTCGTCGGGATCCACCAGGTCTTCGGCGCCTTCATCTTCGGTGCGGTGATGCCCAGGGTGGGTGCCGAGGCGCTGAGCCGGGATGTGCTGGAGCGCCTCGAACAGGTCAGCGTGCTGTTGCTGTTGCCGATGTTCTTCGTGGTCACCGGGCTCAAGGTGGATCTGGCGGGCATCGGGATCGACCGACTGTGGCAGCTGGGGCTGGTTCTGGTGGTCGCGATCGTGGGCAAGTTCGTCGGCGCCTATGTCGGCGCCCGGGCCTCGAAGATGCCGGGGAGACAGGCGGCCGCCGTCGCGACACTGATGAACACGCGCGGCCTGACCGAGCTCGTGATCCTTTCGGCCGGAAGGGATCTGGGGGTCCTCTCGGATGAGCTGTTCGCGATGATGGTCGTGATGGCGCTGGTCACCACGATCCTCGCCGAACCGCTCCTGCGGGTGATCTACCCGGAGTCGATGGTGGCCAAGGACATCGCCGCGGCCGAGCGTCGGGCCCTGACGACCGCGACGTCGTCGCGGACACTGATCGTGCTGACCGATCTCGATGCGCCGGTCGAGCAGCTGCTGCGCAGGCATCGACGGGCGTTGGCCACCGCATCGGCGACGGATCTGGTCCTGGCCGGCGTGCTGCC
>JASGFO010000106.1:0-12490 GCA_047605505.1 Gordonia sp. (in: high G+C Gram-positive bacteria) | reverse complement strand
TCGACGGCGGTGTCGAGGAACTGCTTGGCCCGTGAATAGCGTTGTGTGCTCGGCAGATAGCCACCGCGACGGAAGTTCTCGCCGGTGAACTCGTCCCAGGAGGTCACCACATTCCAGGCGGCCCGCCCGCCCGTGAGGTGATCGAGCGTCGCGAATTGCCGCGCCACCTCGAAGGGTTCGTTGAAGGTCGAGTTGATCGTGCCGGTGAGGCCGAGGTGTTCGGTCACCGCGCCCAGGGCCGAGAGCACCGCGAAGGTGTCCGGGCGGCCGACGACGTCGAGATCGTAGATCGCCCCGTTCTGTTCCCGCAGGCGCAGCCCCTCGGCGAGGAAGAGGAAATCGAACTTGCCGCGCTCGGCGGTGCGGGCAAGATGCTCGAACGACGAGAAGTCGATATGCGATCCGGCAGCCGGATCACTCCAGACCGTGGTGTTGTTGACCCCGGGAAAGTGCGCGGCGAGATGAATCTCCTTGCGTGGCTTACTCATTCCCACCTCCGTTTCAGGCGACGTAACGATTGACCGGACGCGGCAGCCCGAGGACCCCACGCAGTGTGGACGCGGCGGGACGCTCGCCGATCAGCCCACGCCGACGCAGCTCGGGAGCGAGATCACGGCCGATCGCGGCCAGATCATCGGGCAGCACGGCCGGCCGCAACCGGAATCCGGAGATGCCGTCGGCGGCGAGGTCGGCAAGCCGGTCGGCGACGGTCGCGGCGGCCCCCACAAGCACCGCGGCATCGCTGGCGAACTCGGCGCCGGCGTGGTCATCGAGCCGACGCAGACGTGCGGCCGCCGCGGCATCGGTGCCACCCAGGACGACGACGGCATCGACAAACACCTGCACAGGGCCACGACCCGTCTCGCGGCGGGCCACGTCGATCCGCTCCGCCGTCGCGACGGCGCCCGCACGATCGTGAGGGGTGATGAACCCGAGGTCGGCGCTGCGGCCGATCAGATCGACCGCCGGCGCACCATGGCCGAGTGCAGCGACCAGCGGCTGCCCCTGCGGTGGGCGCGGCGTGATCGACGGCCCGCGCACACGGAAGTACTCGCCGGCGAAATCGATGTAGTGCAGTTTGTCGCGGTCGATGAACCGGCCGGTGGCGACGTCCCTGATCTCGGCGTCATCCTCCCACGAATCCCACAGTCGCCGAAGGATTTCGACATAGTCCGCGGCTTCGGTGAACAGCACGTCAAGGTGTTCGGGATCGATCTCGCGGCGGCCGAACAGCCGTGCGTCCGCCGGGCTCGCGTCGACCCGCACCGCCACACCGGCCCGGCCCCGGCTGACGAAGTCCAGCGTCGCGATCGCCTTGGCGGTGTGGAAGGGCTCGGTGTGCGTCACGATCGCGGTGGGCAGAATCCCGATCCCCGACGTCGTCGGCGCCACCCGATTGGCGATCAGCACCGAGTCGAGACGTCCGCGCACCCGATCGGTGCGGTCGTCGGGCCGGAGCGGGTCCTCGCGCTGGAGGCCGAGTCCGTCGTCGATCGTCACGAAAGCAGCGCCGCCGGCCTGCGCCATGGCCACCAGATCGACCCAATATCCCGCGGTGAACAGCGCGTGCGGTGCGGCGCCGTCCTCCCGCCACGCACCCGGATGCCAGCCCGCATCCGCCAGCGCCACCGCCAGATGCCGCGACTCCGTCATCATCGTCTCCCTTCCGCCCACAGATACACCCCGTCGCTCCGCTCGCCCCGACATACCCCGTCGCTCCGCTCGCCCCGCAACACCCCGTCGCCCCGCACTAGGTCAAACCCCATGCCGCGGCCAACAGTTCGTGGGACCGCAAGCGGTCGGCGTGGTTGTGGGTGACCGAGGTGATGACCAACTCGTCGGCACCGGTCAACCGCTGCAACGCCGCGAGCCGGCCCACCACCTGATCGGGATCGCCGACAAACTGGGTTCGCAGCCGGTCGGTCACCAACGCCCGTTGCGCATCGGTCAACGGCGGCGTGGTGGCCGGATCCGGATACGGGACGGCGCCGTGCCCGCTGCGGATGCTGTGCACCCAGTGTCCGTAGGTGGCGGCCAGCGCGCGGGCGGTGGCCTCGTCCGGACCCACGACCACATCCGCGGACACCACCACATAGGGTTCCGCCAGCACGGCCGACGGCCGGAATGCGGTGCGGTAGGCCTCGATCGCCTCACGTGTGGTGCCCGGGCTGACGTGGTAGTTCGCGACGAAAGGCAGGCCGCGGACACCGGCGACCTGCGCGCTCTGCCCCTTGCTGCTGCCGAAGATCCACAACTCGACGTCGGCGCCCGCACCCGGGGTCGCACGCACCTCGCGGCCCGACGCCGTCCGGAACGTGCCGTCGAGAAACGCGGCGATGTCGGCGACCTGATCGGCAAAGTCCGGCGGTTGCGCCCCGGGCTGCAGAAGCAGTGAGAAGGTCTCGGCGAGTGGCGAATTCTTCAGCAGCGCACCGACGTCGAACGCGTCGGGAATCACCACACCGTCGACCACCCGATAGCCCGACGGCGCCGCCGGCACCGGATCGGCGGGTGGCGCGGCGGCGTCGGCCTCGGCCCGGCGCTGCCCGGAACGCCCCAGTCCCAGATCGATCCGGCCGGGATGGAACGCGGCGAGAATACCGAAGGACTCCACCACCGCCGCGGCCGTCGTCTGCCCGACCTGGACCGCGGCCGAGCCGACCCGGATCGTCGACGTCGCCGCCGCGATCTGCCCGATCAACACCGCGGGCGACGAACTCGCGACGCCCACGAAGTGGTGCTCGGCCACCCAGTACCGCCGGTATCCCCACCGCTCGGCATGCCGGGCCAGATCAACGGTGTTGGCGAGCGCGGTGGCCGCATCGGACCCGGCACTGATCGGCGCCAGGTCCAACACCGACAGGGGGACCACCATTCGCGCTCTCCCATCGCCGACCGCTGCCTCACCGCCAAACTAGGGTGATGTCCCGGGGCGGCGCCACCACGCCGGCATCGCAGCGCAATATCCGGCGCGATTATCGGCGCACGATGATTCTTACCGGGACCGCCACCGGATCAGCCCCTGAGCCGGAGAGTACGGCGGGTGCTGTCCCGGTACAGTCCCCCCATGGGCGAGCGCAGCTTCTCCGGGGTCTCGACGATCGACGCCGGCCGTCTCGCCCTGGCCCTGGCGCCCGCCCTCACCCCCGACGGTGTGGACGACGATCCGAGCTTCTTTCACGGCCTCGCCCGCCACCCGGTCGTCCTCGGCCAGGGACTGCTCGCACTCGCCGACGTCACCGCCACCCGGTACTTCCAGTACGTCCCGACCGCTCTGCGCGATCCCGTGCTCACCGCGCACGGTGATCGGCTGCGCGCCGAGTGCTTCTCCGCCTGCAACGGCGTCTACGCCCGATTCGACATCCTGGCCGACGGTCTCGCCGACGGCACCATCGGGCGCGGCACCACCAATGTCGACATCAACCTGCCGATGCGGATGAGTCTCAACCGGATTCGCCGCACCGAGCTGTTCCACCTCGACGTCGGCACGGACGGACTCACCGCGTCGACACCGCGACAGACCACGAACGAGCGTCCCGTGGCGATGCCCGACCGCTGGATCCGCGCGCTGGGCAATGTCGCCGAACTCCATCACGGCGCCACCGCCGCCTTCCACCTCGACAAGGCCGCGACCCGACGATTCCTCGGTTCGCTGCCCGCCGCGACCGCCACGGCCGAGCGCGGCTGGCTCGTCGCCGGACGCGGCGGCGCGCGCCTGTCCAAACGCGCGGTGCCCGACGGCGTCTTCGTCCACGGACTCAACCGTCTCGACGTGTTGCGCCGAATGCTGTTGCACGCCACCGGTCTCACCGCCTACACCACGACCGCACCACCGGCCGGCGACGGCACCCCGTCATTGTTCGAGGTCGAGTTGCCCGGGGCGCGACCTCGGAATCACCGGCCTGGAAGATGACCGGCCTGCCCTGCGCGCTCCGCGGCACCGAGAAACGGCGGCGATATCGAACTGGTCGTCGCGGTCGGCGACGGCTCCGGCTTCGCCGCGTCGCAGGAACTGTCCGGACGTCTTGTCGGCGATCACGTCGTCGGCCGCCCAGCACTCCCAGAGCTCGACGGCCGTGACCGGGTGTCGACGATCGTTCTACTGCTCGCGGGTGCTGACGTTCTTGTTGCGGGCGTACAGGATTTCAGTACCGTTTGCTCCGGCGCGGGTCGCTGTGATCTCAACGGGGTCGAGACATTCCACGATCGAGGCGATCAGACCGGTCTCCGATAGCTGATCAGCGATCTGGCGACCGACGTCGAGGCTCAGCGCGGCGACAGTACTCGTGTTCCCCAACCGGATGCGAAGTGCACCGTTGACTTCGGGTGAGGGCTCATTCCACAGGCCGACGGCCCAGTACTCGAGTCCATACTCCTCGTGAAAGGTCAGATCCTCAGGCCGCACCGCTATTCTCCCTGTTGAGTAGGCAACGTTGGCCATAGTCTCTGCCTTGGACTCGCCACCGCTGTGGTACCAGAGGCCGAAAGCCGGTGCGGTTGCGGCGAGTCCGTCGAGTATGTCGTTGATGAGGTGGGCTGCCTGTGTGCGGGTGTAGTCGCGGTTGTCCGCGGTCACGATATAGTGACTGGTGCGGTTGTCAACAAAGCTCACGACACGCCCGTCAGGTGCGAGTTCAACGTCGTAGGGGGTGTCGGCGTAGGGATCAGTAGACATTGGCCCGCCCTTGCGGTGAGACGAAGAAATTGATGGCCCCGCTTGCGCCCGCGTCGGCGGCGGCCTGCTGAAAGTAGGCCAAGGTTGCATGTTGCTGAAGATACCAGTCGACCAGAACGTTCGACCCTCGGCCAGCGGAGGACTGGTCAGCCAGCTGTCCGATCAACTTCTCGCGAACTTCCGGTCTCGCCCAGGTACGCGGTGAACCGTCTGGGCTCGCGAGGTGGGAGTAGTTGGCCTTAGCCTCAAGGAGGTGCTGACGGCCAGTGATGTCGGTATAGAAGCCCGGAACTTGTCAAGGGTTCCGCTGCCACGAGGACCGCGCATCCGATCGCGAACAGCAGCAGTGCGGTGGGTGCGACCCCGGTATGAGTCTGCTCGTCCGGTCTCCGATCAGTGGAGGGGGCATGGTGATCAGTCGTCGCAGGGGTGGTCGCGATCACTGCTGTGTCGTCGTCGCCGGTGTCGGCGGGTGCGCTCATGGAAGTTTCTCGACTCATTTTCCCGGGGCCCTACAGGTAGTGGGGTTTGCCGTAGACGTTGACGGTGTTGTCATTGAGTGCGGTGGAGATAGCTACTGTGGCATAGGCCCTGACGGCTACGGGGCCGAGGCATCCGTCGACTTTGACGTGGACGCCGTCGATGGTGATGCCGGCTTTTCCGGTTTGCATTGTCTTGGTGCCGAAGGGGATGTCGGAGATGGTCCCTGGGCGTAGGGTGGTGGAGACGTTTGGGGTTACTGTCGCACCGATGACGACTGCGGGCGGGTATGAGATGTTCATCTGCGCTGAGGGTCCGCCGGAGACCCCGAGCGTAGCACCTGATGTCACATCTGTGTTACACGCGATTTGGTAGCCTCCCGATACCGTCCCGGCTTGTACTGGCACTGATCCGGAACCGGTAATGAGCCCTGTTGCTTTGAGGCTGAGGAAACCCTCACGAGTCCACGGAGACTGGTTCAGGGGAGGGACTGAGCGCACCTGTTCGTGGGATTTGATTGCAGTCACCCGCCATCCATCGTCGGTCATTCTCGAGACCTGCTGATCGGCAAATGAGTTTGTTGCCATGGCATGCGGCAGCCTCATTTCCGAGGCTATGCCGGCACATGTCAATACGGCCATCGTGACTGCCGCGGTTCTCACCAACCGCCGGTTTGGATCCACGTCGAGGGTCCTCTCTAGTACATGTGGGGTTCATTATCCGAAATAGTGCGTGACCGTATCACTCTCTGAGTATGAGTGTGCAGTAGTGCGCATAATGCCCGAAATAAACCGTTTGTCCCACTCGGTACCAGACTTGGACAGGCAGAAGAGGCGGTGCGCCAGCGTGTGGTCATGTCCCATGGCGTGAGCGGCGAACATGTTCTGCCAGAACAGGAGCCGGCATCGGATATTGGTCTGGCGAGGGTGGCAGCCGCCAGATCTTTCGGCACCTCGCCGAATCGAGAGACTTGATCCCTGCCACCGGACAGGCGGCAGACGTCACGGTATCCGCCGCCGCGATTCATCGGTTCGGGTGACAGGATCACGATTCCTGTTCAAGTAGAACGCGCGTCTCAATGCCGGGGCCGGGCCAACAGGATCGTGCCCGCATGCGGTGCCAGACCAGCGTCGTCACCACTGTCCCGGACCCACTTAGGACACGGTAGACTCACTGACCAGAAAAGCGCTCCTCACTCTGCCCGAATCGAATGTGTCGCAATTCGAATTATTGCAGGTAGGAGCACCTTTCCCAACACATCGAGCCAGGCACACCGAATTCACCATGAAAGGCCGAGGATAGAGTAGGCTAAAATGGCGAATCTATCGTGTCGCCCAATTCCAGATTGAACAACACGGTCCACACGGCAACGGTAAGAACGAACCCGATCCCACCAACCAATGCCGCTATATATAGCGATTTTTCCACAACCGAGAAACGATCACTCAACGCGACTTTCACAGAAAGGTAGACCATCACCACCAGTGCAACTATCTATGGCGACCCCGTTCCGCGATCCGGTGGGGCCATCGAGCGGGCCACCGCAGCGCACCGCGGCAGACGTGCCGCCGCTGACGACGGCAATGGTGGCGATCGCCCTGAGCCGACTGTGCAACGACGACGGTGGCCTATACACCATGGAGGAGCTGCTCGCGAAGAATCTCATCGGCCCCGCGGCAGTCGGCCGCGCGGTGCGCGCCATGCTCGCCTCGGCCGACGTCAGCGCCGCGAAGCTGGTCCGGCCGCTGGAGAGGTCACCGCAATCGCTGCCTGTGCTGTGGCCCGTGCTCGTCGAATCGATCCGCTGTGCCGCCGCCACCCCGGGCCGGTTGCCGCGCTGGCTCAACCGCATCCTCGACGTGGCCCTGACCCACCGCCCGCACCTCGCCGAGGTCTGGTGCCCGACGAGGCGATCAGCTGGCCCGGGCTGGCCGAGCTCGCGGCACGCCCCGGCCGGTCCGCGGCCCTGTTGAAGGCCCGGGAACTGGCCGGGACGCGATAGCGCTCAGGCCTGGTAGGCCGGCGCCTTCTCCCGGATGTTCTTCTCGGTCGCCTTGACCGCCTGCCCCATGAAGGTCTCCAGGATCGGCTTGAGCACCTTGCCGGCCAGGCCGCCAGGGAGGGCGTAGCTGAAGCGGACATCGACCTCGGTCTGGCCCTCGCCCGCGTCGGCGAAGCGCCAGGACGAGCCGGAACTGAAGCCTTCCACCGACGTCAGCTCCAGGTACTCGTTCTCGGTGTACTCGATGGTCTTCACCGTCGACTTGAGGGTCTTGGGGCCGACGTTCATCTCGGTGGCGAAGGTTGCCCCGACCCCCCGGGTCTCGGCAGTGACTGGCTCGAACTTGGTGATCCCGAACATGTACTCGGGCACGTTCTGGTAAGTGCTCACGTATGCGAACACCTGTTCCCGGGGTGCGTCCACCACGGCCTTGTGCTTGACCTCCGACACTGCGTTCTCCTCTTCTCTCCCCACCGGCCAGCGTGACCGGAACAACGACTGATCACTCTATGCGGCCGGTCACATCGCACGACCACGAACCCCGCGATGGCGATGTCAAACCGGACGCCATCGGCCGCGGGGGGGCCCCCCCGCCCCCCCCCCCCCCACCCCCGCGTGGGCTTTTACAACCCGCCCGCCATCGGCCGCGGCGCCCCCCGCGCGCCCCCGACCCCCGAGTTTTCCTGCCCGTCACATCGGGGCAATGACCCGGGTACGTCCTACTCATAGCGTCGGTGTGCTTGCACAACGTCCACGCCGCAGTCTTCCGACCGATTCGGGAGATCGGCGTCCGGACCTTTTAATCCAGGAGTAGCTATGAGTGGCAGTATGTCGCGACGCCAGGCGATCGAGGCCGTGACCACCTACGAGGTGGCGACCGACGGGTTCACCGAGCCGCTGGCAGACACCTTTGGCCGCAACGTCTTTTCCCTGTCGGTGATGAAGACCCGTCTGCCGAAGCACGTGTTCAAGGCCGTCAAGGCGACCATCGACAAGGGCGCCCCGCTGGACCCGACCCTCGCCGACTACGTCGCGTCGGCGATGAAGGACTGGGCGATCGAGAAGGGCGCATCGCACTACGCGCACGTCTTCTACCCGCTGACCGGTTTCACCGCCGAGAAGCACGACTCGTTCCTGGAGCCGGACGGCGCCGACGGCTCGCTCGCCGAATTCCAGGGCAAGACATTGCTGCAGGGCGAGCCGGACGCCTCGAGCTTCCCCAACGGCGGCCTGCGCGGCACCTTCGAGGCCCGTGGCTACACCGGCTGGGACATCACCAGCCCGGCCTACATCCTCGAAAACCCCAACGGCAACACCCTGTGCATTCCGACGATCTTCATCTCGTGGACCGGTGAGGCCCTCGACAAGAAGACCCCACTGCTGCGCAGCCAGCAGGCCATGAGCAAGCAGGCCATGCGGCTGCTCACGCTGTTCGGGCACACCGACGTCGACACCGTCGTCTCCTACGCGGGTGCCGAGCAGGAGTACTTCCTCATCGACCGGCACTTCTACTTCGCCCGCCCGGACCTGATGACGACGGCGCGAACCCTGTTCGGCGCCAAGCCGTCCAAGGGCCAGGAATTCGACGACCACTACTTCGGCGCGATTCCCGACCGGGTGCTCGCGTTCATGATCGAACTGGACCGGGAACTGTTCAAGCAGGGCATCCCCGCCAAGACCCGCCACAACGAGGTCGCACCGGGGCAGTTCGAGATCGCGCCGGTGTTCGAGCGGTCCAATCTCGCCCACGATCATCAGCAGCTCATGATGACCACCATGAAGAAGGTCGCCGAGCGCTACGGCATGGTGTGCCTGCTCCACGAGAAGCCCTTCGCCGGTGTCAACGGCTCGGGCAAGCACGTGAACTTCTCGCTCGGCAACAGCAACCAGGGCAACCTGCTCAACCCGGGTGACACCCCGCATGACAACGTGCAGTTCCTCGTATTCTGCGCCGCGATCATCCGTGGCGTGCACAAGTTCGGCGGGCTGCTCCGGTCGTCGATCGCCTCGGCGTCCAACGATCACCGGCTCGGCGCCAACGAGGCACCGCCCGCGATCATCTCGATCTTCCTCGGCGAGCAGTTGGCCGATGTGTTCGACCAGATCGCCAAGGGCGGTGCCAAGCAGTCGAAGACCGCCGGGGTCATCGAACTCGGTGTGGACACCCTGCCGCCGCTCAAGGCCGACGCCGGTGACCGTAACCGCACCAGCCCGTTCGCGTTCACCGGCAACCGGTTCGAGTTCCGCGCCCCCGGTTCCAATCAGTCGATCGCGGACCCGATGATCGCGATCAACGCGATGCTCGCCGATTCGCTCGACTACGTCTGCACCTTCCTGGAGAAGGAGACCGCCGAGGGCGTCGAGTTCACCGACGCCGTGCAGAAGCTGCTCGAAGGCATCATCAGCGAGCACGGCAAGGTCGTGTTCAACGGCGACGGCTACTCGGCCGCCTGGCAGGAGGAGGCCGCCTCCCGTGGCCTGCTGAACCTGCGCACCACCGTCGACGCGATGGCCCAGCTCGACGAGCCGGCCATCAAAGAGGTGCTGAGCAAGTACGGCATCCTCTCCGAGCGGGAGCTCGCCGCGCGCAAGGAGGTCGTGCTCGAGCAGTACGCGCTGGCACTGCTGGTGGAGGCCAAGGAGACCCTCGAGATCGCCAAGACGATGATCCTGCCCGCCGCGACCCGTTACCTGAGCGAACTCGCAGGCACCGCAGCGAATCTCAAGACCGCGGGGATCTCGATCGAGACCCCGGTCCTCAAGACGATGTCGGTGTACGTCAACGAGCTCAACAACACGATGGACGCCCTGCAGACCGCGATCGCCGGTTTCCACGGCGAGTCCGTCGAAGAAGAGGCCGAGTACGCGCTGAAGTCGCTGATCCCGGCGCTGACCGAGGTGCGCGGGGTTGCCGACAAGCTCGAAAGCGTTGTCGCCGACGATCTCTGGCCGCTGCCCACCTACAACGAGATGCTCACGATTCTCTGACGGGATCCGCTACCGAACGAAAAGCCGCGCACCGATTTTGGTGCGCGGCTTTTCGTTGTTGTCCCACAACGTCGACGGCCCTGATGAATAATGGCGGATCGGAATGGACACCAAGGACGGAGAAATCTGATGGCCGATAACGCACCCCCGCCGGCGTTCCTCGCCGAGGAGCTGGACGAACTCGCCACGGTCCCCGTTCTCGCACTCAGTTCCGTGACCGAGCCACGTCGAGAGCTGAGAGGACTGTCTATCTATCTTGAATGGTCGGACGGATTGGCGCGACAGATCCTGTTCGACGGCCATCGTTGGCAGACCTCTCCCGAAGACCCGACGAGCACGGTCAGTGAGGGCAGCGCACCCGATGCCGAGAACACCGCCATCGGTGTCTGGCCGCCACTTCTCACACCGGAGCTACGTATCCTGGACAGCTCCGGCACCGGCGACGGATTCAGGGCACAGATGGACTACATACTTCTCGAGCACGCGAGATTTATCGACCTCTACCGCAGACTCGTCGCCTCGGGGTGGCGCGTCTTCCTGGAACTGACCCAGCCAGAACCAGGATCGAGCGCCGAGCAGGCATCGATTGCTATCCACGCCGAAGCCCCGAAGCTCGATCCCCAGCGGGCGGCCGTCGTTGTGCAATCGTGGAACTGGCATGCGCCAGTCCGGTCCTATTCGACAGTCTGGTACTCCGACGACACCGGGACCGGCATCTGGGACTTCGATGCGAACGCATCGTATGTCGAGACTGTTGATGACAAGGGCCACTACGTGAGCCCCGACACCATGCTCCAGATCGCCACCGCCATGGCACCGTCGTGGACGCTACGGCATGGCGTCGACCGTGACATGGACCGCCACAGCGACGGCAACGCCATGGCGGCCACCATCCTGACACCACCAATGGTGGAACCTGCGGCACCGCCCACCCGCGCGGAGATCGCCCGGCGCCGCGCCGCAGTCGCCGAGTGGGCCGAGGCGAATGGATTCACCACAATCATCGAACCAGCCACTCACCTCGCCACCAAACAGCTCCTGGCTGACCTGGGTTTGGGCACCGCCGGGTATTATCTCCTCGAATTCGAGAACGGCGACTGCTACCTCGGTCAGTCGATCGATATCGCCGAGCGACTCAAAGGGCACCGCACACTCCGCAAGGACATCACAAGTATCCGGCCGCAACCGGACCGACGCGCCTCGTCGGCGGCCAACCCCCTGCGTCATCTACTCGCGCGAGAACGGGAATTCATCGCGAGCATGCAGTTTGCCGGGTTGCCCTCCCGCAACAAGGCCGAGATGACCTACCTCACGGGAAGCCGGCCGCTCGACGAGATCTTCACCGCGCACGGATTGACCGCAAGCGAGTGGCTGGCCGACCCGATCGGCGCCAACGCGACCGTTGCCGGCGACGAACGCAATCTGGTCCTGCCGCCGCATCAGCGGTCGCGGAGCGACCCGGACTACCGGCTCTGGCTCACCCGGACCGGCCCACAAGCGGCAGCAGCACTGTCGGCGATCCGCACGTATATGGACAGATGCCTTCCCCTCCCCCGGCAGACCGAGTACGACTACTGGGTGCTCAGCGCGCCCGCGGTGATCCCCCGACACGGCACCCTCTCCAATCTCAGTATCGGGTGGACCGAGGCATTCCGGATCAATCAAGGCCTCTCGGGCTGGGTGATGGTGAACGGTGTCGAGCTCTTCGGCGAGGACATGGCGGACACCGCCATCACCCGATTCCTGCGCCGGCATCCCGGTGTCTACCTGGACGAGGCCACGTACCAGGCCGCCGGACCATTCAACTACAACGTTCGGGCCAAGGCGCTCGACCAACTGATCGAACTCCTCGATGACACCGCGGTGACGCGTGCGGCCGCGACCGCAGCCCTACATCTGATGCGGAAGTCCAAGGTCGGCGCCATCAAGAACTCACACAACCCGGTTCTCGTGGACGCGGCATTCCCCCGGTGACCCGCCTACCCTCGGCTCAACCCCACCGTCGCCGTGCGGCGCAGCACCTGCCGGCCGTCGACCACACCCGCGTGGTCGACGTCGACGCGGACCTGGCGCCCCACGATCACCACGGTCATCACCCCGTTGTCGAACCACGGGCCATGATCGACATCCCAGTCGATGGCCACGTCGCTCACCCGCGCGGTCCGGGCCAACAACCGCATCAGGCCGCGGACGGGACGCGTCTTCAACGCACGGTTGGCCCACTGAATCGATTTCTCCAGCGGATTCCGGAAAGGCGACATCGTCAACTGCACGATGGCCGGGGCCGCGGCGGCGACACCGTGCAGCCGGGCGCGCGCGGTGTAGGAGCAGTGCACATCGCCGGA
>JASGFO010000105.1:0-12568 GCA_047605505.1 Gordonia sp. (in: high G+C Gram-positive bacteria) | reverse complement strand
GCTCCGCCACGGCCGGCGGCGGCGCGAGTGGCGGCGCTGCGCCGGTGTCGGGTGCATCCGCCGCGCCGACCCAGTTCAGCGGCAGCGGGGACTCGATCGGGGCGTTCTCCTTCACCAGCGGGTCGAGTCAGGTCACCTGTCAGGCACCGGCCACGGCGAGCAGCAGCGGATCGGTGTCGCTGACCTGCTCGGACGGGGCGTCACGGTCGGTGTCCCAGAGTTCCCTGTCGAGTTCGGCGGTGCAATCGGCCACCGACTCGGCCGGGGTGTGGACGCTCTCGCTCGGTGACGGTTCCAGCGTCGACGTCATCGCCGCCACCTGGCAGACCCTGACTGCCGAGACCACCAGTGAGACCACCTCCGAGGAGCCTGCGGCACCGTCGGTGGAACCGGAGGTCGTCGAGCCGTCGGCCGTCGAGGAGCCGTCGGCCCAGGTGCCCAGCGCCGCCCCCGCGAGCTGACGCGCCCCCCGCACGCACGAAGGCGGGTGCCCACCGCATCGGTGGGCACCCGCCTTCGTGTCGTTGTGGTCGGCGCGCGCCTATCTGGTCAGCAGTTCCCGCCCGAGCCGGATCGCCCCGGCCACCGGGTCGCCGGCAAGCACCCGGACATCGGCGATCCCGGCCGCCGCCAACGTCGTGCGCACCAGCTCGACGAACCGGTCGTGGTGGGTGATCTGCCCGCCCGCGCACACCACGGGCAGATCCCTGCCCAGCCGACCCGCGACGCCGATCACGAGGTCGCCCAACGCGGCGGCCGCGTCACCGACCAGCCGGCCGGCGAGATCATCGCCGGCGTCGGCCAGCTCGAAGACCACTGCCGCCCGGGCCGCCCAATAATCCGGGTCGGCGCGGAGATAGAACGCGTCGAGGAGGTCGTAGACATCGTCGACGTCGCAGACCCGTGCCAGTCGACGAGCGAGTTCGCCGGGCGGACAACCATCGTCGACCTCACGCAGCGCGCCCCGGACGGCCGCGCGCGCGATCCCGTAGCCTGCGCCCTCATCACCGAGGAGATGTCCCCAGCCGCCGGACCGGGTGGTCCTGTCACCGCGCCGGCCCCACGCGACGCACCCGGTGCCCGAGATCGCGACGATGCCGTCGGCGAGCCCGGCGGCGGCGAGAACCAGTTCCGCATCGTGGACGACGCCGATCCGGGCAGCGGGGAACCGGCCGGCCAGCAGATCCCGGAGCCGACCGAGCCGGACCGGGGTGTCGGCCCCGGCCGATCCGGCGAAGACCACGTCGACACGGTCGGGCCGACCGAGGCCGGCGAGCGCACGATCGAGCTGCCGGCCGGCCTCACTCATCCCCACCGACGAGATGTTGGCGCTGCCGACGACCGTCTCGGCGCGGATCGTCTCGCCGACCATCCACACCGCGTGGGTCGTCGATCCGCCGATGTCGAACGCCAGGACACCCGGGCCCGCGTCGTGCGGCACGGCAACTATCCGGCGGCAGGTTCCAGCTGTCCGGCCGCGCTGCCGGCCGCGGACGGCAGCGTCCGGGTGAACTCGAGGTGCGGATCGGCGACGTCGCTGCCAAAGGAGATGCGGTCCTTGTAGTAGCTCATCGACATCGTCCACGGCTCCTCGACACCCTGCTTGGGCAGGTTCGCCAGCGAACGCTTGACGTAGCCTGCACCGAAGTCGAGCAGCGGCCGGGTCTGGATCGCCGGGTCGGCGACGGGCCGCACCGCCGGGTATCCGCGGGCGTCCATGTATCCGAGCAGGCGGCAGAAATGCTCGCACAGCAGACCGACCTTGAGGGTCCACGACGAGTTGGTGTAGCCGATGGCGAAGGCGAGGTTCGGGATGCCGCTGAGCATGAATCCGCGGTAGGCGACGGTCGTCGACAGATCGACCGGCGCGCCGTCGAGCGCGACGGTGATGCCGCCGAAGAGCTGCAGGTTGAGGCCGGTCGCGGTGATGACGATGTCGGCGTCGAGCTCGGTGCCGCTCTCGAGCAGAATCCCGGTCTCGGTGAAGGTCTTGATGCGGTCGGTGACCACCGACGCCTGGCCCTTCTTGATCGCCTGGAACAGGTCGGCGTCGGGCACCGCGCACAGCCGCTGATCCCACGGGTTGTAGGGCGGGTTGAAGTGCGTGTCCACGTCGAAGTCGTCAGGCAGCAGCGCCTTGTTGATGCCCCGGATGACCTTGCGGGAGAGCGTGGGGAACCGCTGACACACCTCGTAGAGCGCCCGCTGCTGCGCGATGTTCTTCACCCGCGCCAGCGCGTACCCGCGCTTGTCGCCGAGCAGCACGCGCCCCACGTTGGCCACCGGATCATGTTTGGGCAACGGCACCACGTAGGTCGGTGTGCGCTGCAGCATCACGATGCTCGCAGTCTTCTCGGCCATCGCGGGCAGCAAGGTGACCGCGGTCGCGCCGGAGCCGATGACGATGACCTTCTTGCCCGCGTAGTCGAGGTCTTCGGGCCAGTGCTGCGGGTGCACCACCTGGCCGGTGAAGCGATCGAGCCCGGGGAACTCGGGCGTGTATCCCTCGTCGTAGTTGTAGTAACCGGCACCCGAGAACACCCAGTGCGCCTTGAGCTGGAACCTCTCACCGGCCGGCGCGCCGTCACCCGCGGCCCCGGTCCGCTCGACGTCGACCGTCCACAGGCATTCCGTCGACGACCAGTTCACCGCCAGCACCTTGTGGTGATAGCGGATCTTGTCGCCGAGGTCATCCTCGTCGATCGCCTCGCGCAGGTAATCCAGGATGCGTCCGGCGTCGGCGATGGACTGCTTGTCGGTCCAGGGCTTGAACTCGAAGCCGAAGGTGTGCAGATCGGAGTCCGAGCGGATGCCCGGGTACTTGAACAGATCCCAGGTGCCGCCCGCGCTGCCGCGTGCCTCGAGCATCGCGAACGACTTCTCCGGCAGCATCGTCGTCAGGTAGTGCGCAATGCCGATGCCGGAGATTCCGGCGCCGATGATCAGCACATCCAGCGTTTCGGGTGCGGTGGTGGTTTCGGACACGCGGGTCTCCTCGGGGGCATGGGCTGCGAGTGCCATTCATTGTGACACTCAACATTGTCATATTCAGGATTCGCCTGTCACGTCCTGCGCGCCAGGGTCAAAGTGCACAAGATCCACGCCACATATGGTGCACACTGTCCCGATGGATGCCGATTGGCCGCTCGTGTCACCCCGAACCCGCGAGCTGATCCGACGTGGTTGCAGAATCATCCTCGACCCGCCGGCAGCCTGGGTCGACGCCCTCAACAGCGCGGCGCTCGGCGGTGTGCGGATGCGCGCGGTCGGCGAGGACGACGTCCTCGCCGAGGGGATCCGGCGCACCAACATGGCAAACACGATGCGCTGGGCGATCTGCAACGCCGCGCATCCCGGCGAACCGGTGGCCGCCGAGCTCACCCCCGAGATCGTGGCCGCCACGTCCGATCTGGTCCGGCGGGGCCTCGACGAAGCCTCCCTCGACGCCTTCCGCACCGCCCAGAACGTCGCCTGGCAGCTGTGGATGGAGATCTGCTTCGGCCTCACCGACAATCCCGCCGAACTGCGGGAGCTCCTCGCGGTGACGTCATTGTCGATCGCCCGGTTCATCGACGACACCGTGGCCGCGATGTCCGAGCGCATGCGCACCGAGCGCGCCGATCTCTCCGACGGCGCCCACGTCCGCCGCCGCGAGACCGTCACCCTCGTGCTCGAAGGCGCCCCCATCCCCCTGGCCCGGGCCCAGGCCCAGCTCGGCTACCGACTGTCGGGTCCGCAGCTCGCGATGGTGCTGTGGTCGACGACGCCCGCCGCCGCCGCGCACCTGGAGGCCGCCGCCGCAACGCTGGCCCGCGCGGCGGGGGCAGCCGACCGGCTGACCATCGCGGCCGCCACGTCGACCTGGTGGATGTGGCTGCCCGTCGCGTCCATCGGCGCCCCTGATCTGTCCGGTCAGCCCGGTATCCGGGTGTCGGTCGGGCGTCCCGGCGAGGGTATCGACGGCTTCCGCTCGTCGCATCTGGAGGCGGTCAGCACCCAGCGGATGCACGTCCGGGTGGGCGTCGACCGCCTCCTCGTCGCCTTCGACGACATCCGGCTCGCCGCGCTGCTGGGTGGCAACGCGGCCGCGGCCGATGACTTCGTCGCCGACACCCTCGGTGCGCTGGCCCACGCCGACACCCACCTGCTGAACACCGTCCGAATGTGGATTTCCTTGCGCTGCAACACCTCACAAACCGCAGAGGCGCTGTATACACACCGCAACACGATCATCCGACGACTCGCCCGCGCGGAGGAGCTGCTCCCCCGGCCGCTCGACGAGTGCTTCCTGCACGTCGGCGTCGCGCTGGACCTGCTGCGGTGGTGACGGCCTCACCTGACCCGGCCGTTCTCCAACCGCAGCCCGCCCCAGACCCCGCTCATCCGGTTGGCCCGCCCCCACGCGCCGCAGGCCTCGCGGATGGGGCAGCCCGCACAGACGGCCGCGGCATGCGAGTAGTCGTCGGTGGGGAACGGAAACCAGTCCTCGGGATCCTGTCCGGCGGCGGCGCAGGCGGCCTGGGCGAGCGCGGCCGCGGGAAGCCCGGCCACCCGGTCCGCGCCGGGGCCGAGCAGCGTGGTGAGCGGAACGGAAAGGGGGCGCACGTCGGGTGCGGTGGTCATCGTGTCCTCCGGTCCGGTGGGGGGTGGCCGCCCCGCCCGGACCGGGCGGGGTCAGCTCGTCGTGGTGCCGAGAGCGAACAGCTCCCAGACCTCCTTCTGGTCTTCGGCCCAGGGGTCGTAGACGAACGGCGCGTGCCGCAGGGCCATCCCGGCCTCACGCGGGGTGCGGTCGGCCTTGAAACCGTTGCAGGACTTACAGGCTGCCACCTGATTGCCGAACGTCGACCGGCCACCGCGCGAGACCGGGACGATGTGGTCGATGGTGTCGGCCGGGCCCTCGCAGTACGCGCAGATCCATTGATCGCGCCGCAGGATGGTCGCGTTGGACGCGTAGGAGTCGATGGACTTGCCCGCGTACGGCCGGTAGGCGGTGCGCTTGATCGCGACGACCTTGTGGATGGGCAGCGTGGTGCTCGGCGAATGCACGACCCGTACCAGCGGGGTGCCCTCGACGTTGCGGGCGACACCGGTGGTCAGCAGCACCGCCGCCCGCCGCCAGGTGACCCGCGCCAGAATTTGCATCCCGGCATTGGTGACAAAGATGGTCATGGCTTCTCCTCGAAACAGTGGCGAACTCGATACGCGCGAATCCCGCGGTACGCCACCGTGCGTCGAAGGTCAGCGGCGACGGTGACCCGGGCGGGTGGCGCGTTGGCCGGCAATCGCGGGTCGACGATGCGATCGGGAATCCATCCACGGCTCGCACCGACCATCGAATTCGTGTTTCAATCCACTCGCATTCATACGCGCCACCTCCTCTCGTTCTCGTTGTGCGGTACTTCTGTTGGGCGCCGCCAGCCTAGCGGCGCCTATTCGATTCGTCCAGGACTTTTCGACCCGATCGCCCAGGTCGTCATCCAGCGGTAACGCCCCGGTCGCAAATGCGTCGCCGCTATGCCCCGATCATCTCCCGGATGTCGGATGCGGTGATCGCCGAACCGAACAGCTCACCGTCGTCGATCGCGGCGTCGAACAGGGCACGTTTGCGGTCCTGCAGCGCCACCACCTGCTCCTCGATGGTGTCCGCGGACACCAGGCGGTAGACGGTGACCGGCCGCTGCTGCCCGATGCGGTGGGCCCGGTCAACCGCCTGCGCCTCGGCCGCGGGATTCCACCACGGATCGCAGACGAAACAGTAGTCGGCCTCGGTGAGATTGAGTCCGAAGCCACCGGCCTTGAGACTGATCAGGAACACCTTGGTGCGGCCTGCGGTGAAATCGGCGATGGCCGCGGCGCGTTTGCGCTGACTCATCGAGCCGTCGAGGTAGCTGAACTCGATTCCGGCGGCACCCAGGTGGGAACGGACGATGTCGAGGAACCGGGTGAACTGGCTGAAGATCAGGGCACTGTGTCCCTCGGCGACCAGTTCCGGCACCGTCTGCATCAGGTACTCGACCTTCGCCGAGGTCACCGATCCCTGTGTCTCGTCCACCAGCGCCGCATGCAGGCTCAGCTGGCGCAGCAGGCTCAGCGACCGGAACACCTCGAAGCGGTTCTTCTCCCAATCACCCAGCAGTCCCAGGACCTTCTGGCGTTCCCGGGTCAATCGCGCGTCGTAAAGCCGGCGATGCCGCGCGCCCAGTTCCAGGGTCATCACCTGTTCCTGCTTGGGGGGCAGATCGATCGCCACCTGATCCTTGCGGCGCCGCAGCATGACCGGTTTGATGCGACGGCGCAGGATCTCCATGCGTTCGGGATGGGTGCCGGACTCGATCGGTTTACGGAAATAGTCGGTGAATGCCTGCGGCGACGGGAACAGGCCGGGCGCGGTCACCGACAGCAGCGCCCACAGCTCCATCAGGTTGTTCTCCATCGGCGTTCCGGTGATCGCAAGCTTGAGATCGGCGTCGAGCCGTCGGGCGCACTGGTGCGTCTTGCCGGTGTGGTTCTTGATGAACTGCGCCTCGTCGAAGATGATGCCCGTCCACCGGACCTCGTCGAGACGCTCGAACAGCAACCGCATCAACGTGTACGAGGTGACGACCACCTGTGCGCCCGCGACGATCTCGGCCACCGGCGTCTCGGACCGCGCCTCGGTGGCGACGACGGAGTCGACCCGCACCGACGGCACGAACCTGCGGCACTCGGCCACCCAATTGGGGACGACGCTGGTGGGGGCGATGACGAGGAACCTGGCGTCGGCGTCGTCGGCGAGCTGCCGGGCGATCATCGTCAGCGTCTGCAGGGTCTTGCCCAGACCCATGTCGTCGGCGAGGATACCGCCGAGACCGTTGGCCGACAGGAAGGTCAGCCAGTCGAAGCCGTCGCGCTGGTAGTCACGCAACGTGGCCTTGACGGTGCGTGGGCAGGGCACCCGCCGGGGCGGGGTGGCCGCGGCGATCTTCGCCATCCGGGTGCGCCATCGCTTGAGCTGCTTGTCGACGACGCCGAGTTCGAGGAGTTCCTCCCACAGGGTCGCGTTCAGGCTGGCCGTCGAGACCCGATCCCGCTCGATCTCGCCGAGCGCCTCGGCTTCCTTCAACAGCTCCGACAGCCGGGCCAACTCGGGGTGATCGAGGGAGAAGTAGGTGCCGTCGGGCAGGAGCAGGAACTCCTCGCCGGCCGAGAGCGCCGCGAGGATCGCCGGCAGCGGGACGTCGACGTCACCGAGGGTGATGGTGATGCCGAGGGAGAACCAGTCGTTGCCGCCCGATTCGTCGGCGGTGAAGGCGATCTGCGGGGTCGTCTCGGCGAGCCGGAAATCGCGGTCGAGGGCGTTGTCGACGACGATCGCCGGGTTCTGCGACAGCGCGGGCAGCACCTCCACCACCAGCCGGGCCGTGTCGAGCTCGCCGAGGATGACGGGGGCCGCGAGCTGTTCGGGCGGCAGACCTGCGCGCGTCCCGGTGCCATCGCGGACCGCGGCGACGGCGTCGACGTCACCGCGGATCGATTCCCACAGCGCGTTCTCGGCATCGGCGTCCCGGAAGAAGAGATCCCCGGCCCGGACGGTCACCTCGACGACGTGCCAGACGTCGTCGACGTGGTAGCCAATGCCCCAGGAGACCCGGCAGCCGGCACCGGACGGGCTGAGGGTGAGCACCGCGTAGGGCCCGGACACCGTTGGCGGGGTGAACAATCCCTCGTCGACCCGGATCGTTCGGGTACGTTCGAGCCGCGGGAGCACCGTCGTCGCGAGGTCGGGCAGATCGGCTGCCGGGATCGCGATCTCCTCGGCCGAGAGGGCCAGCTGGCACTCCTCACGCGTGGGCCGCGACGCGAACTCGGCCAGCACCAGCACGTCACCGTCGATGAGCCAGACACCGTGCGGGTTGGCCGCGCCGAGTCGACGCAGGTCCGTCTCGTCGACGGGTTCGTCGTCGACCACGATCTCCGCCCGCATCGACGCGCCGCCGTCGGCGCTGCGTGAGAAATCGTAACGAATTGCCGCCGAACGGAACTCAACCTTTCCCCCGCACAGATGCGGGTCGACGACGAACTCGACGCCGCTGTCCCGGACCTCACGCAGCGCACCCCAGACCCGCATCGGTGCCGGTTCCAGACCGAGCCAGTCGTGACTCGCCGGGCCGTTGCCCATGACGATGCGGTACAGATCACGCAGAGCCGCCACCTGGGTGGCATCAAACGGCCCCCGGTAGCCGGAGACGACGTCATTCCACGAGGCACCGGTCTTGATCCAGGTGCCGCGTTTGCCGATCGTCATCGGGCGCACCCGCAGCGGGCGTTGTCGTGATCGCCATTCCGGCTCGCCGAGCGCGAACCACAGCGCGAGCGGGGCGGTGGCCTCCGCGGTCGACGGGGCGGCGACGGAACCCAGGATCGCGCGCCAGTCACGGCGTGGTGGCGCGGCCACCGCCGAGACGGTCGATTCACGCGAGATGGTGAGCAGCAGTGCGACGCCGTGCTTGCAGAACGCGGCCACCGGACAGGTACAGGTCGCGCCGACGATACTCGCCGCCGACGGCGTTCCGGCAAAGGTGACCACCGGCCGGTACTTCTGGTTCCCACTGCCCCGGCACAATCCCGACACGAACCGGCCATCGGCGGACCACCCGTATCCGATGATGCTGCCGCTGCGCGAATAACTCTCTCCCCGGAGCACCGTCTTCGCGCCGAAGGCCCGCTTGAGATCTCCCGGCGACAGCCTGAGGGCGGGATTGGGCATGCGGCCAGACTACCGGCGCCGACGAGCTACCATGAAAACGGTGACCGCTCCCCGCGACCTGCCCGTCGCACTCACCCTGTCCCCTGTCGGCCTCGTCGACCAGCGTCCATGAGCACCCTGACGTCCGCCCAGTCCGCGCGGGCCTTCGGTGCCGTGCTCGGCTCGGCGGTCGGCGACGCGCTCGGGGTGCCCTACGAGTTCGGGCGCCCGCTGCGTGATGACGAGTTCCCCGAGATGATCGGCGGTGGGCTGGGCGACTACGCCCCGGGCGAGTGGAGTGACGACACGTCGATGGCCATGGCGATCACCGAGGTCGCCGCCACCGGCGTGCGCCTGACCTCCGACGATGCCCTCGACGCCGTCGCGGCCGGATTCCTGCGCTGGTACACCGACTTCGACGGCAACCCACCCGACATCGGCAATCAGACACGGGCGGTCCTGCGCGCCACCCACCGGCGCACCCGACGTGAACCCGACGCCCGGGTCGGTGCGCTCATGCGGGAGGAGTCCGCGATCTTCGCCGCCGCGCACCCGCATTCGGCGGGCAATGGTGCCCTCATGCGCACGGCACCGGTCGCGCTCGCCCACCTTGACGACCGGGACGGGCTCGCCCGCGCCGCGCGGGCGATTGCCGCCCTCACCCACGCCGATCCGCTCGCCGGTGACTCGTGTGTGCTGTGGAGTGAGGCGATCCGGGTCGCGATCATCGACGGTCGCATCGACCTGCTCGGCGGCCTGGACCTGCTGCCGGCCGAGCGCCGCGAGCAGTGGCACGCCTGGCTCGACGCCGCGGCCACCGAGCACCCGAAATCGTTCCATCCCAACGGGTACACGGTGACGGCGCTGCAGGCGGCAGCCGCGTCGATCCTGCAGACTCCGGCGCACCCGGACGGACGCCACGCGCCGCAGGCCCTGGCCGCCGCGATCCGCATCGGCGATGACACCGACACCGTCGCGGCCATCGCCGGCGGACTCCTCGGCGCAGCCTGGGGACCCGGGCCGCTGCTCGCCTACCGCGACCAGGTGCACGGCTGGCCGGTCACCGGGACCACACCCACCACCGCCGACGATCTCGAGCGGCTGGTTACGGCTGTGTTGTCGGCGCCGGTGTCGTTCGACGAGTTTCGGGGTTCACGACCACGGGAGCCCGGGCCGCACCCTATTGTGTGAGCCGATGCCAAACGCGCATCGGAATCGGAGGGAAGTCTTGTCTCGTCTTACTCGCCTTACTCGCCTCGCTGCTGCGGTGGGAATCTCGGTATCGGTCTTGGCCGTTGTGCCTGCCGCGACCGTCGCCGCCGAGACCGGCGTCCCGACCGACGACTATCGGCAGGCGTCGTGTCTGCGCAATGTCGGGCTCACACTGACCTCGTATGGTCGTACCGGCACCGTCCGATGGACCAATGGCGCTGCCGAGTACACCCTGACACTTCATAATCGCGGACGTCGCACCTGCGGTGTGGGCGCCGGCGCCATGCGTCTCACCGTGAAGGGGCCGGGAATCAATCGGACCTGCATCCCCAACGCCAATGGCGTCCTGCCGATCGCGAAGAACGGCCGTGCCACGATCTCGAGCACACAGTGGCAGCAGAGGCGCGGCGGACAGTGCTTCCAGAGCACCTCACGGGCGGGTGACTACCGGATCCGGGCCACCGTGGCCGGGACTCCCCGACCGTCGAATGTTCTCGTCCTCCGGGCGGCCTACCCGGGGGCCTGAGTTCGACGGCGGTGTAAGGCCGCCGTCGGTCAGAAGGGGTGGTGGTCCGAGGTCGCGCTCGGATTGTTTGCGTTCGGCGCAGCGGCGTGCATGTTTCCCATTCGCCGGGCACGCTGCGATCGGTGGTAATACACTCGCGCGATGCCACCTCAGTATCGGAGATCGGTCGATGACTGGGCCGACGGCCACGGGTTCGGTCGCGCAACGCCGTTTCAGTCCACGAAGTCACAGGTCGGCGGGCGCCGCTCCGCGCGACAGTCGGGGCTGTATCTGCTCATTTTCCACGACGACACCTACTACATCGGCGAATCCCTTGATCTCCGCGCCCGGATGGGTGGACACAACAGCCAGTGGGGAACCGAGATCGCCGAGGTCAGATTTCTCCGTACCGCCATGACCAAGCGTGAACTGCGTGCGGTCGAGCGTCACCTCATTCGCGACTTCGAGACCAGATTTCCCCGATGCCGCAATATCGAGCATGTCATACAACCATGGGGCAAGGATCAGTTGGCCGACCTCATGGACACCGACGAGCAAGCGCGATGGCTGACGGACCCGGCTGCCTTCAACCGTGCCGAAACATCAACATTGAAAGCCATGAGCGAGGCCCAAACGGTCAAGATGGTGACCCGGGCCCGCACGTTCGATGAGCATCCGCGCAGTTCGGAGGCCGCCTCGATGCTCGCACTCTATTTGGAGCACTGCATGCCCGCACCCCGGCGTACAGAGTTCCACGGGTGGAGTGTGAGCAGCGGCACCTACGGCGGATATCGGTTGCTGTGCGTCTCCATCGGCAAGATGGAATCATTCGTCGTGTTCTCCGATATGAGGGGCTTCCTGATAGTGCATGGTTCCACCCTGTTTCCCACCAAGAGATCGCATCGGAAGTTCACCCGGAGTCACCCCTGGGCGAATCCCCACATCGTCGGATATGAGGATTCTGCCGGTGACGCGGTCTCCTTGGATTTCGACGGCCTCTCATCACTCCAGGAGCTCATTCATGATCCTGCGGTCGGCGACGCGGCGTCACGACTCACCCTGAATATTCTGCGCAAACACTCGTGCGTTTATACGCGCTACCACTGCCCCCAGGTCGTTCAACGCGCCTATCCACATCTTCCCCGCGACAGCGACATCGAGGATATGCCGACCGCCATCGGCCGATCGCCCGTCACCCCAGCGGAGTCATCGGTGTCCGAAGCACCGAGCACTCAGGCATTCCGCAGCGCCGCCGTCGACATCGTCGGTGGACGTGAGGTGCTCGATGCACTGCCCGATCCGGCCGCTGCCCGCCAGATTCGCGGCGAGATCCTCCAGATCATCGAGGCAGAGGGCCCCATCGAGCTCTCTCGTCTCATCCGTACCGTGGCACGTCGATTCAGCCTGGATACCGTCAGGACGAGTCGCGCAGAGCAGATCGGGCGGCTCATCCCCGACACGCTCCTGCAAAAGACCAGTCGGTACGGGACCTTCGCGTGGCCGCCGCACCTCGATCCGGCGACCTGGCGCGATTTTCGGACCGATGACGGTGGTTCGCGGTCGATCGAGGAGATCGCTCCTCAGGAGATCGCAAACGCGATGCGTACTGTCACGGATGAATCACCGGGGATCGACGACGAAGCACTGCTTCGCGCGACCGCGCGGGTCTTCGGAATCACCCGGATGGGTGTGCGGGTACGTGCTCGGCTCGAGGACGTCCGGGACCGGATGTTTGCGGTCGAGTGAGAGCCGCGAACCCTGTCGAGGTTCCGTCGACGCCCATGCCTATCCCGGATTCGCCATGCACTTCACCGCGACCTACGCGTCCTGGATCAACCAGGTCGAGCGCCTGTTCGCCGAGGTGACCCGCGGCCTACTCCAACGCTCGGACCACCGCAGCGTGCAGGCCCTGGAACGAGTGGTCGGGGGCGTGCTGATCGACCGTGGCCGTCGAACACGCCCGCACCGTGGTGACGTCGGTGTGACTGGGCCCATCCGCGCCCGCCGGCACGATCGATGAACGCAGCACCACCGCCTGCGACGACGTCGGCCGCCGCGCCCACCGAGCCATCTGCCCAGGCTGGGTTTGGTGTGTCGGCCCGATTGCCGCGTGACCCCCGTGG
>JASGFO010000104.1:0-12951 GCA_047605505.1 Gordonia sp. (in: high G+C Gram-positive bacteria) | reverse complement strand
CGGTCGGCGCCACCGCAACCCCCGACGCAGCACCGGCCGGCCGGTCACCCCGCCGCGCTGGCCACCTGGCCGCTGCTCCTCGATGCGGGCCGCCTCCAGGACGGCGAACCGCATCTCGCGGGTACCGCGCATCCCTCGGTCGCGCGGTGTTCGGCAGCCACCGCGGCCGTGATCGGGGCGGCCGACGGCGACCCGGTCACGCTGCGCACGGCCCGCGGCCGGCTCACGCTGCCGGTGCAGATCACCGAAATGATCGATGACGTGGTCTGGGTTCCCACCAATTCACCGCTCGCCCCGCTCTATTCGACGTTGGCGGCCGGGGCCGGCGACGTCGTCGCCGTCACTGCGGAAGGCCCGGCATGATCACCGCAGCACAGTTTCCCACCCTGTCCGATTTCGGGCGGGATCCCTGGTGGTTGATGCTCGGCAAGGCGATCGTGATCTTCATCTTCCTCGTCGTCACCACGCTGGCCGCGATCCTCATCGAACGCAAGGTGATGGCCCGCATGCAGCATCGGCTGGGCCCCAACCGGCTCGGGCCGCACGGACTGCTGCAAAGTCTCGCCGACGGTGTGAAACTCGCGTTGAAGGAGAACGTCACCCCATTCGGCGTCGACAAGGCGATCTATTTCCTGGCCCCGGTCATCGCGGTCATCCCGGCGATCACGGCTTTCGCGGTGATCCCGTTCGCACCCATGGTCAGCATCGCCGGACACCGGACCCCGCTGCAACTGACCGACCTGGGTGTCGGCGTGCTGTTCGTGCTGGCCATGGCATCGATCGGCGTGTACGGCATTGTGCTGGCGGGCTGGTCGTCGGGGTCGACGTATCCGTTGCTCGGTGGTCTCCGGTCGACCGCGCAGGTGATCTCCTACGAGATCGCGATGGGCCTGACATTCGCCGCGGTGTTCCTCGACTCGGGCACCATGTCGACGTCGGGGGTCATTGCCGCCCAAGAACACCACTGGTACATCCTGATGCTGTTGCCGTCGTTCGTGATCTACGCGATCTCGATGGTCGGCGAGACCAACCGGGCGCCGTTCGATCTGCCCGAGGCCGAGGGGGAACTCGTCGGCGGTTTCCACACCGAGTATTCGTCGCTGAAGTTCGCGATGTTCATGCTCGCCGAATACATCAACATGGTGACGGTCTCCGCGCTCGCAACCACCCTGTTCCTCGGCGGCTGGCAGGTGCCCTGGCCGATCAGTCTGATCGACGCCGCGAACGCGGGCTGGTGGCCGGTTGTCTGGTTCGTCATCAAGATCTGGGTGTTCCTGTTCGTCTTCATCTGGCTGCGCACCTCGCTGCCCCGCCTGCGCTACGACCAGTTCATGAACCTCGGGTGGAAGGTACTCATCCCGGTGGCGCTGGGCTGGGCGCTGATCGTCGGCCTGATCCGGGCCGCCACCGGCGGCGATTCCGGCAGTGATCTGGCGCGGACACTGATCTCGGCGGCGGCCGGGATCGTCGTCACCGGCGCACTGCTGTGGGCGATCCGGCGGACCATGGCGCCCCCGGCACCCCCGAAAACCCGGGCCGCCGACGCCGAGGCGGCCACGGGCGACGGCTTCCCGGTACCTCCGATTCCCCCTGTCACCCCGGCACGTCGCAGCCCGGCGGCCCGATCGAAGGAGACAAGCGATGCCTGATCTCGGAAAACCGTTGAGCGGCCTCGGGGTGACGTTCTCCTCGATGTTCGGCCCCACGGTCACCCAGGAATACCCCGAGGAGAAGACCCCGACCGCCCCGCGCTATCACGGCAGGCACCAGCTCAACCGGCATCCGGACGGGCTCGAGAAATGCGTGGGCTGCGAACTCTGTGCGTGGGCGTGCCCGGCCGACGCGATCTACGTCGAAGGCGCCGACAACACCGACGCGCAACGCTATTCGCCCGGCGAACGCTACGGGCGGGTGTACCAGATCAACTATCTGCGCTGCATCGGCTGCGGCTTGTGCATCGAGGCCTGCCCGACCCGTGCCCTCACCATGACCAACGAGTACGAGCTCGCGGCCGACAACCGGGCGGATCTCATCTACGAGAAGCCGGATCTGCTGGCCCCGCTGCCGCCGGGCACCACCGACACCCCGCACGACATCCGCGAGCAGGTGGCCGCGGGCACCGCGCCCACCGAGACCGACTACTACCGCGGCCGCGTGGGACCGCCGCAGCCCGTGCCGTCGCACTCGCCCGACGGGCGGGTCGACCCGTGATCGCCGCCGCGGCCACTCTCGCCGCCGAACAGACCTCCACCGGCGAGGCCGTGCAGTTCTGGGTGTTGGGCGTGATCGCGGTGGTCGGCGCGGTCGGTGTCGTCGCGGCCACCAAGGCGGTGTACTCGGCACTGTTTTTGGCGACGACGATGATCGTGCTCGCGGTCTTCTACGTCGCGCAGGGTGCGCTGTTCCTCGGCGTCGTCCAGATCGTCGTCTACACCGGCGCGGTGATGATGCTGTTTCTGTTCGTGCTCATGCTGGTGGGTGTCGACTCGTCGGACTCACTGGTCGAAACCCTCCGCGGACAACGGGTTGCATCGATTCTCCTCGGCCTGGGCTTCGGTGTGCTGCTCTGCGGCGGCATCGGCACGGCCACTGTCGCCGCCACGTCGGACGGCACCGCAGGCACCGCGCCCGGCGAGAGCACCGTCGAGGCGATCGCCGAGCTGATCTTCATCCGCTATCTGTGGGCCTTCGAGCTGACCGGGGCACTGCTGATCACGGCCACCCTCGGCGCGATGGTGCTCGCACACCGGGAACGCCTGGGGCCCCGGCGTTCTCAGCGGGAACGGTCGATCGAACGGTTCCGGGCCGGGATCGACCTGACCCCACTGCCCAATCCCGGGGTGTTCGCCCGGCACAACGCCGTCGACGTGGCGGCGCTGTTGCCCGACGGCACCCCGACCGATCTGTCGGTGAGCGCGACCCTGCGGACCCGCACACCGGCGACCCGCCCCGGGAAATCCAGCTCAGCGAAGTCGGATGGTGCGGCATGAACCCGGAGAACTACCTGTATCTGTCGGCACTGCTGTTCGCCATCGGCGCAACCGGTGTCCTGGTGCGCCGCAACGCGATCGTCGTGTTCATGTGCGTCGAGCTCATGCTCAACGCGGCCAACCTCGCCTTCGTCACGTTCGCCCGGATGCAGGGCGCCGTCGACGGTCAGGTGATCGCGTTCTTCACGATGGTCGTCGCGGCCGCCGAGGTGGTCGTCGGGCTCGCCATCATCATGACGATCTTCCGGTCACGCCAGAGCGCGTCGGTCGACGACGCCGCACTGCTGAGGCGGTAGCCATGCGACACGAGGAGGTTGGCCCATGAGTACGGCGATCCTGTGGCTGGTGCCCGCGCTCCCGCTCGCCGGTGCCGCGATTCTGTTGCTGGTGGGAAACGTCGGGGCGAGCGGAGCGACGGGAAATGTCGGGGCGAGCGAAGCGACGGGAGATATCACCGCCCGGTGGGGGCATCTGCTCGCGACGGCGACCGCGGCGGGATCGTTCGTCGTCAGTGTCGTCCTGCTGGTGGCGATGGTCGGGCGCGGTGCCGACGATCGCCCCGTCCACCAGGTGCTGTATCGGTGGATCGATCTGCCGGGGGCCGGAACCCGCGGCCTCACCGTCGATTTCGGTTTGTATCTCGACCAACTGTCGATGTGTTTTCTGCTGCTCATCACCGGTGTCGGGACGCTGATCCACCTCTATTCGATCGGCTACATGGCCGAGGATCCGGATCGGCGCCGCTTCTTCGCGTACCTCAATCTCTTTCTCGCGGCCATGCTCGTGCTCGTGCTCGCCGACGGCTATCTCGGTCTGTATCTGGGGTGGGAGGGCGTGGGTCTGGCGTCGTATCTGCTGATCGGTTTCTGGTCGCAGCGGCCCGCGGCGGCGACGGCGGCCAAGAAGGCGTTCGTCGTCAACCGGGTCGGTGACATCGGGTTGGCCGTCGCGCTGATGATCATGGTCGCGACCTTCGGCTCGGTCTCGTTCACCACGGTGTTCGCGGGCGCCGACGACGCCGGTCAGGGCACCGTCACCGCGCTCGGTCTGGTGTTGCTGCTCGCCGCGTGCGGCAAGTCGGCGCAGGTGCCGCTGCAGTCGTGGCTCGGTGACGCGATGGAGGGTCCGACGCCGGTGTCGGCGCTGATCCACGCGGCCACCATGGTCACCGCCGGTGTCTATCTGATCGCGCGCAGTCACGCGATCTTCGACGTCGCACCCGACGCGCAGCTCGCGGTCACGATCGTGGGTGCGGTGACGTTGTTGTTCGGAGCGATCATCGGCTGTGCCAAGGACGACATCAAGAAGGGTCTCGCGGCGTCGACGATGAGTCAGATCGGCTATATGGTCCTGGCCGCCGGGCTCGGTCCGGCGGGCTACGCGTTCGCGATCATGCATCTGCTCACGCACGGGTTCTTCAAGGCCGGACTGTTTCTCGGGGCGGGTTCGGTGATGCACGCGATGGGCGACGAGACCGACATGCGCCGCTTTGGCGGACTGCGCATCGTCATGCCCGTCACCTTCGTGACCTTCGGGCTCGGCTATCTCGCGTTGATCGGGGTGCCGCCGTTCGCCGGGTTCTTCTCCAAGGATCCGATCATCGAGGCCGCGTTCGCGGCCGACGGTGCGCGGGGCCCGATCCTCGGCTGCGCGGCGCTGCTCGGTGCCGGACTCACTGCCTTCTACATGACACGGATGATGGTGATGACCTTCTTCGGCGACCGGCGGTGGGCGCCGGAGGTCCACCCGCACGAGTCGCCGGCGGTGATGACCGGGCCGATGATCCTCCTCGCGCTCGGTTCGGTCGGTGCCGGGGCGTTCCTCGCGCTCGGCGATCGCCTCAGCGGTTGGCTCGAGCCGGTGGTCGGCGTCCACCACGCCGAGCCGCCGATGCCGGCGTGGGTCGTCACGGTCCTGATTCTCGGTGTCGTCGCCGTCGGTGCCGGGGCCGCGGTCGCGAGGTACGCGCGGCGGCCCGTCCCGGTCGTCGCACCCGACGACGTGTCCGTGCTGACGGTCGCGGCGCGCCGCGACCTCTACGGCGACGCGGTGAACGAGAACCTGCTGATGCGGCCGGGTCAACGCCTGACGGCCGGACTGGTCGCCGTCGAATCGGGTGCCGTCGACGGTGCCGGCACCGGGATCGGTGGCCTGGTGTCGGCGTCGTCGGAACGGATTCGCGGCTGGCAGAACGGCTTTGTCCGGTCGTATGCGTTGTCGATGCTGGGCGGTGCCACCGTGGTGGTGGCCGCGGCGCTGGTGCTGAGGGGGTGGTGAGTCATGTTGACGATCCTGTGGCTGGTACCGGCGATCGCGGCGGTCGGTGTGCTGGCCGTGCCGGCGGCGAAACCCGAACTGGCCAAACGTCTCGGGCTCGGCGGCACCCTCGTCGTGCTCGGGGTGGCGATCATTCTCGCGGTGCGGTTCGACGCCGGTGGCCCGCGCTACCAGTTCACCGAGGTCGTCACCTGGATTCCGTCGTTCGGCGCCCGCTACGAGCTCGGACTCGACGGTATCGGCCTGGTGCTGGTGCTGCTCACCGCGGTGCTCCTGCCGCTGCTGGTGCTGGCGGGCTGGCACGACGCGGATTACTCGGGGTCGCTTGATCATGCGGGTGGCCGACCGCAGAAGGGCCCGCATACCTATCTGGCGTTGACCCTCGCCGTCGAGGCGATGGTGCTGATGAGTTTCGTCGCCACCGACGTGCTGCTGTTCTACATCGTGTTCGAGGCCATGCTCATCCCGATGTACTTCCTGATCGGCGGCTTCGGAACCGGCGGCCGGATCGGCGCGGCCGCCGCGGTGAAGTTCTTGCTGTACAACCTGTTCGGCGGTCTCATCATGCTGGCCGCGGTGATCGGCCTCTATGTGGTCACCGACACCTCGGGGATCGGTGCCGACGGCGGTGGCACCTTCTCGCTGCCCGTCATCGCCGACGCCGTGGCCGACGGCCGGCTGCACGCGGGGCCGGGAATCCTCGCGTTGCTGTTCGGTGGTTTCCTGTTCGCGTTTGCCGTGAAAGCCCCGCTGTGGCCACTGCATTCGTGGCTGCCCGACTCGGCGGTCGCGGCCACCCCCGCGACGGCGGTGCTCATGATGGCCGTCGTGGACAAGGTCGGTACGTTCGCGATGCTGCGCTACTGCCTGCAACTGTTCCCCGACGCGTCTCAGACCTTTGCCCCGCCGGTGATCACGCTCGCCGTGGTGGGCATCGTCTACGGCGCGGTGCTGGCGATCGGGCAGACCGACGTGATGCGTCTGATCGCCTACACCTCGATCTCGCACTTCGGTTTCATCATCCTGGGTGTCTTCGCGCTGACCAGCCAGGCCCAGAGCGGGGCCACCCTGTACATGGTCAATCACGGGATTGCCACGGCCGCACTGTTTCTCGTCGCCGGCTTCCTGGTATCGCGGCGCGGCAGTCGGCGCATCGCCGACTACGGGGGGGTCGCGACGGTCGCCCCCGTGTTGGCCGGCACGTTCCTGGTCTCCGGGCTGGCCACGCTGTCGCTTCCCGGTCTGGGCCCGTTCATCAGCGAATTCCTGGTTCTGGTGGGAAGTTTCACCCGCTACCCGGTCGCGGCGATCGCCGCGACGAGTGCACTCGTCCTATCCGCGATCTACATTCTGCTGACCTACCAGCGCATGATGGGTGGTCCGCCGAAACCCGTCGAGGGCCCCGGTGCCGCGCGCCGGGGCATCACCGACCTGGGTCTGCGGGAGCGCGTCGTCGTTGCGCCGATGCTCGCGCTGCTGCTGGTGCTCGGGTTCTGGCCGCAGCCCGCGCTCGCCGTGATCGGGCCCGCCGTGACGCATACCCTGCACACCGTCGGGGTCGACGATCCCGCCCCGCAGCCAGTGGTGTGTCGCGAAGATGGGTGTGCGGTCTCCGGCGCCCGATCGACGCCTGGCGGCGTTGGCGTCGATCACGAGAGCGCCGCTATCACTCTCTCCGCCGCCTGGCCAGATCGCCGATCGCATCACCGGATACCGGCCACCCATCTCCGAGACACACCACCAGGAGATCAGCGATGAGTACCACCGACCTTGCCGCGATCAGCGCACCCTCCATCGCCTATGGTGCGCTTTCCCCGATGTTGATCGTCTTCGGCGCCGGGGTGGTCGGTGTCCTGGTGGAGGCCTTCGCACCGCGGACGCGTCGGCCCGGCGTCCAGATCATCCTCTCGCTGTGCGCCCTGCTGGCCGCGCTGGTGGCGGTCGTCGTCGTGGCGATCGATGTGATCGCCGACCGGGGGAGCGCAGCGACGGGGAATGTGGCCGGGCAGGGTGAGACGCTGATGTCGGGTGCGGTGATCTTGGACCGTCCGGCGCTGTTCTTGCAGGGACTGCTGATCCTGGTGGCGGTGGCGGCGGTCGCGTTCCTGGGTGAACGCGGACTCGAGCGGGTGGTGTCGTCGAGGTCGGCGACGTCTCCGCGCGCCCGTCGGCGGGTCAGCGACGGTCCTGGTGCCGCGGCGCAGGCGGCGCTGGCCGGTGACCGCGCGGATATGTTCACGCCGTCCGGTGCGGCCGTGCCCAACACCGACGACGAGTTCGAGGCCACCCAGTCCGGTGCGGTGACCACCGAGGTGTTCCCGCTGGCCCTGCTCGCTGTCGGCGGCATGATGCTGTTTGTGGCGTGTGGTGATCTGCTGACCATGTTCATTGCGCTGGAAGTCTTTTCGCTACCGCTGTATCTGTTGTGCGGGCTGGCTCGCCGGCGGCGGCTGCTGTCGCAGGAGGCGTCGCTCAAATACTTTCTGCTGGGGGCGTTCTCGTCGGCGTTCTTTCTCTTCGGGGCCGCATTCGTCTACGGCGCAGCAGGGTCGGTGGATCTGCACACCGTGGGCGCGGTGGTGGCCGCGGCGCCCACCGATCAGCAGCGGCTGGCGCTGATCGGGCTGGCGCTGCTGGGTGTGGGCCTGCTGTTCAAGGTGGGCGCGATCCCGTTTCACGCGTGGGTGCCCGACGTTTACCAGGGTGCCCCGACGCCGGTCACGGCGTTCATGGCGGCGGCCACCAAGATCGCGGCGTTCGGTGCGCTCGCGCGGGTTCTCGCGACCGGATTCGGCGGTCTCGCCGACCAGTGGCGGCCGGCGCTGTGGGCGATCGCGATCCTCACCATGGTCGGTGGTGCCGTGATGGCGGTGTCGCAGACCGATGTCAAACGCCTGCTGGCGTATTCGGCGGTGACGCACACCGGGTTCATCCTGCTCGGGGTCATCACGATCGCCGACGACGAGCCCCGCGGAGTCGCGGCGATGCTGTTCTATCTTGCCGCCTACGGGTTTTCGACGTTCGGCGCCTTCGCCACGGTCGCCGTCGTGCGGGAACCGGATCCGGTGGCCGGACGGTCCGGGCCGCATCTGTCGGGGCGTGAGGCGACCGGTCTCGCCCAGTGGGCGGGCCTGGGGCGCCGCTATCCGCTTGTCGGGGCAATGTTCTCGATGTTTCTGCTGGCCTTTGCCGGTATCCCGCTGACGAGCGGGTTCATCGCCAAATTCGCCGTGTTCGCGGCCGTCGCGGGTGGCGGGGGCGGCGTGCTCGTCGCGCTCGGCGTGCTGGCAAGCGCGATCGCGGCCTACTTCTACATCCGCATCATCGTCGCGATGTTCTTCTCCGACGTGCCCGTCGACAATGCCCCCCACGTCGTCCGGCCGAGCGCTCTCACCACCACGTCGATCGCGGTCTGCACGGCGGTCACGCTGGTACTCGGCTTCTTCCCGCAGCCGCTGCTCGATCTGGCCGGGAATGTGGGCGGGTTTCGGTAACGAGGTCATAGCGGGTGGGTGGTGATGGTGTGTCCGCGCCAGATGCCGGCGCCCACTCGGTACGTCGCCTCGCCGATCACTCGATCAGCGGAAGGAGACTGCGGGCGTGGTCACGCCAGCCGATACCGTGGACATCATGCCCGACTACCAATCGCAGATCCCGCTGGGCGACCCCGCCGCGATTGTCGTCCATCACCCCGCGCGGACCGTTGACGAGTTGGAGGTGGCCGTGCGGGCCTGGCTCGGTGGGACCTGGGAGACCCTCGACGGCCGGCGGCGATTGGCACTGCCGTTCGGCACGGTCACTGTTGTCCACGGCCCGGACGGCGTGCACCTGCTGCTCCCGGAGGGTCGGCCGCCGATGCCGTCGTATTGGCTTACCAGGCTCCTGTATGACCGGATCGCCTGGCCGCGGGCGATCGCGCCGACCCGCATCGTACTCATCGACGACGAGTGCCAGACAATAACCGCCGCCGACGATCCCTGGCGTCCCGACCAGCCCCAGCCCGCGTCCCGAGGCTGAGCACACCAGAGCAACGCGACGATCGGCCCTATGCGTACAGCGGCACAACACTTCCGGGTTCGGCGTCGTAGCGGTCGACGACCTTGTTGAGCTCGGTCTGCAGGTACCAGAAGTTGAGCCCGAAGGCGAACAGGAGCAGCCAGGCCATGGTCGGGTTGCAGCTTTCCGGAATCCCGGCGGCACGCTGTGCGTCGCGGACCTGTTCACCGAACTTCTTGTAGACGAGGATCGGGACAACGATGGTCCAGCCCAGGAAGATCAGCATCAGCAGCGAGCCGACGCCCGAGATCTCCTTGCGAGGATCGAAGGCGTCGAGCTCTTTGTGGACCTTGATGTGCCAGACGAGCGGGTAGATGCCGAGGGTGATGATCGGCAATCCGAGCCAGACACCCAGTGGATTGCGCTTCTTCATCGCCCGGCCCTGAAGTTCACCGGTCGGCGCCGGGGCCGCGGCCATCGCATCACCCATCGCCGGGACCGCAGCCATGGCCCCGGTGCCGGGACCACCCTGATACGCCGGCCCTGGTGCGGGCTGCGCCGGGGGCGGGCCGACGGGACCGGCGTAGTACGGCGATGCCGGTGGCGGATAGCCGGCGTGCTGGGGTGCCGCGTGGTGCGCGGGGCCCGGCGGCGCAAAGCCGGGCGGGGAGAATCCGGGCGGGGGTCCGGCGGGGCGGGCCCCCGGTGATTGCATGAACCGGGTCTCCTGATCGGATGGCCGCCCCGCAGGCACCGATCGGGGTGGCGCCGGTGGCGGCCCCTGTGGGGCGGGCGGGCGCGAGTACATCCGCGTCGCCGACTCCGACGGCGCGGCCGGCGGCTGCGGTCCCGGGGGCTGCGATCCCGGGGCGTAGCCCCCACGAGGCCGGGGCGGCGGGGTGTGCGGCAAGGCGGTGGGGGGCGCCGGAGGTTGAGGCGCTGGAGGCTGGGGCCGCTGGTAGACCGTGGTCGCCATCTCCGAAAGCTGCTGAGGGTCCGGCGGACTCTGCGGACCACTCCCTGTGGCGGGCGGTTCCGGCGAACGTGGCCGCGTGGGGTAACGCGTCGTCGGCGAGGTCGACGGGTCGGGCTGCGGTGACTCGCCCGGATTCTGTGCAGAGGTCACCACTCGATCATCGTGGATCGCGACGGCGCGGTCCACCCGATCGGGCGATTGACCGACGTCAACGACGAAAACGGGGCCACCATCGTGCGGCGATGAGTGGCCGATCGTGGCCTCGGCCGTGTGGAGACCGCGTGCGGTCCGGCGGCCGCAGGCGCAGCGCAGACGAGTGCTGTGCTTGCATGAACGCATGCGCTCTCGCAGTCTACTCATCGGGCGGGTCCTGGCCGCATTGTTGACATGCGTGATCGCGGCCACAGTCCCCGCGACCACCGCATCGGCCGACAGCGGCCCGCCCACGGGAGTCGGCCCCAGCGGCACCGCATTGATGCACGGCGACCTGTTCTCCACCGATTCGACGGGTAACCCGGGTCCGGGCCGGTCGGCGCACCTTGCCGCGTCATCGGTACCTGGCGGAGCGTGCGCGGCGACCTTCGTCGGCTCCGATGGCCTCCCGGTGTCGTTGTGCACCAACTACATCGGCACCGGGGGCGTCGCCGCCCCGACGGTCACGCTGTTCGATCCGGGCTCGGCGGCAGTGCTCGCGCGGTTGCCGTTGACGAAGGGCGGCTTGCTCGGCGGGGTCTACGGTTATCTCGATGATCACGACCGTGTGGTCATCGCGGACGGGTCCGGTGCGATCCTGCGGGTCGCACATCGCCGCAGCCGCAGCGGATGGCAGCTCTATATCTCCGAGAGAACTGCTGTACGACAATATCTTTCGAACGATGATGCCATTACCGGCCTGGCGCCGGACTGGCAGGGGCGGGTGTGGTTCGCGACGACGCACGGCACCGTCGGAACCCTCACCTATCGTGGCACCCGGCGAATCATTGGTGTCACCCGGCTGCCAGCCGGCGAGCAACTCGGCAACGGTCTCACGATCAGACCGGGCGGCGCGTCGATTCTCACTACGCACGCGCTGTACGAGATGAAAGCGGGCTCCGACGGTGTGCCACGGACCGTCTGGCGCCGAGCCTACGATCGGGGACCCGCGCGCAAGCCGGGGCAGCTCACCTGGGGGTCGGGGACCACTCCGACGTATTTCGGGCCCGGCGGCGATGGCTGGGTGGCGATCGTCGACAGCGCCGCCCGACGACCCAACCTGCTTGTCTACCGCAGCGACGACGGTGCACTTGTGTGCCGTATGCCGGCGTTCGGGACGTCCGGGCAGGGCACCGAGAACTCGCCGATGGCCTGGGGAAACTCACTGGTGATCCCATCCACCTACGGCTACCAGTACCCGCCGATGGCCGTCACCGGGCCCAGCCTGCCCGGAGCGGCCGGGTTCCAGGGCGGTTCGACCCGCATCGACGTCACCGAGCACGGTTGCCGGCGTGTGTGGGAGAACGGCGACCGTATCGCGACCCTGCCGAAGCTATCGCGCGCCGACGGGCTGATCCACGCGGTGGGCTACGGGCCCTACCAACCGAATAGCATCCAGCAACTGGGTCCCGTCTACTACATCGCCACCGACTTCGCGACCGGCGCCCGCGTCACGACCCGCAAGGTCGGCGATGCGCCGTTCGATGAGCCGATGGAGCTGACCGGCACCATCGCCCCCGCCGGAACGCTGTGGCAGGGCACGCTCGGGCGGATGCTGAAGATCAGTCGATAAATCGGGGGCCGCGCTCGCCTCCTTCTCGGCACGGTTGTCGGCATCCTCGGCGACTGGTTGAGGGCTGCCTGGGTGCCGCGATCTTCCTGTCCGGTGGCGTTCGCGCAAGCGCGGCAATGTCAGACCCTCCTGATAGACCTACCGCAGACGGCACCGTCTGCAACGAGAGGACAGAACATGATCCACGAGGAAAAGCTCATCGACCAGGCGCGCGGCTACGCTCCGCTGCCGTGTTTCGATGCGTTCCCGATGGAAGGTCCGGGCCGGTGGGCGAAGGTCGCCGACAACCTGGTCATCTACACGAACGACAAGACCGTGCTGTGTCATCAAGACACCACGCCGGGAGCATGGGGACTCTCTCCCTACACCGGGTGGTGGAGTACTCAGATTTCACACGCCCACGACGCGGGCATGTCCGCGACCGAGGCGTTCGATCGTCTCACCGCCGACTACGACGTCGTCGTCGGCGATCTCGCCGAGATCGCAGAGCGATGATCCCGAGCCGAAGCCGTTGTCAGACCTCGATGACACACTCGACGCCATGAAACCGGACATTGATGCTGCGTTCGCGGTGGCGGTTGCGCTGTACGAGCATGAACTCGCGACTGCGACATCTCCGGCCGATGCCTGGGGGGTACAGGAACACCGGGTAGTCAAGGCCGGGTGGTGGTCAGATGACGGCACGGTGGTGTTCCTTACCGAAGGCCCAGCCTCGTTGGTCGTTGCCGTGACACCCGACATGACGGCCAGGTTCGACAAGATCCCACGCGTGCTGCGAGTCCTCGAGGCTGGCACGTTCGGCACCCCGCCGAAGCTGGACTATGTCCCGCCGACGATGTGACGGAGTGACCGTGCCGAGCAGTTCCAGTCGCCCTCTGTGCCAGGGTGAGTTGGCGGAACTTGTCAAGGGTTTCGGGGCCAGTAGGTGTTAGTGGTGTCGGTGTTGT
>JASGFO010000103.1:0-12967 GCA_047605505.1 Gordonia sp. (in: high G+C Gram-positive bacteria) | reverse complement strand
CGACGTCGTCGCAGGCGGCGCTGCGTTTTGTGAGGAATGCGATGAAGGGGCGACCCATATCGAGGTCCTCGGCCCGGCCGAACCGGGACCCGGCGTCGCCACCACCCGGTCGAGGTTCACCGCGCCCGCCCGGCGTCCGCGTCGGGGTAACGGGCTCGATAGGCGCGCAATGCCGCACCCACCGAGGAGAACACGTGATCTGGGTTGAGATCAGCCAGCAGGCCCTCGTGGGCCAGAGTGTCCTGTAATTCGGGATCGACCCCGGCCAGCACGAAATGCGCGCCGTGGGAATGGATGTAGTCGATAAGGTCGGCGAGCACCGTCGATGCCGAATAGTCGACGTCACCGATCGGTGACGCATCGAGCACCAGCCAGCGCACCGGATCGGGGGCCGCCCGGACCAACTCCATCACGTCGTCGGCGAAGCGAGGGGCGTTGGCATAGAACAAGTCTGCGTCATAGCGGAAGACCACCAGCCCGGGCAACGACTGCCGGCCGGGCCGCGCGGTCTCATAGAGGCGGTCACCGTCCTGTCCGACGCCGAGGACAAACCGTTCGGGTCGGTACTGCCGCCGGATGAGCTCGAGCAGCGAGACCGCCATCGCGGCGACGATCCCGATCTGCACCCCGAACACCACCACGATCACCGCGGCGAGGATCGCGATCCAAAACTCGGCGCGCCGGACCCGCCAGATCGTGCGGAAACGCGTCAGATCGATCAGCCGGAGCGCGATCAGGAAGACGATCGCGGAGAGCACCGCGTGCGGCAGATTCGCCAGCAGCCGGTCGAGAAAGACCACGACGGCCAGGCAGATGGCCGCCATGGTCAGGTTCGCGACCTGCGTGCGGGCCTGTTGCTCGTGCAGCAGTTCGGTTTTGGTCGGGCTGCCATTGACGACAAAGGTGCCGCCAAAGCCGGCGATCAGGTTGGCCGCCGACAATCCGATGATGTCGCGGTTGACGTCCGGTGTGTCGCCGTCGCGTTGGGCGTAGCTCCGCGCAGTCGCGGCACTTTGGGTGAGGATCACGATGGCGCACCCCAGCGCAACGGTCGCCGCTTTCAGGGTGTCCGCGAAACCCATGCCGTCGGGCCAGCCGAATCGCGGCAACCCGCCGTCGATCGTGCCGACCACCGGCACCGCTCCCGACCATCCGAACACGCCGACCGCCGCGATCGATCCGATGACGATGCACACGGCGGCCGGGAAGCGCGGTGCGAGACGTTGACCGCCCACCAGCACAACCAGGGTGACGGCCGCGAAACCGATGGCGCCGAAGCGGATGTCGTCGAGTCCACCGAGGATGGCCCACCAGCGATCCCAGATCCGGCCGTCGTGACCGGTGACACCGAGCATCCCGGGGATCTGCCCCGTCATCACGGTGATCCCGGTACCGGCCAGAAAGCCGATCAGCACGGCCGTCGAGAGGAAGTCACCGAGAAATCCGAGCCGGGCCAGACGCGCGACGACGAGCATGGCCCCGGTGACGATCGCGATGAGACATGCCCAGTGCAGCCACATCTGGCTGGCCGGGGCAAGCCCGGCCACCCCGAGCCCGGCGATACCCGACGCGAGGATCGCCGCGGTCGCCGAGTCGGCGCCCACCACCATCGTGCGGGACGCCCCGATCAGCGCGAACGCGACCGCGGGCAGGATGATCGTGTACAGCCCGGCCACCACCGGGACATGCGCGATCGAGCTGTAGCCCATGGATTCCGGGATCGCCACGGCGGCCAGGGTGATGCCGGCCAGGATGTCGGCACGCAACCAGGAGCGCCGGTATCCCGCCAGTGCCGGTGGCGACAGCAGCCGCAACGCCGTTCTCCTCACCCGGTCAGCGTAGTCCGGGCCCGCACCACCTGGGCCCGGGAATCCTCAGCACTCCACGATGTTCAACGGCACGTGCACGGCGAGCCCACCGGTCGCGGTCTCCTTGTACTTGGCGTTCATGTCGCGGCCCGTGCTCTTCATCGTCTCGATCACCTGATCCAAACTCACCCGGTGGCTGCCGTCCCCACGCATCGCCATCCGCGCCGCGTTGATCGCCTTGCCGGCCGAGATCGCGTTCCGCTCGATGCACGGGATCTGCACGAGACCGCCGATCGGATCGCAGGTCAGCCCCAAACTGTGTTCCATCGCAATCTCGGCAGCGTTCTCAACCTGGCCCGGGGTGCCACCGAGCACCTCCGCGAGCCCGGCCGCCGCCATCGCCGCAGCCGAGCCGACCTCACCCTGACAGCCGACGTCGGCGCCCGAGATCGACGCGCGCGCCTTGATGATCCCGCCGATCGCGCCCGCGGTCAGCAGAAAACGCACCGTGACGTCGACGGGGTCCGCGCGGCCGGCGCGCGTGTAACAGCGGGCGTAGAACAGCACCGCGGGCACGATCCCGGCCGCGCCATTGGTCGGCGCCGTCACCACCCGCCCACCAGCCGCGTTCTCCTCGTTCACCGCCAGCGCCACCAGGTTCACCCAATCCTCGGCGAACTCGCCGCTGCGCTCGGGATCCTCCTCGACGAGACGGTCGTGCCAGCTTTTGGCGCGACGGCGCACAGCGAGCCCGCCCGGCAGGATGCCCTCGGTGCGCAGGCCGCGGGCGACGCACTCGTCCATCACCGCCGCGATCTCGGCCAGCCCCGCGCGCACCTGATCACTATCGCGGCGCGGCGCCTCGTTGGCGAGCGCGATCTCGGCGATCGAGCACCGATGGACCGCGCACAGCGTCAGCAATTCACCGGCACTACCATACGGATAAGGCGCGCGGGCAGCGCCGGGAATCCCGGCATCGGGCATCTCCAACTCGTCGTCGGTCACCACAAATCCGCCGCCGACCGAATAGAAGCGTTGGGCACCAATAATATTGCCCACCGCATCGACGGCCCGCAGCACCATCGCGTTGGGATGACGCGACATCACCTCGTGACCATGGAGGGCGATATCGGCCTCAGTGAACGCCACCTCCACCTTGCCCGCAACCTGAATCCGACCGGTACGACGCATATCGGCGAGCCGCTCGGCGATCGTCTCGGTGGAGATCTGCTCCGGCCGATGCCCTTCGAGTCCCAACAAGACGGCGGGGAAAGTCCCGTGCCCGGCGCCGGTCGCGCCGAGGGAGCCGTAGAGATCCACCGCCACCCCGGCCAGGTCGACGAGACGGCCGTCGGCGTCGAGCGCTGAGACAAATCGGGCGGCCGCACGCATCGGGCCGACGGTGTGCGAACTCGACGGGCCGATACCGATCGTGAACAGCTCGAAGACGCTGACCGGGATCGCGGCGGTGTCAGACATGGAGACTCCGGTGGAGGATTCTGCGAAGGAGGAGGATTGCGGTGAAGAGGCGAAAAACGATGGTGCCTGCCGGGTGGACTTCCCGGTGTCGCGGTCACTCGGGAACGAGAGTACCCGCTGCGGTTGACATCGCAAGCCCAGAACCCCACACTTGTTGCATCAACTGCGCAGTGTTGCGCAGTACGCAACCCACCCCTATGGCTTCGGTCATCCGTTCACTGCTCGCGGATCTTCCGCGAAACCCCCAGGCCCAGAGAGGTATTCATCGTCGATGACCGTGCCGATCATGGATCCGATGTCGCGCGATCTCCTCGCCGGTCGCGTGCCTGGCCTGAGCCTGCCTGCACCGTTCTACACCGGCGCCGACTGGTTCGACATCGACATCGACGAGATCTTCGCCAAGCGGTGGATCTTCGTTGCCGCCGAGGCCGAGATCGCCGAGCCCGGCGACTATCTCACCGTCAACTTCGGCACTCGCTCGGTCATCGTCGCCCGCGGCGACGACGGCGCTGTCCACGCCCACCACAATGTGTGCCGCCACCGGGGCGCGCGCCTGCTCACCGAGCAGACCGGCGCCACCGGCACCATCGTCTGCTCCTACCACGCGTGGACGTACGGGATGGACGGCCGACTCCTCTACGCCGAGGGCCAGGCCCCCGGCTTCGACAAGAAGTGCTTCTCCCTGCGTCCGGTGCACGTGCGCACGATCGCGGGGCTGATCTTCCTGTGTCTGGCCGAGGATCCGCCGGCTGACATCGATGAGGTCGCCGAGATCGTCGAGCCTTTCCTGGCCCCGCACAATCTGAGCCAGGCCAAGGTCGCCAAGCAGACCGATCTCATCGAGAACGGCAACTGGAAACTCACCATGGAGAACAACCGCGAGTGCTATCACTGCGGCGGCCATCCCGAACTCCTGAACGTCTTCTTCCCCACCTGGGGTTACAGCGATGCCGCGAGCATTCCCGACCGCCTCCGCCCGGTGACCGAGCGCTACCGCAAAGCCACCGCCGAGCTCACACAGACGTGGCAGCGCTACGGTCTGCCGCATCGTCGGATCGAACAACTCGATACCCGCACAACAGGTTTCCACATTGAGCGGGAGGCGATGGACCTGGCCGGGGAGTCGTTCACCCTCGACGGCACCGTCGCCTGCACCAAGCCGCTGAGCGATGCGCTCCCCGACCGCAGGCTCGGGCGCTGCTCAATGCACCTGCAGCCCAACATGTGGCTGCACATCACCAGTGACCACGGGCTGCTGTTCTCGGTCATCCCCATCTCGGCCGATCAGACCCTGGTCCGCACCACCTGGCTGGTCCACGCCGACGCCGTCGAAGGCGTCGACTATGACCTCGACCGTCTCACGAGCGTCTGGGAGATTACCAACCAGCAGGACGCCGACCTCGTCGCACTCGCCCATTCCGGCATCAGCGATCCCGCCTACCTACCCGGCCCGTACGCGCCGTCGGAGTTCCAGGTGGAGGCCTTCATCAACTGGTACATCGGCACATTGCGCACGAATCTCGGTGTGGCACCGCATCAACCGGACATGCCGGAGAGCGCCTGATGGGGAATAACCAGGCGGACGATGCCGATCATCTCCTCGTCTGTGTGGAGCGGGCCCAGCTCACGCACACCATGGCGACCTTCACCTTCCGGACCGTCGAACCGCGGACGTTCGTCTTCAATCCCGGGCAGTTCCTGACCATCGGGATCGATATCGACGGCCGGTCGGTGCAGCGCTGCTACAGCATCTCGTCGTCGCCGACGCGGCCCGACACGCTGTCGATCTCGGTGAAACGCAAGGCCGGCGGCCACGTGTCGAACTGGTTGCACGACACCATGGCGCCGGGCATGACGGTGACCGCGGGCGGACCGCTTGGCCGGTTCAGCTATGTCGGGCACACGGCCGAGAAGTTCCTGTTCATCTCGGCGGGCAGCGGTATCACCCCGGTGATGTCGATGCTGCGCGCGGCCACCGAAGGCTATCGCACCGAGTGGGAATCGCCCGACATCGTCTTCCTGCACAGCGCACGCACCCCCGACGACATCCCGTTCCGTGCCGAGCTCGAAGAGATCGCGGCCGGCCATCCGGGCGTGCGCATCTCGTTCGCCTGTACGCGGCTGACCGAGGCCGATCCCGCACCCGAGTGGTACGGCCATCGCGGACGCATCGATGCCGATGTGCTGGCCCGGATCTGTCCCGATCTCGCCGAGCGTGAGGTCTTCCTGTGTGGCCCGGGACAATTCCGCAGCGGCGTGCGGTCGGCGCTCCTCGCGTCCGGCAGCAGTCTCGACCATATCCACGAGGAGAGTTTCGGCCTGCTCCTGCCGACACCGGGCGAGGAGATCGCCGACGGCGTCCGTGTCGATTTCACCCGGCGGGCCCGCCGGATCACCGTGGGCCCCGGCACCACGATCCTCGCGGCCGCCGCGGCCGCCGGGGTCACCCTGCCGTCGTCCTGCGGGGTCGGCCTGTGCGGTTCGTGCAAGGTCACCAAGGTCTCCGGCGACGTGGTGATGAATCATCAGGGCGGTATCCGCGCCAAGGAAATCGCGCAGGGCAAGATCCTGCTCTGCTGCTCCGAACCCCTCTCCCCCGTCGTGATCGACTTCTAGGAAACCCATGACCTCCCCTGACTCCGTCTTCGCTCCCGGCGCACACCTGCCCGACCATCCCGATCATCTCTGGCACGATCGCGATCCCAAGCCGACCTACGATGTCGTCATCGTCGGCGGCGGCGGCCACGGCCTGGCCACCGCGCACTATCTCGCGGCCAACCACGGCATCACGAATGTGGCAGTGCTGGAACGTGGTTGGCTCGCGGGCGGCAATATGGCGCGCAATACCACGCTGATCCGGTCCAACTACCTGTGGGACGAGAGTGCCGGCATCTACGAGCATTCCCTCAAGCTGTGGGAGGGCCTCGAGGCCGAACTCGGATACCCGATCCTGTTCAGCCAGCGCGGCGTACTCAACCTCGCCCACACCGAACAGGACGTGCGGGATTCGGTGCGTCGGGTCCAGGCCAACCGGCTCAACGGCATCGACGCCGAATGGCTCGATCCCAAGCAGGTCGCCGAGGTCTGCCCGATCGTCAACACCTCCGCCGACATCCGCTACCCGGTGCTCGGCGCCACCTTCCAGCCGCGGGGCGGCATCGCCAAACATGACTGGGTCGCCTGGGGTTTCGCGCGCAGCGCCGACGCCGCGGGCATCGACATCATCTCCAACTGCGAGGTCGTCGGCTTCGAGACCGAGCAGGGCGCGGTCACCGCGGTACAGACCACCCGGGGCCGCATCGCGGCAGGCACCATCGCGCTCTGCGCGGCCGGTCACACCTCGACGCTCGCCGACAAGCTCGGCTTTTCCCTTCCGCTGCAAAGCCATCCGTTGCAGGCCCTGGTCTCCGAGCTGCTCGAGCCGGTGCACCCGACCGTCGTGATGTCCAACGCCGTGCACGTCTACGTGTCCCAGGCGCACAAGGGCGAGCTCGTGATGGGTGCAGGCGTCGACTCCTACAACGGTTACGGGCAGCGGGGCGCCTTCCACATCATCGAGCGGCAGATGGCCGCGGCCGTCGAATTGTTCCCGATCTTCTCGCGGGCCCGCCTGCTCCGCACGTGGGGCGGCATCGTCGACGTCACGCCCGATGCCTCGCCGATCCTCGGGATCACCCCGTACCGGAATCTCTATGTGAACTGCGGTTGGGGCACCGGCGGTTTCAAGGCCACCCCGGCCGTCGGCTGGTGCCTGGCCCACACGATTGCCACCGGCGCCCCCCACGAGATCAACGCACCGTTCACCCTCGACCGGTTCACCACCGGCGCACTCATCGACGAGCACGGCGCGGCCGCCGTCGCGCACTGAACGCGACCGCAAGGAGGACCACCACCATGCAGATGATCACCTGCCCGTATTGCGGGCCCCGTGAGGAGATCGAGTTCCACTACGGCGCCGCCGCGGGTATCGCCTACCCCGAGCGGCCCGCCGACCTCGACGACGCCGCCTGGGCGCAGTACCTGTTCTTCCGGCCGAACCCGAAAGGCGTGCTCGCCGAACGCTGGTGCCACACCACGGGCTGCCGGCAATGGTTCGTGGTGCACCGCGACACCGTCACCTACGCGTTCACCGGCCCGGCCACGCCGGCACGCACCCCGAAGGTCCCGTCATGACCCAGCAGTTCCGGCTCCCGACCGGCGGGCGGATCGACCGCGACCGCCCGATCGAGTTCGTCTTCGCAGGCACCACCTACACCGGCTACGCCGGCGACACCCTCGCCTCGGCACTGCTCGCCAACGGTGTTCGCCAGATCACCACGAGCGTCAACCGGGGCCGCCCGCGCGGGGTCACCGGCTCGTGGGCCGAGGACGCCACCGCGCAGGTCGGGGTCGTCGCCCCCTACTCCGAGCCGATGGTGCCCGCCACGACCGTCGAGCTGTGCCCGGGGCTCATCGCCCACGGCGTTCCCGGGTGGGGCCGGTTGTCGTCGGAGCCCGACACCGCCCGCTACGACTCGCTGCATCACCACCCCGACGTGCTGGTGGTGGGCGCAGGCGCCGCGGGCCTGACCGCAGCCCTGCTGGCCGCGCGTGCCGGGGTGCGCGTGCTGCTCATCGACGAGCGCACCGAAGCGGGCGGCGCCACGCCGTGGGCGCGGTGGGTGACCGATCTCGTCGACGAGTTCGACGCGCTGCCCGCCACCACGCGGCTGACCCGCACCACCGCCTTCGGCGCCTACGACGACGGCCTCGTCCTCGCCGTCGAGCACCGCACCGATCACCTCGGCACCGACGCGCCCGCGCACCTGTCGCGACAGCGCGTCCACCGGATCCGGGCTCGCCGGATCATCCTCGCGACCGGCGCCCACGAACGCCCGATCGTGTTCGGCAACAACGATCTTCCGGGCGTGATGCTCGCCGGCGCCGCCAGCGATTTCCGGCATCGGCATGGCGTGCTCGTCGGCCGGCGGGCACTGGTCTTCACCGCCTGCGACTCCGCCTACGAGACGGCCTTCGACCTCGCCGACGCGGGGGTCATGGTCCCCGCGATCCTCGACGTGCGCCCCGAGGTCTCCGACGACCTGCGTTCGGCAGCCACCGAACGCGGCATCGAGATCCGAACCGAGACCGGAATTACCTGCGCCACCAGCGATCCCACGGCGAATGAGGTGTCGGTCACCGGCGCCACCCTCACCGACGGCACACATCTCGCCGCCGACACCATCTGCGTCAACGGCGGCTGGAATCCCGCGGCCCACCTGTGGAGCCAGTTACGCGGCACCCTGGACTTCGACGCCGACGCCGCAGCCTTCCTGCCCGTCGGCACGGGCACCGGCAGCGGCCCCGACGGAGTCGAGATTGTCGGCGCCGCAGCGGGATTGCTCACCGTCGGGGCATGCCTGACCGACGGCCGCCGGGGCGCCATCGCGGCGCTGCGCTCCCTCGGCGCGGTCCTGCCGGAGTACCGTGCGGTGCCCCGCACCGCCGACCGCACCCCGGCCGCCACCGCCGTGCAGTGGCGGGTAACCGACGCACCCGCCGATCTCGCGTTCGTCGACCTCCAACGCGATGCGACCGTCGCCGACATCGCCCGCGCCGTGGGCGCGGGCCTGTCCTCGGTGGAGCATGTGAAGCGGTACACCACCATCGGCACCGCCCACGATCAGGGCAAGACCTCGGGCATCGTGGCGTCGGGCATCGTCGCCGAGCTCCTCGGCGTCGACCCGAACCACGCAGGCACCACCACCTTCCGGCCCCCGTACACGCCGGTCTCGTTCGCCGCGCTCGCCGGCCGCAACCGGGGCGATTTGTTCGACCCGGTTCGCCGGACCCCGGTGCACGAGTGGCATGTCGATTCCGGTGCCGTGTTCGAGGACGTCGGCCAGTGGAAGCGGCCCCGCTACTATCCGCGGCGCGGCGAGGACATGGACGCGGCCGTGTTGCGCGAATGTGCCTCGGCCCGTTCCGGTGTCGGGATTCTCGATGGCTCGACGCTGGGCGTGATCGAGGTCTGCGGCGCCGATGCGCCAGCCTTCCTCGACCTGCTCTACACGAACATGATGAGCACCCTGAAACCCGGCAAGATCCGCTACGGCGTGATGTGCGGCCCCGACGGCATGGTGCTCGACGACGGCACCGTGATGCGCGTCGCCGACGACCAGTACACCGTCTACACCACCACCGGCAACGCCGCCGCGATCCTGGAGTGGATGGAGGAATGGCACCAGACCGAGTGGCCACACCTGCGGGTGTTCCTGACCTCGCTGACCGATCACCTCGCGACCTTCCCGGTGGTCGGGCCACGCTCGCGCGAGGTGATCGGCGCGGTGTTCGGAGGACTCGACGTCAGCAACGACGCCTTCGGGTTCATGGACTGGCGCGACACCACCCTCGGCGGCGTCCCGGTCCGGATCGGCCGCGTCAGCTTCTCCGGCGAACTCGCCTATGAGGTGAATGTCGCGGCCGGTTACGCCGACGCCGTGTGGCGGGTGATCGTCGCGGCCGGTGCGCAGTACGGGCTCACCCCGTACGGCACCGAGACGATGCACGTGCTGCGCGCCGAGAAGGGCTACCCGATCATCGGCCAGGACACCGACGGCACCGTGAGCCCCCACGATCTCGGCATGGGCTGGGTGGTCTCGAAGAAGAAGCCGGACTTCATCGGCAAACGGTCCTTCGCCCGGGCGTCGAACACCGATCCGGCGCGCAAACAGTTCGTCGGTCTGCTGCCCACCGACGGCGTCACCCGGCTGCCCGAGGGATCGCAGATCATCGCCCACACCGGGGAGCGTGCCGCCGGGGAGCGGGACCGGCCGCTGCCGCCACCGCCGGTGGCGATGCTCGGGCACGTCACCTCCAGCTATCACAGTGCCGAGCTCGGCCGGCCGTTTGCGCTCGCGCTCGTCACCGGCGGCCGCGCGTTGATCGGGACCCGCCTCGACGTCCCGGTCGGTGACCGCCTCGTCGAGGTCGAGGTCACCACCACCGTCTTCGTCGACCCCGAAGGAGCTCGCCGCGATGGCTGAACACGCCGAATACCGCTCCCCGCTGCACCATTGGCAGGAGCGGTTCGCCGCGCTCGCGCCCGCCGTGGAGCTCTGCGAGTCCCCGGTCGCACAAACGATCGTGCGGACCGAGGATCCGGCCGCGATCGCGGCGCTCGACCTGCCGGGGGTCTGTGAACGACGCACCACCGGCGACGAGACCGCCCTGTGGCTCGGCCCCACCGAGTGGCTGCTCTACCAGCCCGGGATCACCGGCCACACCTACGCCGCACGGGTCGCCGAACGTGTGACCGCGAGCGGCTCAGGCTCGGGGACCTACGTCCTCGACGCGACCGGGCAGCGTACCCGCCTGCTGCTGTCGGGCCCGCACGCCGAGACCGTGGTGCGCCACGGCTGCGCCAAGGACCTCGACCCGACGGCGTTCGGCGCGCGGGAAGTGGTCCAGACGCTTCTCGCCCAAGCCGCCATCGTGCTGCACCGAAGCGCCGTCGGGGAGGGCTACGTGCTGCTCGTGCGCTCCTCCTTCGCCGACTATCTCGCCGCCTGGCTCGTCGACGCGGCCACCGAATACACCCACTCCTGAAAGCCCGCCATGATGTCCACCACCTTCACGCTCACCCTGCGCTGTCCGTCCCGGAACGGGATCATGCACGCGGTGTCGTCGTTTCTGTTCAGCCACGGCTGCGAGGTGCTCGACCACCGCCAGTTCGACGATCCGATGACCCAAAGTCTCTTCGTCCGAACCGAATTCGCCTCCGCCCGGGACACCGACGCCGCCGACCTGACCCATGCGTTCACCTACCTCGCCGCCGGTCTCGACGCCGAGTTCGAGATCCACGACGAAACGCCTGCACGCATCCTGGTCCTCGTGTCCCGACTGGGCCACTGCCTCAACGATCTCATCTTCCGCTGGCGCTCAGGCACTCTGGGTGGCGAGCTGGTAGGCGTGGCCGCCAACCACACCATGCTGGAGCCGATGGCCACCTCCGCGGGGCTGCCGTTCCACCACATCCCGGTGACCCCGGACACCAAGGCGCAGGCCGAATCCCGGCTGCTCGAACTGGTCGAGGAGTACGACGCCGATCTCGTGGTGCTGGCCCGCTACATGCAGATTCTCTCCGACGACACCTGCGCCGCCCTGCACGGGCGCGCCATCAACATCCACCACTCGTTCCTGCCCGGGTTCAAGGGCGCCAAGCCCTATCACCAAGCGCATGAGCGCGGCGTCAAATACGTCGGCGCCACCGCCCACTACGTCACCCCGGACCTCGACGAAGGACCCATCATCGAGCAGGAGGTCATGCGCATCGATCACACGCACGATCCCCGCCGCCTGGCGACGGTCGGCAGCGACGCCGAAGCCCTCGCCCTGTCCCGCGCCGTCCGCTGGCACAGCGAACACCGCGTCCTCATGAACGGCACCAGCACCGTCGTGTTCAGCTAGCCGTGGTGGAGAGCGCGGATCCCGCCGCCTCTCCCGCTGGTCGAGTGCCAGTCGAGACTGGTGATCGAGACCACCCCACCCATCAGCCCACCACCCCACCGACCCCATCCAGAACAGGAACGCCCCCATGACCTCACCGAAAGTCGTCATCGTCGGCGCCGGCATCGTCGGCACGTCACTGGCCGACGAGTTGACCGCACGTGGCTGGACCGACGTCACGGTGTGCGATCGCGGCCCGCTGTTCGCCACCGGCGGATCGACCTCGCACGCACCGGGTTTGGTGTTCGCGACCAATCCGTCGAAGACGATGACCGAGCTCGCGTCGTACACCATCGACAAGTTTTCCGCGCTCTCTCACCCCGACGGCTGGTGCTTCTCGCACGTCGGCGGCCTCGAGCTCGCGACCACCGATGCCCGCTGGGATGATCTGCATCGCAAGGCAGGCTGGGCGGCGGCGCGGGGTGTCGAGCACGCACTGCTGAGTCCTGCCGAGTGCGCCGCGCTCTACCCGCTGATCGACGCCGATCGCGTTGTCGGCGGCCTGCACACCCCGCGCGACGGCCTGGCCCACGCGTTGCGCGCAGTGGCCGCGCAGGCAGCCCGGGCCACGGCGCGGGGGGCTCGGTTCCTGGGTGAGCAGGAGGTCATCGACGTCCTCGAAGACCAGGGTCAGGTGCGGGGCGTGCGGACCTCGACGGGTGTCATCGACGCCGATATCGTAGTGTGCTGCACCGGATTCTGGGGTCGCGAGTTCGGGAGGCGGGTCGGTCTGACCATCCCGTTGGTGCCGATGGCCCACCAGTACGCGCTGACGACGCCGCTGCCGTCGCGGCGCGATGTCAACTCGGCGGTCGCCGAGGCGAGCCTGCCGATCCTGCGGCACCAGGATCAGGACCTCTACTACCGCGAGCACGGCGACCGGCTCGGCATCGGCTACTACGGTCACCGCCCAATGCCCAGCGATGTCGGCGCCCTCGACTACGCGACCACCATTTCGTTCGACGAGATGCCGTCGAAGCTGGTGTTCACCCCGGACGATTTCGCGCAGGCCTGGGAAGAGTCCCAGGTGCTGATCCCGGAACTGGCGACCGGCAAGGTCGACAGGGGGTTCAACGGCATCTTCTCGTTCACTCCCGACGGCCACTCGGTGGTCGGCGAGCACCGTGAGCTGTCCGGGTTCTGGGTGGCCGAGGCGGTGTGGGTGACCCATTCGGCCGGTATCGCCCGGACGG
>JASGFO010000102.1:0-13037 GCA_047605505.1 Gordonia sp. (in: high G+C Gram-positive bacteria) | reverse complement strand
TGATCGACTGCACCCGGGCGATCTCCGGGCCGTCGAGCCGGATGGCGGGCGGCAGTGATCGGTGGGTGGTGCGGGTGGTGTCGCCGTGATTGCCGAGACTCGACAGATAGCCACCGATCGCGGCCTCGGGAAACACCAAGAATTCGACGCCGCGTTCTCGGGCCCGGGTGACATGGGCCTCGATCTGCCGGTAATTCTGTTCGAGGTCGCGGGTGAAATTCGCCGCGACCGCCCCGATGGTGGTCATGAGCGCTCCCTGCGCCGGAAAATGGTGGAGATCAACGGGGTTGCCGATCACACCATGTACGTGGAATTGATCACCGCACCCTTGCGGGCGTAATGGATCACGGCATCCTGGACGTCGAGGGGATGTGCCGGGATCACCCCGGCGATGAGGTCTTCCTCACGTCCGCCGTGCAGGGCGAGACCGAACCGGCAGCAGAACACGGTGCCGCCCTCGGCGATGAAGGTCTCGAGGGCGTCGTTGATGTTCTGTTCGCCGGGGAATCCCGAGTCGCCGGTTGTCGGAAATCCGCGCGTCGCAAGGCAGTTGATCGCGCCCGGGCCGTAGAAGTAGATCGCGGACTCGAATCCCTTGCGCAATGCACGGGTGGCTTGCAGGACCGCGACGAACGAGACCGAGGATTCGTGGGCGATGCCGTGGACGAGGGTGAAATAGGTCTCGCCGTCCTCGGCCTGATAGTCGGGGAAGATCTTGGTGCCGCCGTAGATATTCGATCCCTTGGGTAGGGCTGGATGGGGGATCTCGGCCAGCGATGCGGCGATGTTCGCGGTGATGGTGTCGTCGAAAGAAGGCATGTGCGACTCCTGGTGTGAGGGCCCCGTGCGATCGCAGCGGTGCGCGACGGTCAGGTACAGAACAGGCGGGATGCCTGGGGCGGAAAGAGAGGGCGGGCGACGTTGCTCCGACGGGGTAGCGATTGCTACGGGATCCAGTTCACGCCCGAGTTGTTTCCGCGTGGTTACGCCTGGAACAATTGCGGCGCGAAATCGGGTGACACGGCGCCGGTCGCGGTCAACGGCCCGCGCGTAGGACCGTGCTGACGATTCCCACCAGGTAGCCCAGCCGGGCGATTTCCGACGGGCGGAAGTCCGGGCCGCCGGTCCGGCCGAGCAGCAGGGTCTTGGTACCGTCACCCAGGGGCGCGGCCGCCAGGCGGGTGTCCATCTGGGCCCACATCTGTGGTACCCAGTCGCCCTCGGGATCGAGTTCGGTGGCCTGGGTGATCGGCAGCCAATCGGCCGAGGTCAGCGGTGTCTCGGGGGCCCCGGGGCTGGCGAACAGGGCCAGCACGCCGCCCGAGGTTCGGGTGACGACCATCGCCCACGAGACGCGCAGCACGCGGGGGGCATTGTCGACGAAGATCTGGAGCCGGTCGGTGGTCGCGGTGGCGACCATGTCGACGAGCTCGAGCTCCCGGTGGGTGTCGAGCAGACCCGAATAGGGGCGGATCGAGTCGACGCGCACCCCGTTGACCTTCTCGGCGGCGGTGATCAGCGCATCGGGCAGGGAACCGGGTGCCACCTCGACCACCAGGTCGTCGACCGCATAGCCGTCGGCGCGTTCGACGACCTCCAGGGACAGGATGTCGGCGCCCACCGAACCGAGTTGGACGGCGAGCAGACCGAGGCTGCCCGGCCGGTCCTGGAGATACACCCGAAGCAGGTACGACACGACCGCCATTGTCGCACCGGAGCGGTGGCGCCGCTCGGGTCGGCGTGACGCCCAGCCGGGCCAGGCGAGGATTGTGTCATCTCGGGGGACGGTGACCACGGCAGTCACGCTACTCCGGCCGAACAGTGCGGCGACCAGGGCATCGGCCGGGCATTGGTCGGGGTACTCGACGTGCGAAGACCGACGTCCGGCGCGACGATGACCCCATGGCTGTTCCCGACGATCCCACCCCCGCGGATCGGTCTGCTGACCGTGGCACCGATCGTGTCGACGACCCCGGTGGTGCCATGCACGTGACCACCTCGGTGGCCCGGCGGATCCGGCCCGGCCGCGAACATGACTTCGTCACCTGGACCGACGCCGGGATGGCGTTGGTTCGGACGTTCCCGGGTTTCCTGGGTGGTGGCTGGCTACGCTCGCCCAAACATCCCGACGAGTACTACGTCGTCTACCGCTTCGCCGATGACGCCGCACTCGCCGAATGGAACGAGTCACCCGTCCGCAAGGCGTGGCTCGCCCGCGGCGAGGGGGTGGCCGTCGACTATGCGACGCACCGGCTCTCGGGGATCGAGGGCTGGTTCGAGCCGCAGGACAACCTGACCCAGGCCGTGCGGGTGGTCGGCGCGCCACCGCCCCGCTGGAAGCAGGGCATCAGCATCTGGTTGGGCCTGTTCCCGCTGATGGTGGCGATCAACTACCTGCTGATCCCGCATCTGGGCCCGCTGCCGATCGCGGTCAAGACCCTCATCGCGACAATCGTCAACACGCCGTTGATGGTGTATGTGGTGATGCCCTTCATCACCGCCCGGTTGGCGTGGTGGCTCACGCGCTGAGTCGGGCCGGCCGCGTCGTACCCGTGAATCCGACAACGCCGTCGCCGTACTAGGCTTGACGGGGTTTCTCCCAAGCGACGAAGGGACTGGAGATCACATGTCAGGCGAATCAGGCTCGGCGATCACGCGCGAGGAGGTGGCGCACCTGGCCCGGTTGTCGCGACTGGCGCTGAGCGAGGACGAGCTCGACACCTATGCGCAGCAACTGGATTCGATCCTGGCCCACGTCGCGCAGGTCGCCGAGGTGGCTGCCGACGACGTCCCGCCGACCGCCCATCCGGCCGCACTGGCCAACGTGCTGCGACCCGACGTCGTGGTGCCCGGGCTGACCACCGATGCGGCGCTGTCCGGCGCACCCGCCGTCGAGCAGAGCCGATTCGCCGTACCGCAGATCCTGGGAGAAGAACAGTGACCACCGCCACCCGTGCCGCCGGCGAGCTCACCGGTCTCTCGGCCGCCGAGTTGGCCGCCCGGATCGCCGCGCGCGAGGTGTCGTCGGTCGAGGTCACCCGCGCGCATCTCGACCGCATCGCCGAGATCGACGACCAGCTCGGTGCGTTCCTGCACGTCGGAGCCGATGCCGCGCTCGCGGCCGCCCAGCAGGCCGACGAGGCCGTGGCCGCGGGCCGGGCGCCGTCGGCGCTGGCCGGTGTGCCGATCGCGCTCAAGGACGTGTTCACCACCACCGACGCGCCGACCACCTGCGGTTCCAAGATCCTGCAGGGGTGGGTGCCGCCCTACGACGCGACGCTGACCGCGCGGCTGCGCGCCGCGGGCATCCCGATCCTGGGCAAGACCAACATGGACGAGTTCGCGATGGGCAGCTCCACCGAGAACTCGGCCTACCAGGTGACCCGCAATCCGTGGGACACCAGCCGCATCCCGGGCGGCTCGGGCGGTGGCAGCGCCGCGGCGCTCGCGTCGTATCAGGCGCCGCTCGCGATCGGCACCGACACCGGCGGCTCGATCCGCCAGCCCGCCGCGGTCACCGCGACCGTCGGGGTCAAACCGACCTACGGCACCGTGTCCCGCTACGGCCTCGTGGCCTGTGCGTCGTCGCTGGATCAGGGTGGGCCGTGTGCGCGGACGGTGCTCGACACCGCGCTGTTGCACGAGGTCATCGCCGGTCACGATCCGCGGGATTCGACGTCGATCGACGCGCCGGTGCCCGATATCGTCGCCGCAGCCAAGGCCGGGGCGACCGGCGATCTCACCGGTGTCCGGGTCGGCGTGGTGCGGGAACTGCAGGGCGAGGGCTATCAGCCCGGTGTCCTGCAGTCCTTCGAGCAGGCCGTGGCCACGCTCACCGAGCGCGGCGCCGAGGTCGTGGAGGTGTCGTGCCCGCACTTCACCTACGCCCTCGGGGCCTACTACCTGATTCTGCCCAGCGAGGTGTCGTCGAACCTCGCGCGCTTCGACGCGATGCGCTACGGCCTGCGGGTGGGCGATGACGGCAGGCACTCCGCCGAAGAGGTCATGGCCCTCACCCGGGAAGCCGGCTTCGGACCGGAGGTCAAGCGCCGCATCATGATCGGCACCTATGCGCTCTCCTCCGGCTACTACGACGCCTACTACGGTCAGGCGCAGAAGGTGCGGACGCTGATCGCGCGCGACTTCGCGGCGGCCTTCGCCGACGTCGACGTGCTGGTCTCGCCGACCACCCCGACGACCGCCTTCCCGATCGGGGAGAAGGTCGACGATCCGCTCGCGATGTACCTGTTCGACCTGTGCACGCTGCCGGTGAACCTGGCCGGCGTCGCCGCGATGTCGGTGCCGTCGGGTCTCTCCGCCGACGACTCCCTGCCGGTGGGCCTGCAGATCATGGCGCCGGCCCTCGCCGACGACCGCCTGTACCGGGTGGGCGCGGCCTACGAGGCGGCCCGCGGCGTGGTGTGATTGTGGCGCCATGTGATTGACCGCCGGGTGGACGGGCTCCGCGCACTGCCGGTGAGCCGGAATCTGCGGTGCCCGCGGTGATGGTCGCCGCCGAGAACAGGCACACGTAGCGCGCACATGTCGGTGAGACCAACTCTCACACCCATCGGGCAACTCGATCCGATCGCCACTAGATTGAGTGGCGGCGCCGGGGGATCGCCCGTGCACCAGTGATGCCAGGGAGGCACAGACGGGTATGGCAAAGAGATTCGGAATTCTCACGTCCGGCGGTGACTGCCCGGGCCTCAACGCCGTCATCCGCGGCGCGGTCCTCAAGGGTGAGACCGTCTATGGCCATGAATACGTGGGCTTTCGCGACGGCTGGTGGGGATTGGTCCACGGCGAAACCATGGAACTGAATCGCTCTGTTGTCCGCGGCCTGTCCAACCAGGGCGGCACCATTCTCGGGACCAGCCGCTTCGGTCCCTATTCCGAACCCTACGGCGGGCCCGAGAACATCAAGAAGGTGCTCGCCGGCCTCGGCGTCGACGGCGTCATCGCGATCGGCGGCGACGGCACCGGTGCCGCGTCGAATCGACTGTTCAACGACGGCATCCACATCGTCGGCGTGCCCAAGACCATCGACAACGACATCGACGCCACCGACTACACCTTCGGATTCAACACCGCCGTCGAGATCGCGACCGAGGCGATCGACCGGCTGCGGACCACCGGCAATTCCCACACGCGTTGCATGGTGCTGGAGGTGATGGGGCGCCACGCCGGGTGGATCGCCCTGAACTCGGGTATCGCCGGCGGTGCCCACGCCATCTTGATCCCCGAGCAGCCGGAGAGCCTCGATCAGGTGTGTGCCTGGGTCACCAGCGTCAAGGAACGCGGTCGGGCGCCGATGGTCGTCGTCGCCGAGGGCTTCACCCTGCCGGACATGAAAGAGGGATATTCGGTCAAGGGCCTCGACGGGTTCAATCGTCCCCGGCTCGGCGGGGTCGGCGAGATGCTGGCGCCGATCATCGAGCAGCGCACCGGCATCGAGACCCGGGCGACCGTGCTCGGGCACATCCAGCGCGGTGGCGTACCGAGCGCGTGGGACCGGGTCCTGGCCACCCGGCTCGGCATGGCGACGGCCGACCTCGTCGCCGACGGTGCCTGGGGTCGGATGGTGGCGCTGCGCGGCACCGACATCATCCAGATCACCTTCGACGAGGCGCTCGGCAAGCTCAAGCGGGTCCCCCTCGACCAGTACCAGGAGATCCGGGTCATCTTCGGCTGAGTGGGCCGGGTTCCCCTGGCAGGTGGGCGGCGATCCGTGCCGCATAAACTGGAGAGCATGACTGCCGCCGCGACGGAACTGATGGACTACGACGAGGTCATCGCCACCTTCGACCCGGTGATGGGCCTGGAGGTGCACGTCGAACTCGGGACCGCAACCAAGATGTTTTGTGGCTGCCCGACCGCCTTCGGTGCCGAGCCCAACACACAGGTGTGCCCGGTGTGCATCGGCCTGCCCGGCTCGCTGCCGGTGGCCAACGAGAAGGCCATCGAATACGCGATCCGCATCGGACTTGCGCTCAACTGCTCGATCCGGCCGTCCAGTGTGTTCGCGCGCAAGAACTACTTCTACCCGGATCAGCCGAAGAATTATCAGATCAGCCAGTACGACGAGCCCATCGCCTACGACGGCCACCTCGACGTCCAGCTCGCCGACGGCACCACCTGGCGCGTCGATATCGAGCGCGCGCACATGGAGGAGGACACCGGCAAGTCACTGCACATCGGTGGCGACGGCCGTATCCACGGCGCCGACCACTCGCTGCTCGACTACAACCGGGCCGGCGTGCCGCTGGTCGAGATCGTCACCAAGCCCATCGTCGGCGCGGGCGAGCGGGCGCCGGAAGTGGCGCGGGCGTACGTGACCGCGCTGCGGGACCTGCTCGCTGCCCTCGGCGTCTCCGACGTGCGGATGGATCAGGGCTCCCTGCGCTGCGATGCCAACGTCTCCCTGATGCCCACGGGAACCACCGAATTCGGTACCCGCACGGAAACCAAGAACGTGAACTCGCTCAAGAGCGTGGAGACCGCGGTGGCCTACGAGATGCGCAGGCAGGCCGCGGTCCTGACCGCCGGTGGGGACGTGATCCAGGAGACCCGGCACTACCACGAGGCCGACGGCAGCACCTCGCCCGGTCGCCGTAAGGAGACCGCCGAGGACTACCGCTACTTCCCCGAGCCCGACCTCCCGCCGGTCACCCCGGCCGCCGAGTGGATCGCCGAGCTGGCCACCACCCTGCCCGAACTGCCCTGGCTGCGGCGCGCCCGGATCCAGGAGGAGTGGGGTGTCTCCGACGAGGTCATGCGCGATCTGGTCAACGTCGGCGCCGTCGACCTCATCATCGCGACCGTCGACGCCGGCGCCACCCCCGAGGCCGCCCGCGGCTGGTGGGTGTCGTTCCTGGCGCAGCAGGCCAACAGCCGCGGCACCGAACTCGCCGGCCTGCCCATCACACCGGTCCAGGTTGCGGCGATCATCGGACTCGTCGACGCCGGCACACTCACCACCAAACTCGCCCAGCAGGTGGCCGTTGCCGTCCTCGACGGCGACGGCGAGCCCGAGCAGATCGTCGCCGACCGCGGCCTCGAGGTGGTGCGCGACGATTCCGCATTGCAGAAGGCCGTCGACGACGCCCTCGCCGCCAACCCCGACATCGTCGAGAAGATCAAGGGCGGCAAGGTCAAGGCCGCAGGCAAGATCGTCGGCGACGTCATGAAGGCCACCCGCGGCCAGGCCGACCCCGCCCGCGTCCAGGAACTGGTGCTCGCCGCCTGCCGGTGAGGACCGGATCACCGGCGGTGCCACCCGGGTGGCGGCCCGCCCGCCCGACCCGAACGGCCGGTATCAGTCCCGGCCGTCGGCCGCGGGCGTCGCCATGAACCGGAAGACCCGGTCATCGGTCGGCGCCGCCTGCCCCGACTGCTTGTTGACCGTCGCCACCTGCATGACCCCGTTGTCCAGGGCACTGATCCGGCCCAGCGCCCCGAACCGGTCCTTCAGCACCACCGTGGGCGCAGTCGCCGTCGGCTGATCCGATGTCGGCTGTTGCAGCGCCTCGATATGCTTCGTCCGGGTGGTCGTGACGAAGACCTGACCCTGCGTCACCGCACACCCGGCGACCTGCGGCCGGTCCGGCCACGTCCACAACACCGTGGGACCGTCGTCCGCGACGGCCTGCAGCCGATCCTCGGTCGGGGTCTGATCGGTGAGATAGACCGTCGCGCCGTCACCGCTGGTACACAACGCGACATTCGAACCGAGACCCGACACCAGAACCTTCGGGCGAGCCGAGGTCCCGGACGTCAGCGACGTCACCGACAACAGCTTGCCCGCCAGCGATCCCGGGTCCGAAGCGGCGCCCGCATTCCCGGCATTGCCCGTCGCGACCAGCAACTCGTTCTCCGACACAAACCGCAGCGCACCCATGTTCCCGGTCGGTCCCTTCGGGATGCCGGTCAGGATCGGCTTCGCCACATCACCCGGCGCCAGCCGCACCACCCGATTGTCCGACGGCGTCGTGATCAGCGCATAGATCAACTGATCCTGCGCATAGGTCGGCGAGAACGCGAAATCGATCAGGCCACCATCACCCGAGGCGTCGACGTCGAACGTCGCCACCGTTTTCTGCGGCCCGTACCGCTTGGTGGTGACGATCTTGCCGGTGCTGCGCTCGGCGACCACCGTGATCTCACCCAGATCGTCGCCGGGACGAAGCCCGCCCGTCGAGGCCAAACAGGTCGCGATGACGGCGGGATCGGGGTCGATGCACGGACCGGTCGGCGGCTCCTCCGGTTCGGTGGACTCCGGCGATTCCGGCGGCGGCGTTGTCGACGGAATCCGGAAGGTCTCGGTGTTCTCGCTGAACGGGCCCGCCTCGCGCTCGGAATCCTGGCGACTGAAATCGGCGCACCCGGTGACCGCAGCCACGATCACGCACACGGTGAACAGGATCGCCACGGCCCGCCGGCTCCGGCGCCGCGGCGAGGGGGAGCACCGCCGAAATCGCATGCCCACCAGACTAGCCACTGTATTGGCGGTGCCTTGATACCCCGCTCGTCGTCGTCGATTCGCGCATGCGCCGTCCGGGGTGGTCTCGATCCGGGCCTCCTTCGTCGGCCCTACTCGACCAGCGGGGGTGAGGAGGTGAGGCGTCGGGGTGGCTGTGTCGCGCGCCTGCCGTGCCCACCCGGAGCACTAGAGTCGGGCCATGAGCGATCGCGAGCCACCTCATGACGGTGACAGTGGTTTTCAGCCGCCGAGCCCCTTTGACGACGCCCCTACCGGCGTGATCGGCAGACCGGCGCTCACGCCCGCCGACAAGGACGCGTTCTACGCGCGCCACGGCCGCAGACCCGGCCGGCTGACCCGGGTCGAGTCACTCGATGATCTTGACCCGGACACGCTCGAGCCAGACGAGGTCGCGACCCGCCAGATCCCGACGCCACGTGCGCGCCCCCGCCGCAATCCGGTACCGATGGGGTCGCCGGCCCCACCTACCGAACCGGTGACCCGGGACGGTGAGAACGAGACGGGCGAACACCCCGACATCCCCGCCGTCGCCGAGACGTTTCCCGAACTCGCGAGAACCGCCGAGCCCGAACGCCACCACACCCTGGCACTCGGCGAGCCCGACGACCTCGACGACGCAGACCCCGAGGGATCGGGCGTCTACCGCACCGGCCCGACGGCCCGCGAGCACCCGACGTTCCCCGCGGCGTCGGAATCGGAGCGGATGCCGGCCACCATCGAGCCCGAGGCCGCACCCGCGGCGCGGGGCACCCTCGATCTGGGTCTGCTGATCCTGCGGGTGGGAGTCGGACTGCTCATCGGTGCCCACGGCCTCCAGAAGCTGTTCGGCTGGTGGGGCGGACCGGGTCTCGACGGCTACCGGGACCTTCTCGTCAACGCTGACAACCCGGCATTGGGCTTCGACGCCGACTACGCGCGGCCGCTCGCGCTGGTCGGCGCGCTGTCGGAGACCATCGGCGGCGGCCTGCTCATCCTGGGTTTGCTCACCCCGATCGCCGGGTGCGCGGTGCTGTCGGTGATGCTGCTCGCGTCGACCTTCCGGATCACCCTGGCCGGTGGCTTCGGCCTGTTCGCCGCCGACGGCGGTATCGAGCTCGAACTGATCTTGGCCGTCGCTGCGGCGACCGTCATCCTGACCGGACCCGGCCTCTACTCCCTGGACTCAGGACGTGGCTGGACCCGCCGACCATTCATCTTCTCGGTGATCTGGCTGTTCGTGGCCATCGCCGCGGCCATCGCGGTGTGGGTGGTCGGCAACGGGGCGAATCCGTTGTCGGCGTAGCGCCGGGTGCGCCCCCCGCCCGTCCCGTCTGCCCGGAACACGAGCCAGACCGAGCTAGACCTGCCGGACCGCGCCCTTGTCCGCAGAGGTCGCCAACTTGGCGTAGGCGCGCAGCGCGGTGGTTACCGTCCGCTCGCGGTCCCGGGGCTGCCACGGACGCTCGGCGGCCTCCATCTTGGCGCGCCGCTCGGCGAGTACGTCGTCGTCGACGAGGACCTCCAGGCGTCGGGTCTTGACATCGATGAGGATGGGATCGCCGTCCTCGATCAGCCCGATCACCCCACCGGCCGCGGCCTCGGGCGAGATGTGGCCGACCGACAGCCCCGACGATCCGCCCGAGAACCGGCCATCGGTGATCAGGCCGCACTTCTTGCCCATGCCGGTACCCTTCATGAACGCGGTGGGATGCAGCATCTCCTGCATGCCCGGCCCGCCCGCGGGTCCCTCATAGCGCACGACGAGCACCTCGCCGGCCTGGATGGTCTTGGAGAGGATGACCTGCACGGCCTCCTCCTGGCTCTCGACGACGCGTGCGGGTCCCTCGAAATGCCACAGATCCTCGCTGATGCCCGCGGTCTTGAGGACCGCACCGTCCTCGGCGAGGTTGCCCCGTAGCACGCACAGGCCACCCTCGACGGTGTAGGCGTGGTCGATGTCGCGGATGCAGCCGCCGGCGGCGTCGGTGTCGAGTGAGCTCCAGCGGTTGTCGGTCGAGAACGGGATCGTCGTCCGGACCCCGCCCGGCGCGGCGTGGAACAGCTCGATCGCCTCGTCGATGGCGGTGCCGCCGCGGATGTCCCAGTCGTCGAGGAAGGCGGCGAGGGTGCCCGAGTGGACGGTCGCGGCGGTGTCGTCGATCAACCCGCCGCGGCGCAGCTCACCGAGGATCGCGGCGATGCCGCCGGCCCGGTGCACATCCTCCATGTGGTAGTCGGAGTTGGGTGCCACCTTGGACAGACAGGGCACGTTGCGGCTGATCTCGTCGATGACCGACAGATCGAAGTCGGCGACCTCACCCTCCTGCGCGGCGGCCAGGATGTGCAGGACGGTGTTGGTGGAGCCGCCCATCGCGACGTCGAGGGCCATCGCGTTGCGGAAGGCCGTCGGGGTGGCGATGTTGCGCGGCAGGACCGACGCGTCGTCGTCGCGGTACCAACGCAGCGCGGCCTCCACGACGACGCGCCCGGCCCGCTCGAACAGGCTGCGGCGGGCGGTGTGGGTGGCCAGCGTGGAGCCGTTCCCGGGCAGCGCCAGCCCGAGCGCCTCGGTGAGGCAGTTCATCGAGTTGGCCGTGAACATGCCGGAGCAGGACCCACAGGTCGGGCACGCCGAACGCTCGACCTCCTCGAGGCCTGCGTCGTCGACGTCGAAGTTCGCCGACGCCGAGATCGACGTGATGAGGTCGGTGGGGGCGTGCGCGACACCCTCGACGACGACGGCCTTGCCCGCTTCCATCGGGCCGCCGGAGACGAAGACCGTCGGGATGTTCAGCCGCATCGCGGCGTTGAGCATGCCCGGAGTGATCTTGTCGCAGTTGGAGATACACACGAGGGCGTCCGCGGTGTGCGCGTTGACCATGTACTCGACGGAGTCGGCGATGATCTCGCGGCTCGGCAGTGAGTACAGCATGCCGCCGTGCCCCATCGCGATGCCGTCGTCGACGGCGATGGTGTGGAATTCGCGCGGCACGCCGCCGGCGGCGCGGACCGCGTCGGCGACGATCTCACCGACGTCCTTGAGATGCACGTGACCGGGGACGAATTGGGTGTAGGAGTTCGCGATCGCAACGATCGGTTTGCCGAAGTCGTCGTCGGTCATGCCGGTGGCCCGCCACAGCGAGCGGGCGCCGGCGGCCTCGCGGCCGACAGTGGTAGTGCGTGACCTCAGGGCTGGCATGGTTCCTCGGATCGATCAGGTGGCGTACGCGCCGGTGGCGGGCTGACTGCCCATCAACGGTACTCCCCGCCAAGAGATGTCGACAAAAGCCCGCGACCTGCACCAAGGCCGTCTGACCGGTCGGGCCGATGTCGATCAGACGCCGGCGAAGGGATCGGGGATGCGTCCCGCGCTGGCCGCCGAGAGCCGCGGCAGATCGCCGAAGGTCAGTGCAGGCAGCCGGACCTTGCGGCCGTCGGTGCGCACCGCGCGCACCGGATGCCACCGGCTGAACTGCAGTCCGTCGATCTCCGACCAGGCCAGGTCGGTGGTGCCCAGGGTGCCGACCGCCCGCAGTCCGTCGGCCGTGACGACCGTCTTGATCCGCGCGATCCACAGCGCGAGCAGGATCGGCGCCACCATCGTCCAGCCCAGCCACACCAGGCTGGCGCCGGCGAGGAACACGGTCACCAGCAGCGCGGCCGGCACCGCGAAGTAGGCGAGCCTGCTGAGCCGGAACGTCTGCGGGAGCTCGGGCCGGGCGGTGCCGTCGTCGGACGACGACCCGGGGGACGAATCGGTTCCTGACCCTGATGTGCTGGACGCGGACTCACTGCTGGACACGGCCCCATTGTGGCATCTGCCGGGATCGGTGAGATCGCTGGTGCGGGCGGGCCCGGGGCACCGAGGCGACGGATTTGACTCTGCGCCACCGGCGGTCCTACCGTGGGCAGCGTGATGCATGACAACGTTCTCGTAGTAATCGGCCGGCGCGTCGTCGCCTGACCGGTCCCTACGCAGACCCGCACAGCATCGACGCGCCACCCTCGACCAGCCTTGCTGGCGGGGGTTTTTTGTTGCCCGCCAACCATCCACGACCGATCAGACACAAAGGACCGTGCAGTGAGCGCACCAACAGCACGTACGGAAAGCGTCCCGGACGCACCGCGACAGCAATCATCGTCGGCGGGAAACCTCCGGGCGGTACGGCCGCAGAACGTCGTCGCCCCCGAGCGTGTCAGCGGCGCGCAGTCGGTGGTCCGCTCACTCGAGGAGCTCGGCGTCGAGGTGGTGTTCGGCATTCCGGGTGGCGCGGTGCTGCCGGTCTATGATCCGCTGCTCGATTCCCGCCGGGTCCGCCACGTCCTGGTCCGCCACGAGCAGGGCGCAGGCCACGCCGCGACCGGTTACGCGCAGGTCACCGGTCGGGCCGGGGTCATGATGGCGACCTCGGGGCCCGGTGCGACCAATCTGGTCACCCCGCTCGCCGATGCGCAGATGGACTCGGTCCCGGTGGTCGCGATCACCGGGCAGGTGGGGCGCGCCCTGATCGGTACCGACGCCTTCCAGGAGGCCGACATCTCCGGCATCACCATG
>JASGFO010000101.1:0-13216 GCA_047605505.1 Gordonia sp. (in: high G+C Gram-positive bacteria) | reverse complement strand
GCCAGGTGAACTGACCGTGACCGGGGTCGGCGACCGCGGTGAACCCGACCGCAACGGGGAGCTGTTCTGCACCGTGGCCGGTACCGTCCTCGGTCCCGGTACCGACCCGGAAGAGGTGTACGGAACCCTCGTCGTCACCGAGAAGATGCCGTGGCCCTCTCCCGGGACGACGTACCCGGTGGTGTACCGCCCCGGCAAGGTGTCCACGAGTTGGCGCTTCGGCGAACTGCCGCCGGAGTCCGGTCCGGTGTGACGGTACGCTTGACCATCGTGCATCCCGACGTATCCGCAGACCTCGACGCCCTCTCCGCCACCCTCACCACGGTCGAGAAGGTGCTCGACGTCGATGAGCTGCGCCGCCGGATCGACGAGCTCGAAATGCAGGCCTCCGATCCCGACCTGTGGAACAACCAGGATCACGCGCAGAAGGTGACCAGCGAGCTCTCGCACGCCCAGTCGGAGTTCCGTCGCGTCACCGGGCTCCGGCAGCGGCTGGAGGACCTGCCCGTGCTCTACGAGTTGGCCGAGGCCGAGGAGGGCGAGGACCGGACGGTCGCGCTCGCCGATGCCGACGCCGAACGGGTCGCGTTGCGCACCGACATCGAGGCGATGGAGGTCAAGACCATGCTCGCCGGTGAGTACGACCAGCGCGACGCCCTGGTCACCATCCGTTCGGGTGCCGGCGGTGTCGACGCCGCGGACTGGGCGCAGATGCTCATGCGCATGTACATCCGCTGGGCCGAGCAGCACCAGTACGGCGTCGAGGTCTACGACACGTCGTACGCCGAGGAGGCGGGCCTGAAATCGGCGACCTTCGCGGTCAAGGCGCCCTACATGTACGGCACGCTGTCGGTGGAGCAGGGCACCCACCGCCTCGTCCGGATCAGCCCCTTCGACAACCAGAGCCGCCGGCAGACCTCCTTCGCCGAGGTCGAGGTGCTGCCCGTCGTCGAACAGACCGACCACATCGACGTCGACGAGAACGACGTCAAGGTCGACGTGTACCGCTCGTCGGGCCCGGGCGGGCAGTCGGTCAACACCACCGACTCCGCGGTCCGGCTCACGCACCTCCCCACCGGCATCGTCGTGACCTGCCAGAACGAGAAGAGCCAGTTGCAGAACAAAGTGTCGGCGATGCGAGTGCTGCAGGCCAAGCTGCTCGAACGCAAGCGGCGCGAGGAGCGTGCCGAGCTCGACGCCCTCAAGGGCGACGGCGGCTCGAGCTGGGGCAATCAGATGCGCTCCTATGTGCTGCACCCGTACCAGATGGTGAAGGATCTGCGGACCGGCGTGGAGAACGGCAACCCCACGACGGTGCTCGACGGTGACCTCGACGCCTTCATCGAGGCCGGTATCCGCTGGCGGATGGCCGATGACGACTGACGCCGCCCAGATCGTCGCCGCCGGTGCGACCGAGCAGCTCGCGGGCCGGGTCTACGAGTGGCTGGCCACCAGCGGACTCGAGATGGTCACCTGGCTGCTCGGTGCGCTGTTGGTGGTCCGCTTCATCCGCTGGGTCGCCGGCCACTACAGCAAGCGGCTGGAGTCACGCTTCCACAACAGCGATCTGATCGTCCAGACCGAGGACGCCAAACACCATCGCGCCCTGATCGACGTGATGGCGTGGGTCCTGATCGTGGCGGTCGGGGTGGTCGTGCTCATCCACTTCCTGGGCATCCTCAACGTGCCGATCAACGGCCTGACCGGCCCCGGCGCCGTGCTCGGCGCGGCCCTGGGCTTCGGCGCCCAGCGGGTGGTCCAGGACGTGCTCGCGGGGTTCTTCGTGGTGGCCGAGAAGCAGTACGGCTACGGTGACGTGGTGAGTCTGAGCGTGTCCGGCGGCGAGGCCAACGGCACTGTCGAGGATGTGACGCTGCGGGTCACCAAACTGCGCACCTCCGAAGGGGAGGTCGTCTCGGTGCCCAACGGGCAGATCATCAAGGCCGCGAACCTGTCCAAGGATTGGGCCCGTGCGGTCGTCGACGTACCGGTGCCCGCCGACGCCGATGTCGGGCTGGTCAACGAGGTCCTGGGACGGATCGGCACCCTGTTCTTCAACGACCCGTACTGGCATGATCTGCTGTTGGACGCCCCGGCACCACTCGGGGTGACCGACCTCGAACTCGACTCCATCACGATCCGGGTGGTCGCGCGCACCCTGCCGGGCAAGCAGTTCGAGGTCAGCCGCGCGCTGCGGGTCGCGATCGTGCGGGCCCTCGCCGCCCAGGGCGTCACCGTCGCGCCGGGCCACGACGCGCAGGCTGCGGCCGGCCCACCGGCCACCCACGCGGGGAGTCACTGATGAACTTCCAGCACTGGGCGCACATCTACCACACCCGGGTGCGGACCAGCACGGTCCTGCTGATCGCTGTTTTCCTGGTCAGCTGGGTGTTGCTGGGGTACACCACGCAGCGCTACCACCACGACGAGGTCCAGGCCCGCCCGACACCGGTCGCCACGACGACCGAGCCGATCGAGACAGCAGAGCCGACCACCGAGTCGTCGGAGTCGTCGGAGTCGTCGACGACCACCGAGGAGTCGAGTACCGACGAATCCACCGACTCCACCTCGACCCGGACGTCGACCTCGTCGTCACGGTCCCGAGGCCTGGCGGATCTGCTGCCCCAGCTCGGCGGCCGCCAGGACGACACCTCCACGGAGACGACGACACAGGTGCCCGACCGCTAGGTTCGGCACTTCCGGCCCGCCAGATTTCCCACGGTGTCCGGGGACGCGCCGGGGGACTGCCTGAGTGGGGTTCTCAGGGGTCGTCACTAGACTGGCTCGCTGTGATCAAGCTGGAGAACGTCACCATGAAATACCAGGCGTCCAGCCGGCCCGCTCTGTCCGAGCTCGATCTCGAACTCGCCAAGGGCGAGTTCGCGTTCCTGATCGGACCCTCCGGCTCGGGGAAATCGACCTTCTTCCGGCTGCTCCTCAAGGAGGACAAGCCGGCGTCGGGCGACATCTACGTCGGTGACTTCCACGTCAACCGGCTCAAGGGTCGGATGGTGCCCAAGCTGCGGCAATCCATCGGCTGCGTCTTCCAGGACTTTCGGCTGCTGCAGCAGAAGTCGGTGGCCGACAATGTCGCTTTCGCCCTCGAGGTGATCGGCAAGCCACCCGCGACGATCCGCAAGGTGGTCCCCGAGGTCCTCGATTACGTGGGGCTCGAGGGAAAGCTGGAACGGATGCCGTACGAGCTGTCGGGCGGTGAGATGCAGCGCGTCGCGATCGCGCGCGCCATCGCCAACCGGCCGCTGGTGCTGCTGGCCGATGAGCCGACCGGCAACCTCGATCCGGAGACCAGCGAGGAGATTGTCGACGTGCTCGACCGCGTCAACCGACGCGGCACCACCGTGGTGATGGCCACCCATGACCGGCATATCGTCGACGCGATGCGCCGGCGGGTCCTGGAATTCGACAACGGGCGACTGGTCCGCAACGACGAACAAGGGGTGTACGGGATCGGCTGATCCCGAGAAACTGACCATGCGAGCACACTTCCTTCTCCGCGAGGTCCTCAACGGCTTCCGCCGCAATGTGACCATGACGGTCGCGATGGTCATCACCACCGCGATCACCCTGGGCATGTTCGGCGGTGGCCTGCTGGTGATCCAGATGGCCGACAAATCCCAGAAGATCTTCCTCGACCGCGTCGAGATGCAGTTCTTCCTCAACGAGGACGTCTCCAAGGCGGATCCGAACTGCCGCGCTGCGCCGTGCAAGACACTGCGCACCGACCTGGAGAAGCAGTCCGGCGTCGGCTCGGTGACCTTCGTCAGTGCCGACGAGAGCTATCAGGCGGCCAAGGCGATGTTCGCCGAGACCTCGCCGGAGATCGCCGAGCAGATCACCCCGGATACGTTCGCGCAGGCGTCGTTCAAGGTCCGGATGTCGGATCCGGATCGGTTCGGCGATATCTACTCGGCCTTCGCGGGCCGCCAAGACCTCGGCGTCGACGGCGCGCTGGATCAACGGGAGCTGGTGAAACGGATCTTCGGTGTTCTCGACGGTGTCCGGAACGCGGCGTTCTCGGTGGCGGCGATCCTGGCCGTCGCCGCGATCCTGCTCATTGTCAACACCGTCCAGATCGCCGCGTTCACCCGGCGCACGGAGGTGTCCATCATGCGCCTGGTGGGTGCCACCCGGTGGTTCACGCAGCTCCCGTTCCTGTTGGAGGCGGTGCTCGCGGCGCTGATCGGCTCGCTGCTGGCGGTCGGCGGCCTCTTCGGCGCCAAGGTGTTCTTCTTCGACCGTGCCCTGGCTCAGCTCTACGGCGTCAACATCGTGCCGAGGGTGACCGTCGGCGACGTCCTCGTCGTCTCCCCATGGCTGGTTGTCGGGGGAATTGTCTTGGCAGCGGTCACCGGATATGTCACGCTGCGTGTCTATGTCCGCGAATAGGACGTCCGCGAAGAGGACCACCACCGCAAGGGAGTGAACGCCGAGCATGGCGAAGGAGAAGGGTCGCAGTGTGATCGCGACCAACCGCAAGGCGCGGCACAACTACACGATCCTCGACGTCTACGAGGCGGGAGTTGCGCTCGTCGGCACCGAGGTCAAGGCGCTGCGCGACGGCAAGGCCTCGCTCGTCGACGCCTTCGCCACCATCGACGACGGCGAGGTCTGGCTGCGCGCACTTCACATCCCCGAATACGGCCACGGCAGTTGGACCAACCACGCGCCGCGCCGCAACCGCAAACTGCTGCTGCACCGGCGCGAGATCGACAACCTGATCGGCAAGATCCGCGACGGCAACCTGACCCTGGTGCCGCTGTCGATGTACTTCAACGACGGCCGCGTCAAGGTGGAGCTCGCGTTGGCCCGCGGCAAGCAGGCCCACGACAAGCGCGAGGACATCAAACAGCGGACTGCCCGGCGCGAGGTCGAGCGGGAGCTCGGGCGGCGCGTCAAGGGCATGTGAGGCGCCCGGTGCTGCGCCGCCGGGCGCTCGCGGTGGCACTGGCGCTGCTGGCGTTGGTGACGGGGTGTTCGGTCACCGACTCCGGCAGCCGAATCGGCGGTGCCGGGCCGGCGATTCCTGGCCTGCCCGCCACGCCGCCGATGGGCTGGAACAGTTGGAACACCTTCGGGTGCGGGATCACCGAGCAAATCGTGCGGGCGCAGGCCGACGCGCTGGTCGCGTCCGGCCTGCGGGACCGCGGCTACACCTACGTCGTCGTCGACGACTGCTGGATGGCACCGCACCGCGACGACGCCGGCCGACTGCGGGCCGACCCCGTCCGGTTCCCGTCGGGGATGGCCGCCCTGGCCGACTACGTACACGCCCGCGGCCTGCGTTTTGGCCTCTACGGCGGCGCCACCGACCAGACCTGCGCGCAGTTCGTCGGTACCTATCCCGGTGCCGCCGGCAGCGGCGGGCACGAGCGCACCGACGCCACGACATTTGCGTCGTGGGGCGTCGACTTCCTCAAATACGACTGGTGCTCGTTGTCGAACTCACACGGGCAGCAGGTCGCCGCGTTCACCGCGATGCGCGATGCGCTGCGTGCCACCGGCCGCCCGATCGTGTATTCGATCAACCCGAACTCGGGTGTTGCCGGCTCGGTGCCCGGAATGGTCGACGACTGGGGCGGGGTGGCGACCATGACCCGCGCCACCAATGACATCACGCCCGCGTTCACCACCGATGACGGCGTGTTCGCCTACCAGGGCATCACGAACATCGCCGACACCGTCGCCCCGCTGACCGGCCGGGTCGGGCGGGGCGCCTTCGTCGACCCCGACATGCTCGTGGTGGGGGTCGGGGCGGTCTCCCCGGCGATGGCGCGCACCCAGATGTCGTTGTGGGCGATGATGGCCGCGCCGCTGATCGCGGGCAACGACCTGACGACGATGTCGGCGCAGACCCGCGCGATCCTCGGTGCCCCGGCGGTCCTCGCGATTGATCAGGACCGGTCGGTGCGGGCGGGCGCACCCGTCGACGGCAACCCCGCGATCTGGAGCCGGCGGACGGCGCCGGGGGTTGTGGTGTCGCTGACCAACCGGACGACCACCCCACAGACGCTGTCGGTGGCCGTCGACGACGTCGGCGCGGCCGACGCCACGGCCGCGGTCGACGCGTGGACCGGTACGCGACATCCGATCACCGACGGCCGGCTCACCGTCACCGTTGCGGCGCACGACACGGCGTTGCTGTCGGTCCGGTGACCCGCAGGCGATATGGGGATGACGTGACCGCGCGGATTTGTTAGAGTGGAGTGCTCGCCCAACAACGGTCGGGTACCACCTCGGGGCTGATCGGTTTCGACTTCGTGCGCCGAGGCGGGGGAAGCGTGTCGGTGCAGGCCAGAGACCACCGTAAGCGTCGCGGCAACTCATTAAGCGCCGATACCAATCAGCGCGACTACGCTCTCGCTGCCTGACAGCGGGCCCGTGGTCTGTCGGCCCGGATCATGCTCCCGGATCCGGTGCCGGCATCATCTCAGGGAGCTCACCGTACTCATCGGTCGCGGATGCGTACGGGACACCCAACAGTGACTGGGATCGTCATCCCGGCTCGTCCGTGAGACCGGGAGATCCGAGGAGAGACACAGCGGACTGCACACGGAGAAGCCCCGCCAAACCGACGGAGGACCCGGGTTCAATTCCCGGCAGCTCCACGAAAGCCCCCCAGCTGTTTACGCAGGTGGGGGGCTTTTTCAGGCTGTGTGTCCGTCGAGTGCGATGAGTTTGCCCACATTTTGCCCGGGCTAGGTCGGGCGAGGTCGGGCTAGGTCACATCGGCCGTTGTGTTGGCGGTTTGCAGCTTGTGGAGCGACACGTACCGCTGTTTGCGAACGAACGCCGAGCCGAAGCCCTTGCTCCTGTTCGGGATCGGTGCCGGTAGCGTGCGGCGCTCCTGAGCACCTGGACGAGACAACAGGAATACCTGTTGGGTTCCGTTATTCACCCACCCCGCTTGACGGCTTGCACGGATCACCGTGGCGATCTTTCTGTCGTTGCGGTCCTGCGACTGCTGTAGACGCGTTGCCTCTTGGTCCGTCCAGATCACGTTGTCCCGGCGGTGCATGATCTTCGGGACCTCGGGTTGGATCGCCTGGTCATGATAAAAGGCGATCCGCTCCATCGACCGGAATGCACGCCCCGGCTGGCAGACGTATGCGGACTCGGACTGGTACAGCGCCCATGCTTTTCGCGCAGGTACTACAACGGTGTCGATCACCGAGTGCGGACGCGCCTGATACACCGCGTCCGTTTGGTCGAGCGACTGCAACCACCGCGCCGCGTCAGGTCCGATAAATCCGGCGACCTTGTGCATACGCCGTACCTCGAACGGGACATCGATGTTGAGCGTGGAGTCGTGGTGGGCGATCCGGTTCCTGACGTGGCGGAGTGCTTCCAGCTCTCGCACCACAGTTTTCCGATTGCCGTCTGAGCCAGGGAACGCCTTGCGGAGCGCGGTCCGCCAGAGATCGTCGTGCTTGACTGCCAGCATTCCAGTCCAGAATCCGAAGGACATCCCTGCGACGATCTGGTGGCGTGAGTCCTTGCCTTGGGGGCGGAGCCTCGCCCGGACCGTTTCGACTGACTCGGACATCTGACCGGAAGTAGGTGGGTTGCGCAGAAACCACGGGATACCGCACGATTCGTCCTTGAAGTGGTCCGCGAGAGCCGCGTCTATCGAGTTCCGCAGCATGATCTCTAGGTGAGACATCAACTCGAACATCGACATCGACATTCGGGTGCTCCACTCATAGAGACGGAGAGCGTCGTCCACGTCGTTGTCGGAATGACGGAGGTACGGTGCCAGTCTGTTGGCCGACAGGAGTTCAGACACGCGGTCCGTTGAGAAGGTCACGGCGTGATGGTAGCTTGGTTACCGAACGCCCCGGTGTCGCCTCTGGTTCTCGAACCACGCGCCCGGGGCTTTGTCTTTCGTCACGGTTCACACCGTCCTTGACTCCTGTACCGCTCCCGGAGGATGTTGCGTTCCAGTTCGGCGAGGCTGGCGAGCAGCGTCAGAGTGAACTCGCCATGCGGAGAGGTGGAGGTCGTGTCGATGGGCTCGGTCAGGCTGCGAATACCGACACCCTGATCCCGCAGCCGATCCACCAGCCGGAGCAGATCACGGGGGCTGCGGGAGACGCGGCTGATCGAGTAGACGATCACCACGTCGCCGGGGCGGATCACCAGGGGATTGAGTGTAGTAAGATGCACAGTCATTCGGTGGTGTTCGCGGAGTCAATCAAGAGCTGCGTCGCCGCCTCGATGTCGCGGCGGAACCGCTTGGCTGCCGCCCACGGGACACCGTATTCGTAGAACAAGATTCGTTCCTGATTGGCGAGGTACTTGTCTCGCTCACCCGTCGGCGGACTGCGCCTTCTGTCCGGCGTCACCGACAGCGTGTGCACCCGCCCCTCACCGCCGGACACAGCGGAAACCCAGATGCGACGTCGATGATTCGGCGTCCTCGGGTTGGCGCGCCGCCGGCCGGTAGCGGCGGCAGTAGTTCGGTGCGCACAGATGCGAGCCACCCTTGATCGTCTTGCGGGGATGGCCGCCCGCCGCCGGGTCGGTGGGTGTGCAACACGCCGTCGCCGCGCCCCGCGCGCCCGCGCGATGGGTGTGGGTGAACCGGGTTGTCGTCCATTCCCACGTGTTGCCGATCAGGTCGACCAGCCCGAACGCGTTCGGCGGATAGGCGCCGACCGGGCTGGTCCGCTCGAATCCGGCGGGATCGTCGTTGAACCACGGGAACTCGCCCTGCCAGGTGTTCGCGAGCGGGACGCCGTCCGGCATCACCTCCGCGCCCCACGCATACCGGTCGGCGGAGCCGCCCCGGGCCGCGTACTCCCATTCGGCCTCGGTCGGCAGCTCCTTGCCCGCCCACCGCGCGTATGCCTGCGCGTCGTAGAAGGACACGTGCACGACGGGGTGATCGGGAATCGCGACGGTCCCGGGTCCCTGCGGGCAGCGCCAACACACACCGGGCACGTACCGCCACCAACGCCCGACGTCGTCGAGCGGTACCGGACCCGGCGGCGGCGTGAACAGCAGCGATCCCGCGACGAGCAGCGCCGGGTCGGCATCGCGATAGTCGGCCGGGTCGGGCGCGGACTCGGCCGTCGTCACGTATCCGGTCGCGTCGACGAAGCGGGCGAACTCCGCATTGGTGACCGGTGACCGGTCGATCCAGAACGCGTCGACCGTCCGACGATGCGCCGGCCGCTCCTCGGGATAGTCGTGATCGGATCCCATGACGAACTCCCCGCCGGGGAGGTGCACCATCGTGCCCGGGGCGTCGGGGTCGGTCACGCAGGGCAGTCCTCTCGTCGCGGCGGCTCTTCCTCGAGCGTAGGTCACCGAACCGCGGGTCTCAGCGCTTGCGGTCCCCGGCCCGCATCAACGCGCTGCCCGCCCCGCCGCCGACCGCGCCGATCGCGACGCGGCCCGCACGGATCGCCGCCTCCAGGTCGACGCCGGTGTCGATGCCGCAGTCGTGCAGCAGGTAGACGAGATCCTCCAGGGCGATGTTGCCGCTCGCGCCCGGCGCGAATGGACAGCCGCCGAGCCCGCCGGCCGCGGCATCCAGACGCCGCACCCCTGCCTGCACCGCGGCGTAGGCACTGGCCAGCCCGGCACCGCGGGTGTTGTGGAAATGCGCGCCGAGCGGCAGGCGACCGATCATCGGGGCGACCGCGGTGACGAGCTCGGTCACCCGGCGCGGCGTGGTCGTGCCGATCGTATCCGCGAGGGCGACCTGGTCGGCACCCGCGGCCACGGCCCGCGCGACGATCTCCGTCACCCGCGCGGTCGGGGTCGGACCGTCGAACGGGCAGTCCCACGCCGTGGCGATGATGACCTCCACCTGTGCGCCCGACTCGTGTGCGACGCCGACGATCTCACCGATCAGTGCCGTCGAGTCGGTGCTCGTGCGCCCGACATTGGCCCGGCTGTGCCCATCGGCCGCCGACACCACGTACTCGAGGTGACCCAGCCCCGCGGCGATCGCCCGGCGCGCTCCGTTCACCGAGGCCACCAGACCGGAGAATCGCACGCCGGCAACGCCGGTGAGCTCCGCGCACAGCTCGGCGGCATCGGCCAGCGCAGGCACCTTGGTGGGCGAGACGAAGGCCGTGGCCTCCACCTCGCGCACCCCGGTCGCGCAGATCGCCTCCAGGAGTTCGAGTTTCGCCGCCGTCGAGATCGGCTCCTCGATTTGCAGGCCGTCCCGCAGGGTGACGTCGCGGAGGACGACGTCGGGTGCGGCCGGCGCCATCAGATGACTCCCTCGCGCTGCAGCGCGGCCCGCTCGTCGGCGTCGAGGCCGAGAATCCCGCCGAAGACCGCGTCGTTGTCGTAGCCCGGTTCGGGTGCTCCCGCCCGCCGGATGCGCCCGGGTGTCTCACTGAACTGCGGGACGACGCCGGGACCCAGGACCGGACGGTCGACGCGCACGTCATGATGCTCGGCGATCATGCCGCGGGCCCGCAGATGCGGATCGGCGACCACCTCGGCGACGGTGTTCACGGGCCCGACCACGACCCCTGCCGCCGACAACAGCTCGGTCAGCTCGGCCGCCGAATGCCCCGCCGACCACCGGCCGATCAGCTCGTCGAGCTCGTCCTGATGGCGTCCGCGGGCCCGGTGGTCGGCGAAGCGCGGGTCGGTCGCGAGCTCGGGTGTCCCGATCGCCGCACACAGTCGGGTGAAGACGGAATCCTGGTTCGCGGCGATGATCACGTGCGTGCCGTCGGCGGTGGGATACAGGTTCGACGGGGCGAGCCCGTCCAGGCGCGTCCCCGACGGGCCGCGGACCACTCCGCCCATGGCGTAGTCGGCGATCGTCGATTCCTGCACGGCGACACAGGATTCCAGCAGTGAGGTGTCTACGACCTGCCCGCGCCCGGTGATCGTGCGCCGATACAGCGCCGCGAGCGCGCCCTGGGCCGCGTACATGCCGGCGAGGGTGTCGCCGAGGGAGAGCGACAGCCGCGGCGGCAACTGGCCCGGGTAGCCGTTGATGTGGCGCAGGCCGCTCGCGGCCTCGGCCACCGACGCGTATCCGGCGCGGGCGGCGTCGGGGCCGGTCTGCCCGTAGCCGCTGACCCGGACGACGACGAGCCCCGGGTTGCGCTCGGCCAGCACCTCGGGCCCGATCCCGAGGCGCTCGAGGGTGCCGGGCCGGAAGTTCTCGACCACGACGTCGGCGTCGTCGGCGAGTTCGAGGAAGAGCTCGCGCCCGCGCGGCCGGCGCAGATCAAGGGTGATCGCCCGCTTGTTGCGGCCGTGGACGGTGAAGTAGAAGCGGTTCCCGTCGACCTCGGCCTGCCCCCACGTGCGGATCGGGTCGGGTTTGCCGGGCGCCTCGATCTTGATGACCTCGGCACCGAGATCACCGAGCAGCCGGGCCGCATGGGGTCCGGCGATCAGGGTGCCGAGCTCCAGGACGCGGATGCCGTCGAGCGGACCGGCCGGGGTGGTGACGTCGTCGTCCATTCCCCCAGTCTGTCCCATGCGGCCGGTCCCATGGGGCGATCCCCGCTGCGTCGATGCCTACGCACGCAACCGTGCCGGGTCGGCCGCTGCCCGCACGTCGGCGAGGGAGCGGCCGACGAAGTCCAGGGCCACGCGCTGCCACAGCACGACGTGATCGAGCATCGGATGCCCGCCGCCAGGCACCCCGAGGTAGGTGGCGTCGACGCCCCGGTCGCGGAGCTCGCCGATGCCTTTACGGGTGCGGCGGGCGAAGGTGACCTGATCGGCCTCGCCGTGCACGGCGACCACGCGTGCGGCGGCGTTGATTCGGCGCCAGTCGGCGAACTGCCACCACGGCGCCAGCGCCAGCACCCCGACGACGCGGTCGTCGGCGGCGAGCTGCGCGGCGATCCGGCCGCCCATCGAATGCCCGATCACCACGACCGGCACGCCCGGGTGATCCCGGCACGCCTGCTCGAGGGCGTTGCGCGCGTACGGCATCGGGCTGGCCTGGCCGCCGTTCCAGCCGTACACGCGGTAGCGGACCTGCCGGACGTCGACCGCCCGCGCGAACCGCAGCCGGAGCGACGCGGTGAATGGATACATCCGCAGCGCCGATCCCTGCCACGGGGAGAACGGCCGATAACTGGAATCGGTGCCGCCGGGCAACACGAGGACGATCAGGTCGGGATCGGTGGCTGCGAGCACAAAAACACCGTAGCGGTTCGGTTGTCCGGCCCGCGGATCGGCGGATCGGTGGCAGGATTGGGGCATGGCACATCCCCGCGCCGGAACACCGGCCCTGCCCGAAGACCTGATCGATGTGGCCGCAGTGGAAAAGGCCTACTACGACAACGTCCCCGACCCGCATGACCCGTTGCAGCAAGTGGTCTTCGGAACCTCCGGACACCGCGGCGCCAGCCTCGACTCCTCCTTCAACGAGGCCCACATCCTGGCGACGACGCAGGCGATCGTCGAATACCGCACCGCGGCCGGGATCACCGGCCCGCTGTTCATCGGGTTCGATACGCACGCCCTGTCGATCCCGGCGTGGCGCACGGCGCTCGAGGTGCTCGCCGCCAACGAGGTCACCACGTTCACCGCCGAGGGTGATGGTTTCACGCCCACGCCGGCGGTCAGCCGCGCCATTCTGGTGTGCAACGCCGAGAATCCCGGGGTGCTCGCCGACGGCATCGTCGTCACCCCCTCGCACAATCCGCCGCGCGACGGCGGCTTCAAGTACAACCCGCCCAGCGGCGGTCCCGCCGACACCGCCATCACCGCGCAGATCGCGGCCCGCGCCAACGAACTCCTGGCGGGCGGCCTTGCCGGGGTCAAACGCATCCCGTTCGAGCGCGCCCGGAGCGGCGAATTCGTGCGGGACTACTCGTTCCAGATGACCTACTGCGACGGCCTCGCCGACGTCATCGACATGTCGGCGATCCGGGAATCGGGGGTGCGTATCGGCGCGGATCCGCTGGGCGGTGCGTCGGTGGGATTCTGGGCGGCGATCGGCTTCCGCTACAACCTCGACAATCTCACCGTCGTCAATCCCACCGTGGATCCGGCCTTCTCGTTCATGACGCTCGACACCGACGGCAAGGTCCGGATGGACTGCTCGTCGCCGAACGCGATGGCCTCGTTGGTGGGTGTCCGCGATCAGTACGACATCGCGACCGGCAACGACGCCGACGCCGACCGGCACGGCATCGTCACGCCGGACGCCGGGCTGATGAACCCCAACCACTACCTCGCCGTCGCGATCGGCTAC
>JASGFO010000100.1:0-13308 GCA_047605505.1 Gordonia sp. (in: high G+C Gram-positive bacteria) | reverse complement strand
TGTTCCCGTTTGGGGTCCACGCCCCCCCGGGGTGGCATTTCAGCGCCGACAGCGACCAGGCGACCCGCAACCGCGCGGCCGCGCTGATGTCGACCTTCGAGTTCTCGTCGCCGTTCCGGGTGGGCCTGCTGCATGCCGACCCCCATCCGGGCAACTTCTTCCTCGCCGACGACGGCCGGTTCGGCGTTCTCGACTTCGGCGCCGTCGGGCATTACCCCAACGGGCTGCCCCCGGAGACCGGACCGATCCTGCGGCTGGCACGGGACCGCCGGTACGACGAACTCAAGGAGCACATGGTGGCCGCGGGGTTCATCCTGCGCAGCCAGATCGACAAGGTCAGTGCCGCCGACCTACAGGCCTACCTCAAACCGTACGTCGATCCCCTCTACAGCGAGTCCTTCCACTTCACCCGCAAGTGGTTGCAGCGCGCCGCGGGGAAGGCGACCGACGTCCGGGGCGAGGTGTACAAGACGTCGCGACACCTGAACGTGCCGAAACACTATGTGATGGTGTTCCGGGTGCTGGCCGGCTGTGTGGGCATCGCGGCGCAGCTCGACGCCGAGGCCCCCTACTCGACGATCATGGAACAGTGGGTACCCGGACTCACCGAGTAACCGGATCGGCGCACCAGCTACCGGCGCCATACCACAACAACCATGCCAAAACAGCAGTGCCGCCGGAACTTTCATTGCCGACGGCACTGCTCTCGCGAACTCGCAGCCCACTCACGCCACGTGCTTGCGGGGCCGACCGCGCGGACGCTTGCGGGCGATCACAACGCCCCGGTCGAAGATCTCGCCGCCCCATACCCCCCACGGCTCGGCGCGGTCGATCGCCGCGGCCAGGCAGGTGACGCGCAGCGGGCAGTCGGCGCAGAGGGCCTTGGCCCGCTCGAGATCGCGCGGGTCCTCGGCGAACCACAGGTCGGCGTCGCCGACCTGGCAGGGAAGTTCGGGGGCACGGCCAACCGCGAGATCACGGCCGGCCGGGAGACAGGACTCGAGGACGAATTCGGTCGTCATTGTCATTCACCTCTGGGTGGTTTTCTCGGATGTTGTGAACCCGAGTCCAGGGGGATCTCGACGACTCGCCACCACCAGGGAGAGCGGCCGCGGAACCGGATGGACCACGGGTTTCGCTACTGCGATTCGCCCGTGGCCGAAGATCTGACTCGCTCAGCGAGTCGATCTGAGATACACGGGCAACCGCTTCGGCGCAGGTGCTGCGACCGCCATCTCGGCGGGTCGTAGCCCCAACGCCGGTGCCGACGCGGCACCGCAGCGATAGATGTTCAGTTGCAGACCCGTTACGCCGAGCTTCGCCGCTTCGAGACAAAAGCGGACACGATGCGTGGGGTCGGTGTCGGTCATCTCGGACACCAGGTGTTGGATGTCGATCGTCCGGGTGGCCTGTGGCCAGGCAGTGCCCGACCGAACGCCGTCGACGCTCCGTCGGATGACGCTCACTCGGATGTCATTGACGATTCCGTTCACGGTTCCGCTCCTTTCTGGTCTCGGCGGTGTACTCACTCGGTGGGCCGGCACACGAACATCTGCCCCGTGCTGACTGCGTACCAGGCTATGCGGTCGGCTCACTGGCACACAACCTATTTTTGACCTGCGGTTTTGACGATCGTGAGGACCTCGTCCCCGTACTTGTGCAGCTTCGTCGCACCGATGCCGGCGATGGCTCCCAGCGCGGCCGCGTCGGCGGGTTTGCGGTCGGCGATCACCTGCAGGGTCTTGTCGGTGACGACGGCATGCACGCGCACGTGGTCGGCGGCGGCGCGTTCGGCACGCCATCGGCGCAGGGCGTCGAGCAGAGCCGCGTCCGGCCGGCCGGCCGGTTCGGAGCGGATCGGGGTGCCGGACGCATCCGGCCGGGGTCGGCCGAGCCCGGCCAGGAAGCGGGAGCGCTGGCGTGGCCGCCCCCCTTCGTTGCGGGCAGCCGCCCACGACAGGTGCAGGTGCACCCGCGCCCGGGTGATGCCGACGTAGAACAGTCGGCGTTCCTCCTCGACGGCCTCCGGGGATGCCTTGATCGCCTGGCCGATCGGGAGTGCCCCCTCGGTCAGCCCCACCAGGAACACCGCATCCCATTCGAGGCCCTTGGCCGCGTGCAACGACGAGAGGGTGACCCCCTGCACGGTCGGTGGGTGGCGCGACTGCGCGCGGGTGCGCAGTTCACGGACCAGATCGGCGGACGTCATCGCGGGATCGGCGGCGACCATTTCGGCGGTCAGCGCCGACAACGCCGACAACGATTCCCACCGGGCCCGGGCCTGCGCCCCGGTCGGTTCGGTCTCGGTCAGCCCCAGCTCCCGCAGGACACCCGCGACGACGGTGGTCAGCTCCACGCCGTCGCGGATGCCGCGTTCGGCCACGGCCGCGAGCTGCGCCATCGCCTGACGTACCTCGGTACGGGTGAAGAAGGCCTCGCCGCCGCGCACCTGATAGGGGATGCCGGCCTCGGTAAGCGCCTGCTCGTGACTTTCCGACTGCGCATTGACGCGGTAGAGGATCGCGATCTCCGACGCCGGAACACCCTCGCGGAGCAGCCGGGTGATCCGGCCCGCGACGCCCGCGGCCTCGGCGGGCTCGTCGTCGAAGTCGGCGACGATCGGCGCTGGACCGGGCGGTCGTTGTCCGACGAGGTCGAGCCGGGTGCCCGCGATCCGCCCGCGCGCCGAGCCGATGACCCGATTGGCGAGCCCGACGACCTGCGGGGTGGACCGGTAGTCGCGGACCAGGCGGATCAGCGTCGCGTCGGGATACCGCCGCGGGAAGTCGAGGAGATATTCGGCGCGGGCGCCGGTGAAGGTGTAGATCGTCTGGTTGGCGTCACCGACGACGGTCAGATCGTCGCGCTCACCCACCCACGCGTTGAGCAGTCCGTGCTGGACGGGCGTCACATCCTGGTACTCATCGACGACGAAGCTCCGGTACCGCGATCGGAACTCTTCTGCGACACCGGGATCCGCGACGATCATCTGCGTCATGAAGATCAGCAGATCGTCGAAGTCGAGGAGGCGGTCACCCTCGGCGGACACCTTGGCGTCCTCGTAGGCGGTGTAGACCGCGGCCACCTGTCCGCCCGGTGCGGGCGGCGTGCGGTGCAGCCGCTCGACCGCGGCGAGATAGTCCTCCGGCGCGATCAGCGAGGCCTTGGCCCACTCGATCTCGGCGAGGAGATCACGCACCGTGTCCGGGGCGGAGTCGTGCCCACTGCGGCGCGCCGCGCGCGCCACCACCGGGTACTTGTTGTCGAGCAGTTCCCAGCGGGCACTGCCGAAGACCTGCGGCCAGAAGTAGCGCAGCTGTCGCAGCGCCGCGGCGTGGAAGGTCTGTGCCGCGACCCCGGGTCCGGCCGCACCGATCTCCAGCGCCCGCAGGCGGGTCCGCATCTCCCCCGCCGCCCGCGCGGTGAACGTGACCGCCAGTACCTGTCCGGGGTTGACCTGGCCGGTGTCGACCAGGTGCGCAATGCGCCGGGTGATGGTGCGTGTCTTGCCGGTGCCTGCGCCCGCGAGGACACACACGGGACCGCGGGGCGCGAGGACCGCCTCGCGCTGCTCGGCGTCGAGGCCGTCGAGGATCGAGGACCGGCCGGGGAGGGCCGGCCGAAGGTCGGGAATGGGCACCACTCCACTATCGCAGCACCCACCGACAACCCGAGAGCTCCACGCGGAGGGGGAACATGCGACACGGATGTGGTGTTGTTGCTCGCATGAGTGAAGCCACTGCGTTGACCATGTACACCACCACCTGGTGTGGATACTGCGCCCGACTCAAGACCGGGCTGCGCGCCTCCGGGATCGACTGGACCGAGATCGACATCGAGGCCACGCCCGAGGCCGCCGAATTCGTCGGCAGCGTCAACGGCGGCAATCATGTGGTGCCGACGGTCCGCTACGCCGACGGGACCACCGCCACCAATCCGTCGATCGCCGAGGTCAAGGCCAAACTGGGGGTGTGAGCGGCCCGGCCGTATCCGGCTCGCGTCGGGTCAGCCGGCCCAGGCCGTGATCAGCGACCGGGCGATCGAGATCGACCCCGGCAGCAGCAGCCGCGGGCCGTCGGCGTCGGGCACGTCGCCGGGGCGCCATTCGTCGCCCCGGCCGAGCGCCGCCCGGACCTCGTCGCGGTGGAACCAGACGGCGTCGCCGATCTCGCCGTCGAGGAAGCGCAGCGGCTCGTCGGGGTCGCCGAGCGCGGCAAAGCCCAGCATGAGTGACCGCGGGAACGGCCACGGCTGACTGCCCAGATAGCGGGGCGCGGTGACGGTGATCCCGACCTCCTCACGGACCTCGCGGATCACGCACTGCTCCAACGATTCTCCGGGTTCGACGAAGCCGGCGAGGGTGGAGTACCAGCGCTGCGGCCAGGTGGCCTGCCGGCCGAGCAGGATCCGGTCGGCGCCGTCGTGGACCACGACGATGATCGCCGGGTCGGTGCGCGGGAACTCGTCGCGCGGATCCTTGCCACCCCGATCGGCGTCTCGATGCGTCGACTCGCCTCGCGGCTCGACGGGCCGGCGCACCCAACCGCCCCGCGCGGGCCGCGTCTGGACGCCGTCGACCGGTGAGAAGCGCGCGGTGTCATGCCAATTGAGGATGCCCAGCGCCGTGGCGAGCAGCCCCGCCTCGTCGGCGTCCAGGCGGGCCGCCCCGCGGCGTGCATCATCGGTCCGGCCGGCCGGCTCGCTCACCCGCCGCGTCCACCGGTCGGTGTCGAGATGCGCCAGGAACACCGCGTCGTCGGGCGGGACGTCGGCGATCTCGACGGCCGGTCGCCAGCGCAGTGCACCGGCGTCGGTGACCGGATAGCGGCCGGCCGGATCGATCTCGAGGACCTGCGCCGATGCCCAGCCTGCGCGCATCCGGTCGGGGTCGTCGCGGATCGCGTCGGCACGGTCGAAGGTGGCCCGCGACAGCATGGGCGGCTGCTCGAAGACGAAGGACATGACTACTCCGCGGCACCCTTGCGGACGTACAGGAGCCGGTCGCCCACCTCGATCTGCTCGACGACACTGGAATCGACGCGATGCAGCACACCGTCGCGGACCACCCCCAACACGATGTCGCGGGTATGCGCGGGCGAGCCGCCGGTCTCGGTGGGATCCACCTCGCGTTCGGCGATCGCGTAACCCGCATCGGGGGTGAGCAGGTCCTCGATGACCTCGACCACCGACGGTGTCATCGTCGCGATGCCGAGCAGACGGCCCGCGGTCTCGGAGGACACCACCACCGAATTGGCACCCGACTGCCGCATCAGATGGGTGTTCTCCGATTCCCGGATCGAGGCGACGATCTTGGCGCGCGGATTGAGCTCGCGGGCCGTCAGTGTCGCCAGCACCGCGGTGTCGTCACGGTTCGTCGCGACCACGATGCTCGCCGCGTGCGCCACCCCGGCCAGCCGCAGCACATCGGATTTGGTGGCGTCACCGCGGACGGTGACCAGACCGTCGGCCTCGGCGGCCTCCAGGACCACCGGATCCGCGTCGACGACGACGATGTCGGCCGGCTTGATGCCGTCGCCGATCATCGCGTCGACCGCGGTGCGGCCCTTGGTGCCGTACCCGATGACCACGGTGTGATTACGCACGTTGTTCCTCCAGCGCTGGATCTTGAGCGCCTGCCGGGATCGTTCGGTGAGCACCTCGAGGGTGGTGCCGATGAGCACGATCAGGAACAGCACGCGCAGCGGGGTGATGACGAGCAGGTTGATCAGTCGCGCCGACGGGGTCAGGGGCGTGATGTCACCGTAGCCGGTCGTCGACAGCGTGACCGCCGAATAGTAGAGGGCGTCGAGGAAGGACAGCGGGTTCTCCTGGACGTCCCGGTAGCCGTTGCGGTCGACGAAGACGAGCACCGCGGTCAGGAACAGGGCGACGACCGCGAAGATGACACGCCGGCCGATCGCACGGCCCGGGCTCTGTTGGAGTTCCGGGATGCGGACCACACCGACCAGCGCGTAGTCGGGGCCTTCGGACAGGCCGCCGTCCCGGTGGAACCCGGGAAATCCCCGGGAGCGCATGGTGCGTCGCGCACGTTGCTTCACAGGATGTGAATCTAGCTCATCGGGCCAGCAAGGCGCCGAGCGCGGCCGGGCCGGGCAGATCGTCGGGGGCCAAGGTGTAGCCGGATCGGACATAGTGGAACGCGGCCGCCACCCGATCCAGCGGGACGCCCGTGAGCTGCGCCCAGGCGATGCGGTAGGCGGCGAGCTGGATGAACAGCGACGAGCGGGCCGACGGCTCCGGGACCGCACCGGTCTTCCAATCGACGACGGTCCAGGATCCGTCGGATTCGGCGAAGACCGCGTCGATGCGCCCGCGGATGACGGTCTCGCCGATGACGGTCTCGAAGGGCACCTCGACCTCGGTGGGGCTGCGGTCGGCCCATGGGGAGGCGAGAAATGCCTCGCGCAGCGCGTCGAGCTCGGCATCGGGTGCGGCGCTCTCATCGGCGGCGCCGGGGAGTTCGTCGATGTCGAGCAGCCGTGTCGCCCCGAACCAGCGCTCCACCCAGGCGTGGAACGCGGTACCCCGCCGGGCGATCGGATTGGGCCGAAACGGGGTGGGCCGGCGCAGTTTTCGGGCGAACTCGCGCTCGTCGGTGTCGAGTTCGACGAGCTGGCTCACCGACAGGTGCGAGGGCAATGCCACCTCCACCTCGGCCTGGTTGACGCGGTGGTGCTCGTCGAGGAGCGCGGCCACCTCGGCGCGCCAGGCCGCGATCTCGTCGCCGGGGGCCACCGAGGGAGCGTCGGGGGACGGGGTATCGGGGGACGGGGCGGGTTCGTCGAACAGCGACGGTGCGGCGCGGTGGGCAAGGGCGTCGAGCACGAGGTCGGCGGCGGCCTGCACCTGGCCGCGACGCTCACCCAGGCGGTCGGCGGGCCAGGAGTGGGCCGCAGCGATCGCGGCGAGGGGATTCTCGGCGCCTGCGGGCGGCTCGGGTGCGGCGAGGTCGAGGAACAGCCCCGCACTGTCCGCCGCCGCGGCATCGTCGCCGCCCCCGGATTCGAGGGCTGCGGTGACGATCGCGACAAGCTCGTCGAAGAAGGGCGAGCCGCCACGCGGCTTGTCGGCGCCGGCCGACCAGTGGTGCGCCGAGACCAACAGATCGGCCCGCGCACGGGTGATCGCGACATACAACAGCCGCCGGTCCTCCTCGAGACGGCGTTCGGCGATGTCCTCCTTGTGTTCGGTGAGGGCATCCTCGAGATCCTTGCGATCACCGACACGCCGCAGATCGAGGACCGGAAATCCGTCCGGCCGCGCGGCCGTGGTGCCGGCCGCCCGCTCGGCGAGATCGCCACGCAGCGGGCCGGGCAGCTCCCGGGCGCTGCGCAACCACGTGGTGTCGGCCTTGCCGCTGGGGAAAATGCCGTCGCACAGGTGCGGCAACACCACGACATCCCATTCGAGTCCCTTCGCGGCGTGCACGGTCAGGATCTGAACCCGCTGCTCGGCAACCTCCACCCGGCCCGGCTCGAGCCCCTTCTCGATGCTCTCGGCGGTGTCCAGGAACGCCAGCAGTCCCGACAGCGTCGCACCCGGGCGTTCGGCGTAGCGGGTGACGTATTCGGCGAAGGCGTCGAGGTGCTCGCGGCCGGTGATCGCGCCGCGCATCCGGCGGGCACGGATCTGCGCCTCCACCCCGACGCCGATCGTGTTCTCGACGTCGGCAACGAGCTCGGGCAGCGGCTGACCCATTCGTCGTCGCAATGATTCCAATTGTGCGCCAAACGATTTGATTCGCGCATAGCCATCCGGACTGTAGCGGTCGGCGGGGCCCGGATCGACGACGGCATCGGCGATGCCGGCCCGGTCGACGACCTCGGTCGGCAGCACCGCGTCGAGGGCCTCATCGAGCTCGGAGCGGGTGGTGACGAGGCCGCCGGTGGCGATCTGACCGGCGGCCAGCTCGGTCGCGCGCCGCCACAGCGCGGCGAGGTCGGTGGCGCCGAGCTGCCATCGGGCGCCGGTCAGCAGCCGCATCGCGGCGCTGCCCGCCATCGGGTCGGCCATCAGTCGCAGGGTCGCGACGATGTCGGTGATCTCCGGGACATACAGCAGCCCACCGATGCCGACGACCTCGGCCGGGATGCCGCGGCTCTCCAGTTCGGCGGCGAGCGGCGCCGAGTCCTCGTTACGGCGCACCAGCACCGCAACGGTCGGAGGGGCCGCGCCGTCGGGCCGGTGGTATCGCTGTTCGATCTGGTCGGCGATCCAGTTCCGCTCATCCACAACGGTGTCGGCGAGCGCGATCCGCACCGTGCCGGTCGGCGCGTCGGGCCGGGGCCGCAGCACGCTGACCGGAACACCGCGCCTGCGTAGTTCTTCGGAGATCTCGTTGGCCAGCCGGAGGGTCTGTATCGGGTTGCGCCAGCTCGTCAGCAGTTCCCGGCAGGGTGCCGGGCTGCCGTCGGGCAGCGGGAAGTCGGTGGCGAACCGGGGCAGATTCGCCGCCGACGCGCCGCGCCAGCCGTAGATGGACTGGATCGGGTCGCCGACCGCGGTGACCGCCACCGGCGCCTGGTCGGGGCTGCTCCCGCCGAAGAGCGTCGACAGTAGGATCCGCTGTGAGTGCCCGGTGTCCTGATACTCATCGAGCAGCACGGCCCGAAACGATTCACGCTGCGCGGCAACCACTTCTGGATGTCGGGCGACGAGCCTCGCGGCCAGCGACAGTTGACTGCCGAAATCGAGGACCGCCTGCTCGGTCATCGTGCGCATCAATGCCTCGACCAGCGGCAGCAGCTGCCTGCGTTCGGTGATGGCCTCCTGCACGGCGCGCAGCGCGGCATTGGGGCCGCCGCGCTGCCGGGGTCCCTTGGGCAGGTCGTCGACCATCCGGTAGAGGTCGTCCCCCCAGGAGGCCAGCCGGTCGAGATCGACGAGGTGCTCCGACATCTCACCGTAGAGCCGCAGCACGGACTCGGTGACGGTCGCCGGTGTCTTGGTGGTGTCGAGCTCCCCGGTCCACGTGGACACCAGCGAGAACGCCATCTGCCACAGCTCGGTTTCCGACAGCAACGTCGCATGGGGCTCCACCGGCAGCAGCAGCCCGAAATCGGCAATCAGCCGACCCGCGTACGCGTGATAGGTGCTCACCTCCGGATCTGCCGAACGCAGCCGGGCGGCAAGGCTGCCGTCGGGATCCCAGCCGATCAGCGCGGGCGAGCCGGACAGCATCGCCAGCCGACGGCGAATCCGGGAACCGAGCTCGCTGGCCGCCTTGCGCGTGAACGTCAGGCCGAGGATCTCGTCAGGTCCGACGATGCCGTTGGCCACCAGCCACACCACCCGCGCGGCCATCGTCTCGGTCTTACCCGCACCGGCCCCCGCGACCACCAGCATCGGCGCACTCGGCGCCTCGATCACCGCAATCTGCTCACGGGTGGGCAACGGCAGCCCCAACGCCGCGGCCAGGGAGGTCGCCGGGATCCGGGGCCGATCAGTCATCGGTCACCGCCTTGCCCCGCAATTGCGCCGGACAGCTCGTGACCAGGGCACAGTGTGGGCAACCCGGATTGGGGGTGGCCGCGAACACCGGGCCGATCGACGCCCGGGCGGCGCGCCGCACCACGCCGACCCACTCGTCGAGCAGTTCGGGGGTCAGCGCCGGCTGCTCCCGTTCGGCGGCGCCGGTGGTCCGGTTGCCGTTGGACACATAGACCAGGCGGCCGCCGCCCGGTTCGACGGGCGCCGCCCCGGGCCGACCGTCACCGCCGGGCCCGGGGTCCTCCCCGGTGAACTCCCGCGCCCCGCCGTGGGCGAGGGCCACCTGGTAGGCGGCCAGCTGCGCATGCTCGGCGGCCGAGTTCTTGCTGATCGGGGTCTTGGCCGTCTTCACATCGACCACCACCGGGCGGCCCTGGCCGTCCTTCTCCAGCCGGTCGACGCGGCCCCGCAACCGCACGGGCAGATCCGAGCCGTCCTCGGCCGGGGTCTCGCCGGGATCGGCGGCCGGCGGGATCGTCGCATCGATGACCGTCTCGACGCCCACCTCGGTGAGCTCGTCGCGGGAGATCCGCAACCACTCGCGGAAATGGGTGAGCATCGCCTCGGCCCGTTCCAGCTCATGTGCCGAATACCAGGCCGCGCCGGCATCCACGCGCTCCCAGATGGCGCGCAGCGCACCGGTCACCTCGGCCGGGTCGATCTGACCGGCGACGGCCTGCACCAGGGTGTGCACGAGCGTCCCGGTCAGCGCGGGCGTGCCGTCGCCGTCGCGGCCCCCCGCACGCTCCAGCAGCCACCGCAACGAGCACTGGCTCAACTGGTCGACCGTCGACGGCGAGAGCACCACCGGCCCGGCCCCCGGGCTCCACAGCGGCGTGGTGGCGGACGGGCCGGCCAACCCGAACCAGTCCCGCGGATGCGCCCCCGGAATATCCGAATCGGCAAGCTGGGCAAGCAACTCCGCGGCCGCCCGGGTTCGGTCGTCGGGCTCGCCGCCGGCCTCGACACCGGCGACGACGGCCGCCCGCAGCGTCGCCACCAGCGACGGCAGACTCAATACCCGGTCGATGCCCGGATCCACCGGCAGATCGTCGGCCAACGCGGCATCGGGCGCATCGGCGACATCGCGGCGGGCGGCATCGGCGGCCAACACATCGGCGATCTCGCCGACGAACCGCGACGGCGACGAGTCACCGCCGCCGTCCTCCACCGCGGTCACCAGCAACCGCCGACGCGCCCGGGTACACGCCACCAACAACAGTCGACGCTCGTCGGCAAGCGCCCCGGCACCACGCGACACCTGCTCGAGCACCGCCGGATCGACACCGTCGAGCAGATCCACCAGCTGCCCCGTCGCCAGCACACTGCCACGGCTGCGCAACGACGGCCACAACCCGTCGAGCACCCCGGCCACCGCGACCACCTCCCACTCCCGCCCCGCCGCCGCATGCGCCGAGAGCACCGTCACCGCCTCCGCCGAGACCGCCGGGGCCCGGCCGTCCCGCGGGATCTGCAACTGTGACAGATAGTGCACCAAGGCCGCCGGGCCGGCCGCCGGGAGCGTATCGGCAAAGTCCGCGGCCGCGGCGAACATCGCCATCACGGCATCGAGATCACGATCGGCCTGCTCACCGGCCGGCCCCCCGCGGATCGCCGCGGCCGCCCACCGTCGTTCCAGACCCGTCGCCGACCACAACGCCCACAACGTCTCCTCCACCCCCCGCCCCGCCGCACAGACACGCTCACCCGCCGCGACCACATCCAGCACCCGGGCCAGCGGTGCCGCCTCCTGCTCGGACAGCGCCGCGACGTAGTCGGCGCCGGCACCCGGATCCAGCACGGCCAGCCGCAACGAGGTCAACGAGTCCCGGTCCGCCCGGTCCGCACCGGCCGTCTCATCACACCGCCGGACCCCGCGCCGCAACCGGCGCATCGCCCCCGGATCGCCCATCCCCACCGGCCCCGTCAACAACGCCAGCGCATCGGCAACCGCGAACGTCTCCTCGTCGACGCCCTTCTCCCCCACCCGCGCCGCCACCGCCCGCAACACCCCCATCAACGCCGCCACCGCCCGCTGCCGATGCAACGGAAGATCGGTGGTCGGTGTCGTCAACGGCACCCCCGCCGACCGGAATGCACGCCGCAACGCAGGCAACGCCAGATGCACCGACCGCACGATCACCGCCATCTGCGACCACGGCACGCCCTCGAACAGATGCGCCCGCCGCAACAGATCGGCAACCGCCGTCGCCTCCTTCGCCGCCGAGCCGAACACCCGCACCGACGCGCCACCGGGCCCCCCACGACCCTCCGGCACCCGCGGAAACGGATGCGCCCGCGCCCCCGGCAGCCGCGCCGCCAGCGCCCGCCCCACCACCGCGATCTCGCGGTGATGACGAAAATCGGTGTCCAACAACACATCCCGGGCTGACCCGCGCTCGACCAGCTCATCGGCGAAACGCGAGCTGGCACCACGAAACCCGAAAATCGACTGATCGGTGTCGGCAGCGATGATCGTCGACGCGGTACCCGTCCCCACCAACCGGACCAGGTGCGCCGCCTGCGGATCCAGATGCTGCGCGTCATCGACGATCACATGCCGAATCCGCGCACGTTGCGCGGCCAACAGCTCCGGGTCGGTGGCAAACGCCGACAACGCCGACCCCACCAACTCCGCCGCATCAACCGCCGGCGCCGACGCCCCCGGCGTCTGTGAACCCACCGCCCCCCGCAACAGCATGGTCTGCTCGTACTGGGCATACGCCCGCGCCGCCGCCACCCACTCCGGGCGGGCCTGCTCGGCGCCCAGCACCTCCAGATCCTCCGGCCCCAAACCCCGCTCGGCCACCCGCATCATCAGATCCCGCAGCGCCTGCGCAAAACCATCGGTCCCCAACGCCGCCCGCAGATGCGACGGCCAATAGCCGGCACCATCCTCGATGTCACCGGCCAACAACTCCCGCAACACCACATCCTGCTCCGAACCCGTGATCAGCCGCGGCGGCGGATTGCCATACGCCTGAGCCTGCAACCGCAGAATCGCGAACGCATACGAATGCACCGTCCGCACCAGCGGCTCCCGCAACGCCCCACCCAGTGCCGGCCCATCCGACGCCGCCGCCAACACCCGCCGCGTGATCTCCTCCCGCAATTCCATCGCCGCACGACGATTCGCCGTCAACACCAGCACCGACTCCGGATCGGTGTCCGGCCGCGTCAACCGTGCCACCGCCGCATCCACCACCAGCGCAGTCTTCCCCGATCCCGGCCCGCCATGCACCCGATACGGCCGCCACGGCTGCGGCCCCCCCACCCGATCCACCGCCTCGATCACCGCCCGCACCGACGACGGCCACACCCGCTCGGAGACCGGCCCCCCCGACCCGCTCACCAGATGCGCGCGCAGCGCCGTCCCTGCGCCGGCAGACATCTTCGATCGAGTGCGCGCCACACACCTATGCAAGCACAATTATTCGGCGTCGCCTCCGGCGCCGCGGTGTCCCCGCCTTGACACCCCGCTCTTCGTCGTCGGTTCGCACATGCCCTCGGCACTCCATCGCGATGTGTTCACACACGGTGGGGGCATGCGCGCCCCTCCTCCTGCATCGCGGGGCCGGCGGGAACACAGCAACCTTGGCGCGGACTCCGTCCGCGCGGTGCTCCCGCCTTGACACCCCGCTCTCTGCTTTCGGCGTCGCCTCCGGCGCCGCGGTGTCCCCGCCTTGATACCCCGCTCTCTGCTTTCGGCGTCGCCTCCGGCGCCGCGGTGCCCCCGCCTTGATACCCCGCTCTTCGTCGTCGGTTCGCACATGCCCTCGGCACTCCATCGCGATGTGT